>NZ_JAJAUZ010000025.1 GCF_020532645.1 Streptomyces bambusae
GCACCCGCACCTGGGCCGGGCTGCCGCGGCACGGCGCAGCCGCGTACTGAGGCCGTCAGTCCCGCGGCAGCAGCGGGACCGGGGCACGGTCCAGGACGACGCCGAAGTGGTCCTGGTACGTCGTGAGGAGGGCCGGGGTGTCGTGGAGGACCTGCTTCGTGCGGCCTGCGGGGGTGGTGGTGATGAGGGTGCGGCCGGTGAGGGTGGTGCGGCCGTCCGGGGTGAGGCGGGTGCAGACCGGGCCGCGGGTGAAGTTGGACAGGGGGGAGGTGCAGTGCCACCAGGCGGCGGAGCGGAAGTGTGACAGGGGGCGGGGTCGGAGCTCCAGCCGGAACTGGACCTCGTCGTTCTGGAAGACGTCCAGGTCGCCCTCGGGGGCGTCGGCGAGGCGGAACACGCCGCCCGGGTCCTTCTGGTCGCCGCGGTCGTCGAAGGCCAGCGGGAAGTGGCTGTGGTCGCCGAAGCCGACGTCCGCCAGCCAGGCCGTGCCCTCGCAGGACTCCACGCGCAGTGCGAGGTGCCCGGCCGGAATCGTCGTACCGCCGCCGGCCGGGGTGACCTCGGCCGCGAGCAGGTCCACCCGGTAGCCCAGGGAGCGCAGCAACAGCGCGAAGGCGCCGTTGAGTTCGAAGCAGAAGCCGCCGCGCCGGGCGGTCACCAGCTTGTCGAACAGGGCCCCGGCGTCGAGGGACACGTCCTCGCCGAGGTGGATGGACAGGTTCTCGAACGGCACCGCCTGCAGGTGCCGCAGGTGCAGCTCGCGCAGGGCCTCGGCGGTGGGCCGCAGGGGCCGCTCGGCGCCGATCCGGGCCAGGTAGGCGGCCACGTGCTCGGGAGGCAGAAGTTCCGTCGTCTCGTCCATCCGCCCAGTCTTGCCGGTCCGGGCCAGGAACGGGCACCCCCGGTACGGGAAGATCGGGCACACCGCCCTGCCCGGCCGCACACCGCTCGCCGGGCGCCCGCCCGCATGCCGTCGCAGAATGAAGGAGGTCCGGGGGCCGGGTGGGGGTGAGGGGGAGTCCGTCACGCCCAGGAGGCAGGACATGTCCCGCAGCTACAGGAGAACCGGCGTGCTCGGCGCCTACATGGCCGCCGTGGCGGCCGTCGCCCTCGGCGTCCCCGCCCCCGCGTCCGCGGCCGCGGCGCCGGATGACTTCACCCTCTACGCGAAAGAGGCCCCGGCCGACGGCGACGGGCCCACCGGCTCGGGCAGCCCGACCGAATCCGGCAGCCCGACCGCCGAGCAGGAGGAGTACGAGCCCGGCGACGCCTTCACCTTCGCCTCCGACCTGTACCTCAGCAAGACGGGGTCCGTCGTCGGCCGCGACGGCGTGACCTGCACGGTCGTACGGACCGGGACCTCGTCCGACGACATGCTGTGCCTGGGCAACCTCGTCCTGAACGGCAACCCCGGCGACGGCCAGATCGCGGCCCAGGGCCTCGCGTCCTTCAGCACCTCGTCGGACCAGCCGCCGGCCCCCTTCGACATCGCCATCACCGGCGGCACCGGCGACTACGCCGACGCCCGCGGCTACATCCGCATCACCGACGAGGGCGACGGCTTCGAGCGCATGGAGTTCCACTTCAGCCCGTGACCACCGGGCAGGCTGTCAGGCGCCGTAGAGCGTCGGCCGCTCGGCCAAGGCGATACCTGCCCGCCCCGCATCAGGGGCGCTCCGGGCGCGGGCACTCGGGGTGCCAGAAGCCGATGGTCGGCGGGCCCTCTTGATGGGCGATCCACCCCCGCACCGCGAGCGCGTCGGGTGGGATCCAGCCTTCGCAGGAAGCGCAGCCGGGGCGGTTGTCGACGCACGTCACGTAGTCGTACCTGTCGTCGAGTGCAATGCGCTCAGGTTCCCGCGTAGCCATCGCCCACCGTCCCTCACGAAACCGTCTTCGTCATCGACAGCCAATGGTGGGCGGGTGCGGTGCGCGGTTCTAGGTGCTTTCCTGTTCGCGCAAGAACTCGTCTCGTATTCCTTCGAGCATGGCCCGCATGTCGTCACCGGAGAGTGCCGCGGAGGCGAAGCCATCGAACTTGCGGACGTACAAGGAAACATCCCTGGGGTCAGTCACGACGATTTCGGCGTGAACCGTTTCGACAGTGACGGTTCTGTCGTCACGGATGACGAATGCGTGATTGGCCACGTCCTGCTGCTGCCTCGACAAGGGGACGACGCGAAGGTCGATGTTGGGCAGCCGTGAAAGGGAGACGAGTCTGTCCACCTGTTCCGCCATCCGGGAGGTCGATACGATGCGCCACCGGAGTACGGGCTCGGTGATGACGAACCGAAGTTCCTTGGTCGAGTCGTAGAGGACCTGTTGGCGTTCTATCCGGGCAATGATGGTCTGCGTCAGCACATCCTCGCCGAGTTCGTGCCGAGAGAGAACCGCTCGAATGTATTCAGGCGTCTGCAGCAGGCCGGGGATCAAAGCCGGCTGGAAGAGTCGCAGCAGCGTCATGTGAGCCTCCAGTGCTCTCGTCTGCTGCTGCTGCGCCTTGTGCACTCCCATGCGGCGGACGAGACGCCAGGCGGTGGCCTCGGTTGCCGCTGCTCTGACGACTGCCAGGTACTCTTCCTTGACTTCGTCTGAGACGCCGATGGCTGTGAGGATGCGCTCCACATCTCCGACGGATGGAGCTGCCTTCGCCGTTTCGATCTTGCTCAGCTTGCTTGCGGACATGAGTGCACTGCGGGCGACGGTTTTGGCTTCTTTTCCGGATGCCTGCCGAAGCGCCCGCAGTGCGTATCCCAGCTGCCCCTTGTTCACTCCCCGTACTTCGCCCACCAATCGGAGAATGGTTCGGCATACCTCATGGCGGTGTCCCGGTACGCTCTGAATTCCCCCGCCCGCTCTTCGGGGAGAACGTCAACCCCAAGAAATTCCCCGTCGTGCGAATAGCTCATGACGGCCGGTGACGCCCCGTCCATCTGCCAGAAATCCGGAACCCCTTCCAAGGGGTTCGGCTGTTCGGTGGTGTCGAGAATGAAGAATTCCTCGCCGCCTGTGGCGTTCTTCCGGTAGCCCCAACCCAGCTCGAACCTCAGGTACGGAGTGAGGGGGCGGCAGAGGACGTGCACGCGATAGATGCGCTTGCCCTGGCTGGTGTGAGAGCGGAGTTCCGACACCCAGTCTTCGTTGTAGCCGGCCGGCTGAGGGGCCCCGGAGAGGAACGTCTCGTACGCCTCCACACTTCCCGACTTGCTGTAATCGTCCAGTGTCTCCAAGCGGAACGCTTCCCGCTGGAAGGTGTCGAACAGTTCCCCGAGGGTCTTAGGCACCACGAAGACCCTTCCGGATGAGATCGAAGATCAGTTGCTCCGGGATCTCGACCAGGGTTTCGTGGGCGGGAATGTCGAGTCCGTGATCCGCGGGGGTCTCGCCTTGGACCAGCAGCGTGCCCCGGTCGGTGGCGTAGATCGTGGGGCAGTCCTTGATGTCGCACGTGCTCACAAGCTTGGTGACCTTCACGGGGGTTCCCTCCCGGCCGGCTCCGTCGTGTCGTGGTTGATGCTCGCGACGAACTCGTGCGGTACGCAAGGGGTTCGAGTTTCCAAGACGGGAAGGCGGGCCGGAACGGCAGGAGCCCCCGGCGCCGGGCGCCGGGGGCTCCTGCAGGGGTGGGGGTTACACCAGACCCGGCCCCCGCACCGGGATGTGCGTGAACGTCGGCTCCGGGGCCGGGTTCTGGAAGAAGTCGTTGCCCTTGCTCCGCTCGCGGGGACTCTCGTAGCATCCGCGCATGATCAGACATCCGAGGGTTCTGGGGAACATCCGCGTATCGATCCTGAAGGACGACAGCAGTAGCCCCGAGTCGCAGCGGGCTGCTGTCGAGCACTGGACGATCGGGCCCACCATTGGCGGCCGCATGGTCGGTTGGGCAGAAGACCTGGACGTGACCGGAGCGATGCACCCGTTCAAGCGGCCCGGCCTCGGTCCCTGGTTTACCGAGAAGGCCGACGAGTGGGACGTGTTGGCTGTGGGGAAGATTGACCGGCTCAGCCGAAAGGCTGGCCATTTTGCGGAAGTCTTTGAGTGGTGCCAGAAACGTGGGAAGACCATCGTGTCCGTTACCGAAGGCATCGACATGAGCACCCCGATGGGAAAGATGTTCGCTCAAATCATCGCCGCCTTTGCCGAGGGAGAGTTGGATACGATTCGCGCCCGCGCTCTCTCGGGTTCAGCAGCCCGCAAGGCCAAGGGGGTTTGGATTGGCGGTGTGGAGCCGTATGGATATCGATTTGAGCGACAGGAGGGCGGAGGGAAGAAGCTCGTCCAAGACCCAACTCATGCCGACCTTTTTCTTGAAATTGTGGATCGCTTGAAGGGTGATTGGTCCTCTTACAAGATTGCGCTCGACCTCAACAAGCGTGGCGTTCCTACGTGGCGTGATCATCTCCGTCTCTTGAAGGGTGAAGAGCCAAGGGCGATCGCGTGGACGGCCAACGCTATTCGCTCCATCGTGATGAATCCAACAGTCGCAGGTATCTACACGCACAAGGGCGAAATCGTCGTAGACGATAATGGCGAGAGCGTCCGCATCGCCGAGAACCCTTTGATGGATTTCGCCGAGTGGTCTGAGTTCGCGGCTTCCCTTAAGCGCGACCGACCGGTTCGACGGGCTACTCCCTCGCGATCGATGCTCGGCGGTGTAGCTACTTGCCAGAGCTGCGGATCCCGAATGTCTTCCAATAAAAAGGTGAAGGCGAATGGTGCTGTGCATCATTACTACGGTTGCAACAATGTCAACACTGGAACTTGTCCGAGCCCCAATCGCATCCGGCGAGATGACCTCGACACTGCTGTGGGCTCGTTCATAAATGTGACCCTCGGGCCTTTGCCTGTAATGGAGAGGGTTGGGAATTCGATTAGTCAGGCCAAGGCAGAGCTTGCCGAGGCCGAGGCGATTCTTGACCGGCTGGAATCGGACTACCTTGCCGGGCGCCTGAAGTCGGAAGTCCAAATTGAACGGTACTGGGGGCAGCACGGGTTCCAGTCGGCCAAGGTCGAGCGACTGAGGGAAGAAATCAAGACCGCTGAAGATTCTCCGGCCTGGAAAACGACGGGGCGCACCTACTCGGAGGAGTGGGCCACGAAGGACGATGAGCAGAAGCGGGTATTCCTGCAACGGCACAGAATCACAGTGACCGTTGGAAGTACGGAGGACGGCTCTCGCCGTGTGCTCGTACGGGTGCCGGAAGTGACCGAGATCGCCGAGGAAACCGGCCTCCACGTCCCCGAGGGCTACGTATGGACTGCTCCCGAGGCTGAGTTCATTCTTCCGGCCCGGAAGGCCTACAAGCGAAGCTAGCAAGCGCTAGCCCCCCGGCCCCTGTTGCGTGTAAACGCTCCGGGGGCCTCTTCGTGCCCACTACTTGAGTCCGCCACCCTGGCGGGGATACAACTCGACTACCAACCAACCGTATGAGAGGGCACGTCGGCACCGTATGGCTAATCGCTCCGATGCCGCTAAGGCACGACACGGAACCTGGGTATTCGCCCTTGCCACGGCCGAGGCTCCCGGGGCCGACGTACTGAGAGCCCACAGGCTCACGCGCAAAGACGCGTGGCCCAACTTCACGCGCTTCCTTATCGCTGTGGGTACGCGCTGGGGAACCTGGGGAGAGGACGTGCGTCCGTCTCTCGACCGCATCCAGGAGGCGACCGGTGTCGACCGGTCGAAGGCGAGCCGATGGCTGCGCGCTGCCGTGAACCTCGGGTACCTCGCCGTGGCCCGCGAAGGATCCCGAGGAGTCGCCACGACCTACCGGATCGCCATCCCTGGCGAGACGACGGCGAAGGCCTCTCAGGGCCCTTCCGGCCCCTCCCGGGTGCCCAGGCCGGCGGAGGGCCCAGAAGTGCATCCTGCGGGCGCCCCGAGGCCGCCTAGTGAGCCCTTGCCGGATGAGGCTCGCCCGCTGAGTTGGGATGACATGTCCTGGGAGGCTCAGGCGGTGTTCCTATCGGCTCCGGCTGAACGACAGCAGCAATGGAAGCCGGAGTACGGATCCTTCGACGCGGCCGTTAAGGCGGCCGTGGCTAATAACCCATATCTCCCCGTGTAGCCCTCTGTCTTACAAGAGTGCGCCGATGAGATAGAGGGGCAGTGCCGCTGTATCAGAACAGCGGGATGCTGTCTCACAACCACACCTTCGCTGTCTTACATCCCCGGGCGTTCTGAGACGTAACTAGTAACTAAGAACTTACAGACCCCTACGGGGTCTGTTAGCTACTCGCAAGCTCGCAGCCATGCCCTGGCCGGTCGACAGACCGGGACAGTCAGTCTCCCTGACGGGGCCTGACTCAGCCAAGGCTTGAGTGAAGCTGCGGAGCAAGCGGAGCGAGATAGAACTCCTTCGGCTTGTGAGCATTCGGAGTCTTTCAACGGCCAAGGCGGAACGTGCTTACATTCCAGGCACCCCGGAAGGGTGCCCCCTGTCTTTACGGCTGCCCAGTCAAGGACAGCACACGCGGCCTCACGCAGGCCGCAGGGCGGGAAATCAAGAGCAAATACCTCGCCCGCGCTGTGCGTGTGCGCTAGCGGCCCCTTATGCAACCGGACCGCCACCCCTCTCCGAGGGGGAAGGGGGGTCTGAAACTTTCCGGGTGCCCTTCTCCGCACCCGCCGCCTTCCCTCTGCTGATGCGGCCGCGAATTAGCGGGAATTGGTGGGAGTGCGTGACGGCGCATGACTGTGCGTGTCCGGTTCCGCTGTTGTGGTGAAACCTGCGCTGTGACGGGTCTATATCCAGTGAAGAAACCCGCAAGGGAACTCCTTCAATGGTTCAGGGCCAGAGTTCGGTGCGGCTCCCGGAATTACTCCGCCGGGGGTCGCGCCCTTCTCGCTCCCCTTGGAGATGGAAATCATGATTGCGCACTTGAAGTGCTGGCACTGCGCCGAGGGGTTCACCCGTGAACTCGCGCCAGGAAGGCCCCCGCGGTACTGCCGCCCCTCCTGCCGTGAGGCGGCCCAGCGCGCACGCAAGAGGACTTACTACGAGCAGCGCGCCGAACAGCGAAGGAATGAAATGAACACTCAGACTGGCTGCGCCGCTTACGAGAGCGAGCGCCCGAAGGCATCCGACTTCAACCACTCGATGTCTGTGATCCATGAGGCCGAGCCCCTGCCGCCGGCCCTTGTCGAGCGAGCGGCTGAGTGTAGGGCCAAGGCTGAGGCCTGCACGGCCCCCCAGGCCCGTTCGGAGTGGATGTCTCACGCCGATGAGCTTTACGCATTCCTGGTCAAGCTCCTGTAACCCGCAACGCTGTTTGGCGTCGGCTGCCCGGTTCAACCGAGGCGGCTTTCTTTATGCCCAGTAACCACCAGGCCCTGACTAGGAGAAAAATTTGAAGCACGAACTCCGCAAGATGTTCGAGACTGCCGAGGCGGAGGGACGCGGCCTGAATGCTCGGGAGGTCGCGGCGGTTATTAATTCGGTTCCGGTGGAAGAGCGGATAGCGCGCACTGAGATTCTGGCCGCAGTTAACGGCCCCGACGGGGCGGACAGTGTTGAAACCCGCGACTCGATAGCCGAGACGCTGAAGTACATGGAGATGCGGGCCGCGGACGCCCGGGAGGACCGGGCGGGGCTCGACCGAGAAACTGAAGCGCGAGCGGCACTTGACAAGAATCCCGCTCTCCGAGCCATGGTCACGCCTGGGGGCAGTAAGGCTTTCCTTGGCGAGTCGGACGAGTGGCGGTCCATCCTGCCTTCCGGTAATGAGTTCCGCACTCTGGTGGCGGTGGGTAATCCTGCCAGCGGAGGTTACGCGGTTCCCGCTTCGGTTGCCGATCGCTGTGTTCAGTATCTTCGAGCGGCGAGCGTTTTCCTTCGCGTTGCGGGCGTCAACGTGCACCGCTTTGAAGGGGGATCTTTCTCTCTGCCTAATCTCACGGGTTCGACCACTCCGGGTGTTGTCGCCGAAGGCGCTGTCATCCCCGAAGGTGCTCCGAATTTCTCCAGTCTGACGTTTTCGCCGGTGAAGTACGCAGACCTTTACCGGGCGTCGAATGAGATCCTGGCGGATGCGGCCTTCGAGATGCGGGATCTGATTGCCGGTGTGATGATGCGGAACATCGCGAGCCAGGTGGACCGGGATGCCTTCCAGGGTGCAGGCGGCGCGGCGTCGCTTACTGGTCTGACGAAGGCCGGCATGGGTACGGCTGTGAATCTCGGGGCTGGTGCCACGCAGGTTTCCTGGGATCACATCATCGACAGCTATTCGGATATTGAAGCAGCGGGCGCTGTTCCTGCTGTGATTTGGGCGAGTCCTGATCAGGCGAAGAGCCTGCGGAAGGCCCGCGAGAACGGAACGAGTGGCGGCTATCTCGCCGGTCAGGTGACTGACCCGGTCGCGTCGCGTGGGCTCGGTCTCCCGATTCATGTTTCTGCGAATCTCCCTGCTCGCACCGTGATTGTGGCCGATCCGACTCGTATTCATATCGGCCTGCGGTCCGATGTGCGTGTTGCCGTTTCCGAGGACTACGCATTCGACCGCGATGTCACGGCATTTCGTGCGACCTACCGAGTAGCAGGGCTGGCCGTAGATTCTCCGGCCGCTGTCCATGTCATCAAGGCAGCTGCTAGCTAGGCGGCTAGTACAAGAATCCCCCCATAACCTTTCGGTTGTGGGGGAATTCTTGCATTCCTACTACAGGGGCGCGGCTAGGCGTTATAGAGCGTCGGGCGCTCAGCCACTTGTTCCGGGGTCAGCCCTTCGACGGTGAGGTTCCCCGTCCAGAGCTGGTCGCGGTTGGCGTACGTGGCATCGAACCGGACGCGCTTGCCGCCAGGCTCCAACTTCCAACCCTGCGAAGGGAATTGTGTGATGAGGTCGCTGCCGCACACGAACGCCCGGGTGGCCTGGGTAAGCACCCATTGGGCCAGCTCGGTTTCGCTGGCCGTGGGCCGCCCGCAGGTGCGGGCCATCTGCCACAGCCGCGGCCACTCAATACCGGGGGTGAGCGGGCCGACGATGCCCACGTCCCCGATCCGCCGCTCGTCCAGGTGGTGCACGGCGTAGCCGAAGACCACGCCGAACATCGCGAACACCGTGACTCTGCTTCGTCCGGCCAGACCGTCGTCAGATGCCATGGGCGGTACCTTTGCTCACGGTAGGACCCGGGCACATGCGACGTGTCCGGGTCCTCCTTCGTTCGAGGGGATCAGCAGCACGGCCCGTCACTGCAACACGTCGGCGCGTTGCAGTCGGCCGCGGTGCCCCACAGCCGGTCATCGACGTCGAACCCGTGAGCGGCCAGGCGGCCGGCCACGTCGACCATCAGACCGCGCGTGCGGACCTTCGAGTTGGGGGCGTGGTGGACGTAGTAGCCGAACTGGTCCTGGCACCACTGCGCGTACTCCTGGCTGTGCAGCATGAACGTGTGCCAGCCCGGGTCGACGGTGTCGCTGGGCGCCATGTCGGTGGCGCGGGTCGTCCCGACCACCCACAGGAACGCCAAGGCCTGGTCCATGACGCGGTTGGCCACGACCCTTTCCAGGCCGTATTCGTCCGCGCAGAACGCGGCCAGCCGCTCGAACAGCTCGGGACTGACGAGATCCTTCCCGTGCCGTACGGCGACGGGCCTTTCAACCATGGTCGTCATCGCGTGCTTCCTTCCGTACGTGCTGGGGGCTCAGGCCGCGGGCGGGGGCGGGAACTGGTCTCCGCCCGAGTCTCCGTCACCGGACTTCTCCCGAGGGTCGCCGTGCATGGGCACCTTCCTTCCGTGAACGGTGTTGCCTGCCCGCCCCTTCGGGGGCGGGTGGTCCCTTCGCCCGGACTTGAACCGGGGTCTGCCGCGCGGGGAGATGGCTGCCGCGAAGTCGGCGCGCGGCGCTCTTCCTGACTGAGCTACGAAGGGTCGCGGAACAGCTCTTCGAGAGCGGGCGCGATGGCTTGGAACATGTCGTGCTCAGGGTCGGTGACCTCCCAGGTGTGTCCGCCCTGGTGGTCGATGTACTGGCAGCAGCCGTCCCCGGCCTCGGACGCGGCTGGGCAGTCGCGCACCCACCTGAGAGACAGCTCGGGGCGGTCGTTTGCCCACCGGAGCCAGAGCGACACCCGCTGAGGCTTGCCGGGGTCGTAGACGCAGGCGTGATGCTCCCCGTCGTGCTGTTCCAGCGTGCACCGGTAGCGGCTGCTTCGCTGGAAGCTGTCCCCGATCATGAACCGCAGCAGGGCCCGGAAGGCGTCTTCGTCTCGTTCGATCGAGGCTCCGCAGACGTAGCGGCCCAGAGTCTGTTGGCGGCTCACGCCCGCCTCACCTTCGCCGGGTTGGCGTGCCACTCGCGTCCGCCGCTCTCGGGCCCCAGGAACGCGACCGGGACCGTCCTGCGGTCCCCCGGCGGGTCCGCGGGGTTTTCCCAAGCAGGGTCGATGTCTCGGAGGATGCCCAGGCGCCCGTACTCGTCCTGGCAGCGCGCCCCGATGTCCGCCCGGGTGACCATCAGGGACGCTCCGGGCGCGGGCACTCGGGGTGCCAGAAGCCGACGGAGGGCGGCCCCTCGCGGCGCGCGATCCACCCCCGCACGGCGAGCACGTCGGGCGAGATCCACCCCTCACAGGCAGCGCAGTTGGGCCGGTTATTGACGTTCGTTACGTAGTCGTACCTGTCGTCAGGCGCAATGCGCTGGGCTTCCCGCGTTGCCATCGCTCACCATCCCTCACGGACTGTCAACGGAATCGACAGCCATGATTCCGCGAGGGACGGGACGAACCGGCATTTATTGGCGTTGTCGGGTAAAGAGCGTCGACCAATCGGAGAGCGCTTGTCGGAGGTCGTCCCCGAACAGGGCGTACGCCTCGTATCGTGCAAAGTCCTCTCGGTACGCTTCCACGTCCCTGTGGTCGCGCAAGATGAGGGCGCCAGTGCCGGTTTCTACCGTGGCTAGCCGCCGGTCATAGACCGTGAAGGTATTCAGCGGACGCTCAGGAATATGCCCATCCAGCGGGATGACGCCTAGCTTTACGTTCGGAATGCGCGAGATCGAAGCCAGCCAGTCTAGCTGCATTGCCATTCCGAGAGGCGGAAGGAGTGGCCACCTGACCGCTTGTTCCGTGAGGAGGAACGTGAAGGACTTTGATGAGTCTCGCAGGATGCTTTGACGTTCGAGCTTCTTCGCCACAATTTTGGACTGATCTCCGGAGACGTCGGCGATACTGGCGCGGACGTACTCGGGAGTGGCCAACAAGCCTGTAATCATGGAGAGCAGGAAATAACGGAACTCCGTAGATGCTGCTTCGAGTCGAGCCAACTCGTTCTGCTTTTTGTCGAGCCCGCGTCGACGCGAGGACCAATGGTCTTGCCACTCCGTGTTTGCCGTACGGGTCAGTGCCAGCAGCGCATCTGCTGTAGGGCCACCCGCTTCGAGCGCAGCTAGGATCAACTCCACATCAACGATTGCGGGCGTAAGCTTCCCGCTCTCGATGTTGCTAATTTTTGTTTGAGACATGTTGCAGCGGCGGGCGAGCCAGGTTTGTGTCTTCCCGGCTCGCTTCCGCAACGTACGCATAGCTTCGGCTAGGTCTGATCTGGACTGGCCTAGCCGTTCAGGCTCAAGCGTCAAGGCCCTTCACGTACTCCTCGAAAGGCACCGATTCGCTGACTGCGATCCGCTGGTACTCGACGAACGGGGACACGTCGCCTTCGAAGATCTCACGGCTGATCTGCCGACCGTCCGCGTAGTAGTTCATCAGCACGACGTCGGCGCGGTCGAACAACCAGAAATCCTGAACCCCTCGCAAGGGGTTGTCTCGGCTGGTCACATCGAGAATACGGATCTCCTCGCCGGCCAGGGCGTGTGGTGCGTAGTACTGGGAGAACTCGAATCGCAAGTAGTCGGAGAGCGGGCGGGTCACGATGTGTACGCGGCCCTGTGAGCGCCCCTCGGCCACCTGCCGTGCGAGGCGGTCGGTGTAATCGTTCGAGACGCTTGCCGGATCGACACGGGCCCCGGCTTTGAATGCCGTGAACTCCTCCGCTTCTTGCGGCATGAGGTACTGGGGCAGCGTCTCAAGCCTCCAGGCTTCCTGCCGGAAGTCTTGGAATTTCGCCTGCCAGGCTTCACCATCCAAGAGCACGAACGGCCTCCCGCAGCACGCTTTCCGGGATCTCCACAAGCCCTTCCCCCTCCGGCGGTTGGAAGACGTCGGTAACGTCGCCCTGGACGACGAACGAGCCGCTGGCGGTGCGGTAGACGTTCGGGCAGTCGTCCTTGCCGCAGGTGCCGTTGCCGTTCCCGTTGCCGGTGAGTCGGGTCAGTTCCTCGCGCGCCATGCTGAAACCCCCTTGTCCTGGCCCCGGTTGGGGCCTCGGGAGACGACGGTACGAGTGCCCGTGCGGTCCGTCTATGCGGCATCGCCAATATTTGCGTTGTCGGGTAGACGATCTACGGCGGCCCCGCCGTGGCCCCGGAGCGGGCTCCTGCGTGCCGGGTGGGGGGCTGCGACGGAGAGAGCCCCCGACGCTGGGCGTCAGGGGCTCTCTGGGCTGTGGAGTGCTGGGGCTAGGCCATCCCGGGGCCGCGGACCGGGATGCTGGTGAACGTCGGCTGCTCGGGTTCACGCGAAGTGAAGAAGTCGTTGCCCTTGTCGTCCACGACGATGAACGCCGGGAAGTCCTCGACCTCGATCTTCCAGACGGCCTCCATGCCGAGCTCCTCGTACTCGACGACCTCGACCTTCTTGATGCAGTCCTGCGCGAGCCGGGCCGCCGGGCCGCCGATCGAGCCCAGGTAGAAGCCGCCGTGGCTGCCGCAGGCATCGGTGACCTGCTGCGAGCGGTTGCCCTTGGCCAGCATGACCTTCGAGCCGCCCGCCGCCTGGAACTGCTCGACGTACGAGTCCATGCGGCCGGCCGTGGTCGGGCCGAAGGAGCCGGACGCGTAGCCTTCGGGGGTCTTCGCCGGGCCGGCGTAGTAGACCGGGTGGTCCTTCAGGTACTGCGGCATGTCCTCGCCCGCGTCCAGCCGCTCCTTGATCTTGGCGTGCGCGATGTCGCGCGCCACGACCAGCGGGCCGGTCAGCGACAGGCGGGTCTTGACCGGGTGCCTGGTCAGCTCGGCGAGGATGTCGTCCATCGGCTGGTTCAGGTCGATCTTCACGACGTCCGAGGACGCGTCCAGATGCTCGTCGGTCGTCTCCGGCAGGAAGCGCGCCGGGTCCTTCTCCAGCTGCTCCAGGAAGACGCCCTCGGCGGTGATCTTCGCGACGGCCTGGCGGTCGGCCGAGCAGGAGACGGCGATGGCGACCGGCAGCGACGCACCGTGCCGCGGCAGCCGGACCACGCGCACGTCGTGGCAGAAGTACTTGCCGCCGAACTGCGCACCGATGCCGATCTTCTGCGTCAGCTCGAAGACCTTCTCCTCCAGCTCCGTGTCGCGGAAGCCGTGGCCCAGCGCCGAACCCTCGGTCGGCAGCTCGTCCAGGTAGTGCGCCGAGGCGTACTTCGCGGTCTTCAGCGCGTGCTCGGCGGAGGTGCCGCCGACGACGATCGCCAGGTGGTACGGCGGGCAGGCCGCGGTGCCCAGCGAGCGGATCTTCTCCTCCAGGAACTTCATCATCGAGCCCTCGTTGAGGACCGCCTTCGTCTCCTGGTAGAGGAAGGACTTGTTGGCCGAGCCGCCGCCCTTGGCCATGAAGAGGAACTTGTACGCGCCGCCGTCGGTCGCGTACAGCTCGATCTGCGCGGGCAGGTTCGAGCCGGTGTTCTTCTCCTCCCACATGGTCAGCGGTGCCATCTGCGAGTAGCGCAGGTTCAGCTTCGTGTACGCGTCGTAGATGCCGCGGGAGAGCGCCGCCTCGTCGCCGCCCTCGGTGAGGACGTTCTGGCCGCGCTTGCCCATGACGATCGCGGTGCCGGTGTCCTGGCACATCGGGAGCACGCCGGCCGCCGCGATGTTCGCGTTCTTCAGGAGGTCCAGGGCGACGAACTTGTCGTTCGAGGAGGCCTCGGGGTCGTCGATGATGCGGCGCAGCTGAGCGAGGTGGGCCGGGCGCAGGTAGTGCTGGATGTCGTGGATGGCCTCGGCGGCCAGCGCGCGCAGCGCCTCCGGCTCGACCTTGAGGAACGTACGGCCGTCGGCCTCGAACGTCGAGACGCCCTCGGAGGTCACCAGCCGGTACGGGGTGGTGTCCTCGCCCAGGGGCAGCAGGTCGGTGTACGCGAACTCCGGCATTTGGGTAGCCATTCCTCACTCGGCAGACAGCGCTGGCGACCATTTGGCAGCGCGGTACACCAGCGTAGGACCTCGCCCCGCGGTCCTGTCTGTGAGGTAAGGCTCAGTCGCCCCGAAACAGCACTATCGCGATCTATCGCGTCTCGCTATGCTGGCGTGCGTGGACCTCGACAAGCGACCCGCCCAGCCCGGCCAGGACACTGCCGGACCCGCACCGTCTGCCGCCGCGATCCGGGCCTCCGACGCCGACCGCGACCGCACCGCCCGCATCCTCGGGGACGCCCTCGCCGAGGGCCGGCTCACCGCGGACGAGCACGCCGAGCGCATCGACGCGCTGTTCACCGTCAAGACCGTGGGAGAGCTGGACCGGCTGGTACGGGACCTGCCCGCCGGGGTCCGGACGGCCCCGCACGCCGGCTCCGCCCTGCCCGACGGCGCCCGCCCGTACGCCGGCGAGCCCGACCACGTGGTCGCCGTGTGCAGCGGCACCACCCGCCGGGGCCGCTGGCGGCCCGCACCCCACACCCGGGCCGTGGCCGTCATGGGCGACGTCACCCTCGACCTCACCGAGGCCACGTTCGAACAGCAGCTCACCGAGATCAACGTGACCTGTCTGCTCGGCAATGTGGAAATCCTCGTCCCGGAAAACATCACGCTCCGCGGATTCGGCAACGGCTTCCTCGCCAATTTCGAAGTCCACGCGGACGGGTCCGAACACACCGATCCGCAGGCTCCCGTCGTGATCGTCCGCGGGTTTTCCGTGCTCGGCAATATCGAGGCCCGCAAGAAGTCCGGGAAGCGGCTGGTCGACCTGGCGGCCCGCATGCGGAAGCAGGGTTGAGCCCGCCACCACGGGGGAATGGGGGGCGCCGGACCAGTCGGCAACAGGACGTCCGGGGGCGGAATTCGGTCTAACTTTCCCGAAGCGGAACACAGTGCATAGGCCTGCGAGGAGCGGGTAGAGACAGTCGCATCGTCTCTCGCTCGCGAATACGTCGTCAGGAGTAGACCGTGCAGCAACCGCCGCATCAGTCCCTGCAGGCCGCCGTCCAGTGCGTTCCGAGTATCCCGAACCCACGGCAGCCGGTCAGGGAAGAGGACGGCCCGTGGCATGCGGAGGCGGTGTGCCGCCGGGACGAGGCGGGGCTGTTCTTCGCCCCCTCCAAGGAGCCGACGGCCGCCCGGCTGTCGCGCGAGGAGGCCGCCAAGCGCGTGTGCGCCCGCTGTCCGGTGATGGTCGCCTGCCGCGAGCACGCCCTGCTCCAGCCCGAGCCGTACGGCGTGTGGGGCGGCCTCACGGCCGCCGAGCGCCGGGTCGTGCTCGCCCGGCGCCGCCGCCGCGCCGCCGAGCTGCGGTCCGGGCAGACCGCGGGTCCGGTCGCGGCCGCCGGCTGAGCCGCGGCCCCCGGGCTCGTACCCGGTCGGGGTCCGTACGACGCGAAGGGCGCTCCCGCCGCACAACGGGAGCGCCCTTCGCGTACTGCGGACCGGCCGCCCGGAGACGGGCAGCCGGTCCCGGGAACGGCGGCCTACTGCGCGCGGTCGAAGTCGATGGCGCTGTAGGCGCGCAGCTTCGACAGGCGGTGGGTCGAGTCGATCTTACGGATCGTGCCCGACTTCGAGCGCATGACCAGCGAGGACGTGGTCGCGGTCTCGGAGCGGTAGTGCACGCCGCGCAGCAGCTCGCCGTCGGTGATGCCGGTCGCGACGAAGAAGACGTTCTCGCCGGAGACCAGGTCGTTGGTGTGCAGGACGCGGTCCAGGTCGTGGCCGGCGTCCAGCGCCTTCTGGCGCTCCGCCTCGTCCTTGGGCCACAGCTTGCCCTGGATCGTGCCGCCCAGGCACTTTATGGCGCACGCCGAGATGATGCCCTCGGGGGTGCCGCCGATGCCGAGCAGGAGGTCGACGCCGGTGCCCTCGCGGGCGGCCATGATCGAGCCGGCCACGTCGCCGTCCGAGATGAACTTGATCCGGGCGCCCGTCTCGCGGATCTCCTTGACGATGCCCTCGTGGCGGGGCCGGTCCAGGATGACCACGGTGACGTCCTCGGCGGCCATGCCCTTCGCCTTGGCCACGCGGCGGATGTTCACCGAGACCGGGGCGTTGATGTCGACGAAGTCGGCGGCCTCGGGGCCGGTGACCAGCTTGTCCATGTAGAACACCGCGGACGGGTCGAACATGGTGCCGCGGTCGGCGGCGGCCAGCACGGCGATCGCGTTCGGCATGCCCTTGGCGTTCAGGGTGGTGCCGTCGATCGGGTCGACCGCGATGTCCACCTCGGCGCCGGTGCCGTCGCCGACCCGCTCGCCGTTGAACAGCATCGGGGCCTCGTCCTTCTCGCCCTCGCCGATGACGACGACGCCGTTCATCGAGACGGTGGAGACGAGGGTGCGCATCGCGCGCACGGCCGCGCCGTCGGCGCCGATCTTGTCACCGCGCCCGACCCAGCGGCCGGCGGCCATGGCGGCGGCCTCCGTGACGCGGACGAGCTCCAGGGCGAGGTTGCGGTCGGGGGCCTCGGGAGACACCTCGAGCTGAGGCGGCAGGCTGTGCTCGGTCATCGGAGCGCACCTTTCTGTACGACGACGGCACGACACGGCCGTAAAAAGGAGGGTGCCGGAACTCTATCGGTAGGTCGACATATTGAGCAGGGCGGGTCACGTATGAGCGGCGCACGGACGCCCGTACGGTGGCGCACGACACATTGGACGCCCTTTTCGCGCGCCGGGCGACCCTGCCGGTGATCGCCGTGGCCGATAGGGGACGATGGGTCCCGTGGCAGGTATGAAAGGCAAGCAGACGGTCCGGGACATGGTGCGGTCACTGGCGGTGATCGGCGTCCTCGTCGCGCTCATTTACGTGTTCATCCCGCACGACGAGAAGGCGGACCCCACCAGGGTCGTCGACTACCGCGTCGAGCTCATCACGGCGCGCCGGGCGGCCCCGTACCCGGTGGCGGCACCGGTGGGCCTGCCGAAGGAGTGGCGCGCCACGTCGGTCACGTACGAGCGCCGCAACGCGAACTCCTGGCACCTGGGCTACCTCAACCCGGCCGACCAGTACGTCGCCGTCGAGCAGTCCACCGACGCCAGCGTGGACACGTGGGTCCGCAAGGTGACCCGCGACGCCGCGGAGACGCAGGCGACGCAGCAGGCCGGCGAGCTGACCTGGACCCGCTGGGAGGGTACGAAGTACCGCGCGCTGGTCCGCAAGGAGCAGGGCGTGACCACGGTGGTCACGGGCACCGGCTCCTACGCGGAGCTGGGCGAGATGGCGGCGGCGCTGGAGATGAAGCGCGGCTGAGGCCGCCGGGCCCGGCCGCGGCGGCCGGGCGTACGGACATGCGAAAGAGGCCGGTCCCGGGAATCCGGGGCCGGCCTCCTGTCGCTTGCGGGGCCTGCGGCCGGGCGGCTCTGCCGCCCGGCGGTCCTGCGGTCGGGTGATCAGACCGTGGTGACGACGGCGTCGTAGTCCAGGCGCGGGGAGCGGGGGAACGGGGCGTCCTCGCCGGGCTTGCCGATGTTGACGACCATCAGCGGGGTGTGGTCGTCGTCCAGGAACTCCTTCTGCACGCCGGCGAAGTCCAGGCCGGTCATCGGGCCGGCGGCCAGGCCGGCGGCGCGGATGCCGACGATGAAGTACGCGGCCTGGAGGGAGGCGTTCACCAGCGCGGAGCCCTCGCGGACCGAGCGCTCGCCGAAGAACACGTCCTTGGCCTGCGGGAAGTGCGGGAACAGCTCCGGGAGCTCCTCGTGGAACTCGTTGTCCGCGGAGAGGATCGCGACCAGCGGGGCGGCGGCGGTCTTGGCCTGGTTGCCCTCGGCCATGTGGGAGACGAGGCGCTCACGGGCCTCGGCGGAGCGGACCAGGGTGATGCGCAGCGGGGTCTGGTTGAAGGCGGTGGGGCCGAACTTCACCAGGTCGTAGATCGCCTGAACCTGCTCGTCGGTCACCGGCTCGTCCGAGAAGGTGTTGGCGGTGCGGGCCTCGCGGAAGAGGAGGTCCTGAGCGGCGGTGTCGAGAACGAGGGACATGGCGGGGCCTTTCATCGGTGCCGATCGAGTTGACCGTGCTGGTCGAAGCGACGTCTACGACCTTAGGACGAGATAGATGAAATTTCAACTAATCTGGTCCGGAGGTGCTGCGCATCACAGTCGTTGACTGCTCAACGATCCCCTCAACCTGCGCAGTCAGGCACCTATTCCCTCCGGGGGCGGCGGCCCCCTCCGCGGGCGGGCCCCGGGCGGCTACTCCTCGTCCGCAGCCGCCCCCTCGCCGGCCGCGTCACGGCCGGCGAGCGCCGAGTCGAGGCGGGCGCGGGCACCCTCCAGCCAGTGGCGGCAGACCTTGGCCAGCTCCTCGCCGCGTTCCCACAGGGCGAGGGACTCCTCCAGGCTCGTGCCGCCCGCCTCCAGACGGCGCACGACCTCGATCAGCTCGTCCCGTGCCTGCTCGTAGCCCAGCGCCGAAGCGTCCGTCCCGGCCATCAGATCCACCCTCGGTGTGTAGTCCAGCGAAAACATTGCGCGTATGTGAAACCTGCCTCGGCACGTGTCCGGGCGGGGGGCCGCCGACGTCCGGCCCGGGTCAGGACCCGGCCCCGGCGGGGTCGGACGGTCCGGCGGGCTCGGCCGGATCCGCCGGCTCCGGCACCTCCGTCACCGCGACCGTGAACTCGCCCGCCGCGACGCGGGCCCGCAGGGCGTCCCCGGGGGCGACCTCCGACGGCGCGCGGACCACGTGGCCGTCCGGGCGCTGGAGGACCGCGTAGCCGCGTTCCAGGGTGGCGGCGGGGGAGAGGGCCACCACGCGGGCCCGGGTGTGGGACAGCTCCGAGTCGGCCCGGTCCAGCAGGTGGCCCAGAGTCCGCCGGCTGCGCGCCAGGAGCGCCTCCACCTGCTCCTCCCGGTCCTCGACCATCCGCTGCGGGTGCACGAAGACCGGCCGGCCCAGCGCGTGCGCCAGCCCGCGCTCCTCCCGGTCCAGCAGCCCGCGCACCGACCGCAGCGCCCGGTCGCGCAGCAGCCGGACCCGGTCCAGCTCCTCGCCGACGTCCGGGACCACCTTCTTGGCCGCGTCCGTCGGGGTGGACGCCCGCAGGTCGGCGACCAGGTCCAGCAGCGGGGTGTCCGGCTCGTGCCCGATCGCCGACACCACCGGGGTCCGGGCCGCGGCGACCGCCCGTACGACCTCCTCGTCCGAGAACGGCAGCAGGTCCTCCACGCTGCCGCCGCCGCGGGCCACGACGATCACGTCCACCTCGTCGAGGGCGTCCAGCTCCTGCACCGCGCGGATCACCTGCGGAACCGCGTGCACGCCCTGGACGGCCACGTTCCGCACCTCGAAGCGGACCGCCGGCCAGCGGCGCCGGGCGTTCTCCAGCACGTCGCGCTCGGCCGCGGAGGCGCGGCCGCAGACCAGGCCGACGAGCTGCGGCAGGAACGGCAGCGGCTTCTTGCGGTCCAGCGCGAACAGGCCCTCCGCGGCCAGGCTCCGCTTCAGCTTCTCCAGCCGGGCCAGCAGCTCGCCGATGCCGACGGGCCGTATCTCCGTCGCCCGCAGCGACAGCTGGCCGCGGGGGGCGTACCACTCGGGTTTGGCCAGGACGACCACCCGCGCGCCCTCCGACACGGCGTCGGCGACCTCGTCGAACACCTGGCGGTAGCAGGTCACGCTCAGCGAGATGTCGTGCGAGGGGTCGCGCAGCGTCAGGAACACCACACCGGCGCCGGGACGGCGGTTCAGCTGGGTGATCTGCCCCTCCACCCACACCTGGCCGAGGCGGTCGATCCAGCCGCCGATGAGGCGGGACACCTGGCCCACCGGCAGCGGCGCCTCGGCCGACGTATTCAGACCCATGCGAGCCAGGCTAACGGGCGGGGCTGACAGCGACTCAGCAGCCGGCCGCGCTCAAAGACCGGGGCTCCGCCCCGGACCCCGCGCCTCAAACGCCGGCGAGGCTGGAATCGCCCGGCAGCATCCGGCGTCAGGCAGGGGCCCGGCGGCGGCGCTGCAGCGCCAGGACCAGCAGGCCCAGGAGCAGCCACACCGCCCCCACCACCCGCGCCGAAGGCGCCGCCCCCGCGATGATCGCGAGCGAAACCCCCGCCCCGAGCACCGGCACCGCCACGTGCCGCCAGAACACCGGCCGCCCCGCCCGCCGCCGCACGACGAACCACCCCACCACCGCCGTATGCAGCAGCACGAACGCCGTCAGCGCCCCGATGTCCACCACGGACACCAGCCGCTCCAGCCCGTCCGCCCGCCGTGCCGCCCACACCGCCGCCACCAGCGTCACCGCGGCCGCCACCAGCAGCGCCCCCCGCGGCGTGCCGCCCGACGTCCGCGCCAGGACCCGCGGCAACCGCCCCTCCCGCGCCATCGCGAACAGCAGCCGGCCGGCCGCCGCCTGCCCCGCCAGCGCCGCGAACGCCGCCCCCACCGCCTTGGACACCGCGATCAGGTCGTGCAGCCAGCCGCCCACCGACGCGTCCACCGCGTCGTAGAAGGAGGACCCCTGCCGGGCCGGATCCGCCGCCAGCTCCGCCGCCGGGACCGGCATCAGCAGCGCCGCCAGATACGTCTGCACGACGAACAGCAGCCCCGTCAGCCCCAGGCAGAACAGCACCGCCCGGGCCACCCGCGCACTCCCCCCGGTCACCTCCTCCGCGAACGAGGCGATCGCGTCGAACCCCAGGTACGACAGCACCGCCACCGACACCGCCCCGACCACCGCCGCCGGGGAGAACCCCGCCGACCCGTCCCCGGTCAGCGGCGACAGCCAGCCGCGCTGCGCACCGTCCTGCACCAGCACCGTCACCGCCGCCCCCACGAACACCAGCAGCACCGCCAGCTCCAGCGCCAGCACCGCGAAGCCGACCCGGGCGGCCGCCCGTACCCCCCACAGGTTGAGCGCCGTGGTCACCACCACCGCAAGTGCCGTCCACACCCACCGCGACACCTCCGGCACCAGCGCGTTCAGCGCGATCCCGGAGAACAGGTACGCCACCGCCGGGATCAGCAGGTAGTCGAGCATCGCCATCCACCCGGCGATCATCCCGGCCCCCTCGCCCAGCCCCTTGCGGGCGTACGCGAACACCGAGCCGGCCTGCGGGGCCACCTGCACCATCTGCGCGTAGCTGAAGGCCGTCAGCGCCATCGCCGCCGTGGCGCACAGGTAGACGAGGGCGACCGCGCCGTGCGACCGCGCGTCGAGCGTGCCGAAGATCCCGACCGGGGCCATCGGCGCGATGAACAGGAGCCCGTACACGACCAGGTCGCGGAAGCCGAGGTTCCGCGACAGCCGGCCGGACTTTGGCCCGGTCGTGGCCGTATCGGCCGCCATGCCGCCCCCTCCGGTCGCGGGTACGTCTTTTCGACCCCAGTCTGCGGGCCGGACGGGATCTCCGGCGGTCCGGAGACGGCCGTACGATGGACGCCATGACTGCTCCCGCTTCCCGCCGTGTCCTCCTCGCCGCCCCCCGCGGCTACTGCGCGGGTGTGGACCGCGCCGTGATCGCCGTAGAGAAGGCCCTAGAGCAGTACGGTGCACCGGTCTACGTCCGGCACGAGATCGTGCACAACAAGTACGTCGTCCAGACGCTGGAGAAGAAGGGCGCGATCTTCGTCGAGCAGACGACGGAGGTCCCCCCGGGCTCCATCGTGATGTTCTCCGCGCACGGCGTGGCCCCCGTCGTCCACGAGGAGGCCGCCCGCGGCCGGCTCGCGACCATCGACGCGACCTGCCCCCTGGTCACCAAGGTGCACAAGGAGGCCATCCGCTACGCCAACGAGGACTTCGACATCCTCCTCATCGGCCACGAGGGCCACGAGGAGGTCATCGGCACCTCCGGCGAGGCCCCCGACCACATCACGATCGTCGACGGCCCGCACGACGTGGACAAGGTCACCGTCCGCGACGAGTCGAAGGTCGTCTGGCTCTCCCAGACCACGCTCTCCGTCGACGAGACGATGGAGACGGTCGACGCGCTGAAGACCAAGTTCCCGCTGCTGGTCTCGCCGCCGAGCGACGACATCTGCTACGCCACCTCCAACCGCCAGGCCGCCGTCAAGGCCATGGGCGCCGACGCCGACCTGGTCATCGTCGTCGGCTCCAAGAACTCCTCGAACTCCATCCGCCTGGTCGAGGTCGCCCTCGACGCCGGCGCACGCGCCGCGTACCTCGTGGACTTCGCCAGCGAGATCGACGAGGCGTGGCTGGAGGGTGTCACCACGGTCGGCCTGACCTCGGGCGCCTCGGTGCCGGAGGTGCTGGTCGAAGAGGTGCTGGAGTGGCTGGCCGCCCGCGGCTACGCCGACGTGGAGATCGTCAAGACCGCCGAGGAGTCCATCACCTTCTCGCTGCCCAAGGAGCTCCGCCGCGACCTGCGCGCCGAGGCGGCCGCCCTGGTCGAGGGGAAGTAGCGCCCCACCCCCCTCCGGGGACCCCGCTCCCGGACCGGCGGCTTTACGGTTTCGAAGGGCCGAGAGCCGGTCGTTTTCGTACGGTGTGTCCATGCAGATCTTCGGCGTGGACATCGGCGGCTCCGGCATCAAGGGCGCGCCCGTGGACCTGGACCGCGGCGACCTGGCGCAGGAGCGCCACAAGGTGCTGACCCCGCATCCGGCCACCCCCGACGGGGTGGCCGGCTGCGTGGCAGAGGTCGTCCGGCACTTCGACTGGCAGGGCCCGGTGGGCGTCACGTTCCCCGGGGTGGTCACGGACGGCACGACGCGCAGCGCGGCGAACGTGGACGACGGCTGGATCGGCCTGGACGCGCGGGCGCTGCTCACGGACCGGCTGGGCGGCCTGCCGGTGACCGTGCTGAACGACGCCGACGCGGCCGGCGTCGCGGAGATGGCGTACGGGGCGGGGCGCGGCCGAGGCGGCACCGTCATCGTGCTGACGCTGGGCACGGGCATCGGCAGCGCCGTCTTCACCGACGGCCGGCTGGTGCCGAACACCGAGCTGGGCCATCTGGAGCTGCGCGGCCACGACGCGGAGACCAAGGCCTCGGTGAAGGCGAAGGAGGACGGCGACCTCAGCTGGGAGCACTGGGCCAAGCGGGTGCAGCGCTACCTGGCGCACGTGGAGATGCTGTTCTCGCCGGACCTGTTCATCCTCGGCGGCGGCGTCAGCCGCAAGGCCGACCGCTTCGTCCCCCTCCTCCACGGCATCCGCGCCGAGATCGTCCCCGCCCGGCTCCAGAACAACGCCGGGATCGTGGGCGCGGCGATGGCGGCGCGGGGGGAGTGACGGAACCGGCCGCGCCGCGGGCCCGGGTTTCCGCTCCGGGCCCGGGTTTCCGCTCCGGTCCCGGTCCCGGCTCCGGGCCCGGCTCGGCCCGGCTGCTACGCCGGGCGGCGGGCCGGAGCGCGGCGGGGCATGCGGCGGCGGCCGATGAGCACGGCCTTGCGGACGATGACGATCAGGGACGCGATCAGCGTCCCTCCGTACAGCCAGCCGGCGTGCAGCGACAGTGCGGTCACCACGCCCATCAGCTGGCCGCCGAACCCGCCCGAGCCCCCGGCGATCGGCCAGACGCCGGCCGCGAAGGCGATCGGCACCGACACCGGAGCCGTGATCAGGTCCGCGGGCCGCACCCACAGCGCCGTCGCGGCGGCCACCGGCAGGAACAGCACCCCGTACCCGACGAGCGAGCCGTCGAACAGCAGCCACACCAGCCCGGCCGCCAGCACCATCGCCACGCACGAGAACAGCCCGCCGCCCAGCCCGGTCAGCCGCGGCGCGGGCAGCCGGCGCAGCAACGGCGCCGGGCGGCCGCCCGGCCTCGGCCGCGGCCGGGCGACCCGGGTGCCGCGGGCGGCCGCCTGGGCGGGCAGCGCCGGCCGCCCGGGCTGCCGGCGTCTCGGAGGGTGATGCGGCGAACGCGTCCTGTATTGCTCCACCCGACCAAAGTAGGTCGCGCACCCCCTCCGGCCGCCGCCGGACACGCGTGTCGCCGTACTTGGCCGAGAGTGGCCGTCCTGCGCCCGGCGGGGGCCGCGGGCGGGGCCCCGTAAACTGTGGGATGGCCTGACCTCGGGCCGCCCCACCTCCAGCTCACGGGAAGTCGCCAACGTGTCGCTCACGATCGGAATCGTCGGCCTGCCGAATGTCGGCAAGTCGACCCTGTTCAACGCCCTGACCAAGAACGACGTGCTGGCGGCCAACTACCCGTTCGCCACCATCGAGCCGAACGTCGGCGTCGTCGGCGTGCCCGACGCGCGCCTGGCGGTCCTCGCCGGCATCTTCGGCTCGCAGAAGATCCTCCCGGCGACGGTCGACTTCGTGGACATCGCCGGCATCGTCCGCGGCGCCTCCGAGGGCGAGGGCCTGGGCAACAAGTTCCTCGCGAACATCCGCGAGTCGGACGCGATCTGCCAGGTCATCCGCGCGTTCAAGGACGAGAACGTCGTCCACGTCGACGGCAAGGTCTCGCCGAAGGACGACATCGAGACGATCAACACCGAGCTGATCCTCGCCGACCTCCAGTCCGTCGAGAAGGCCATCCCGCGCCTGACGAAGGAGTCCCGCCTCCAGAAGGACAAGGTGGCGGTCCTCGCCGCCGTCGAGGCCGCGCAGAAGATCCTGGAGGGCGGCGAGACGCTGTTCTCGAAGGGCATCACCAAGGGCACCGAGCAGGGCGACCTCCTGCACGAGCTGCACCTGCTGACCACGAAGCCGTTCCTGTACGTCTTCAACGTCGACGAGGACGAGCTGACGGACGACGCGTTCAAGGCCGAGCAGTCGGCGCTGGTCGCCCCCGCCGAGGCGATCTTCCTGAACGCCAAGCTGGAGGCCGACCTGGCCGAGCTGGACGACGAGGAAGCGCTGGAGCTCCTCCAGTCGGTCGGCCAGGAGGAGCCCGGCCTGGCCACCCTCGGCCGCGTCGGCTTCGACACCCTGGGCCTGCAGACCTACCTGACGGCCGGCCCGAAGGAAACCCGCGCCTGGACCATCAAGAAGGGCGCCACCGCCCCCGAGGCCGCCGGCGTCATCCACACCGACTTCCAGCGCGGCTTCATCAAGGCCGAGGTCATCTCCTTCGCCGACCTCGTCGAATGCGGCTCCGTCACCGAAGCCCGCGCCAAGGGCAAGGCCCGCATGGAAGGCAAGGACTACGTCATGCAGGACGGCGACGTGGTGGAGTTCCGCTTCAACGTGTGATCCGCCCGCACGCACCCCCGACGGGGCCGGCTCCTCCCGGAGCCGGCCCCTTCGGCGTCAGGTGCGGGTGTCGTACACCGTGGAGCGGTGGCCGATGTGGACGACCCGGACCACCAGCTCCCCGTTGTCGATCGTGTAGACGACGCGGCAGTCGCCGACCCGGCCGCCCTGCTTGTCAGGGGCGAGAGTGGTACGTTATCCGGTACCACTTGAGGAGAGGGGTCAGGTCATGTCGATAACTGCGAGTGAAGCCCGCAAGGAACTCTTTCCGCTGATCAAGAAGGTCAACGAGAACCACGAGGCCATTGAGATCGTCTCCAAGCACGGCAACGCCGTGCTCGTCTCGGCCGAGGACTACGCGGCGCTGCGTGAGGGCTCGTACCTGCTGCGCTCCCCGGCGAACGCCCGTCGCTTGCTCAAGGCGTACGAGAACGCCCTGGCGAACATCAACGTGTCGGAGCGCGAGTTGATCGATCCTGACTCGGCGGACGCGGGTGCTGCGTGAGGCTCGTCTTCGAGGATCAGGGCTGGGAGGACTGCACGTCCTGGCTCAAGAACGACCGCAAGATGCTCGCCCGGATCAACAGACTCATCGAGGACGTCAGGCGTGACCCCTTCACGGGTGTCGGCAAGCCCGAGCCGCTGAAGTATCACCTTCCCGGCGTGTGGTCGCGGCGGATCGACGATGAACACCGCCTCGTCTACCTGGTGACCGACAAGGAGGTCGTCATCCTCGCGGCCCGGTACCACTACTGACCGCTCGCGCAGCGCGGGTGGGCGCGCCGGCTCGCACCCGAGAAGGCGTCGGGCGCCGGTCAGGGGTGGGTGGGTGGGGTGAGGGTGGTGAGGTCCAGGGTGAGGGGGAAGGGGACCGGGCGGGTGAGGGTGTCGCGGAAGATGCCGGCGGGGGCGTAGGCGCCGGTCGGCTCGTCGAGTTCGTAGCCGTGGACGACGGGGGAGCCGTCCTCGTCCTCGATGCACCAGTAGTGCGGGATGCCGGCCTCCGCGTACTTGTTTGCCCCCGGAGCTTGACCGTGCGGTCCCGGTGGGCGGACTCGGGGAGGCGACCTCGATGACCAGCGCAACGTCCTCGGGCGCGTACCAGGTGCGGTCCGCCGATTAGGGAGCGGTGGTCAGGAGCAGGTCCGGCTCCGGGCGGTTGCGTGCATCGAGCCTTATGGTCATCTCGCGCTCGACCTCGAAGCCGTCGGGGGCCTGGGCCATGAGGGCGACCGTGAGGCTGGTGACGAGGCGGCCGTGCCACGACCGTCGGGGCGACGTCATGAAGACGAGGGATCCGTCGATGAGCTCGGTGTGGCGGGGCGCCTCGGGGAGGCGGTCCAGGTCCTCCGCGAACCAGCCCTCCGCGCGTGGCGGGCGCATCCAGTCGGGCAGTGCGGTCATGGGGAAACCCTAGCGATTCCAGGGCCCCCCGCGGCCCCCTCGGAACGGCGCCGGCGGCGACCGGCATACTTCGTCGTGACTGATCGTGGAGGGGTGTGGGTGTGAAGCTGGCCGAGGCGTTGGTGCTGCGGGGGGAGGCCGCGCGGCGGGTCGAGCAGTTGCGGGCCCGGGTCGCGGGGAGCGCGCGGTACCAGGAGGGCGAGGAGCCGGCCGAGGACGCGGCGGGGCTGCTGGACGAGGCCGGGGAGGCGCTCGACGAGCTGGAGTCGCTCATCCGGCGGATCAACCGGACCAACGCGGCCGCCGTGCTCGCGAGCGGCGCGACCCTGACGGACGCGCTGGCCCGCCGGGACGTGCTGCGGCTGCGGCACGCGCTGGTCACCGACGCGGCCGATGCCGCCGCCGGGCGCGGCCAGCACGGCGGGCGGCAGCTGCGGTCCGAGCTGCGGATGCTCGCCGCGCTCCCGGTCGGGGAGCTGCGGGCGCAGGCCGACCGCATCGCCCGCGACATCCGCGAGACCGACCTGCTCATCCAGCGCTCCAACTGGGAAGTGGACCTGCTGGACTGACGTACGGGTGTCAAGGGTGTGGAGAGTCGGTAGGCGCCGCGGAGGCGTGCACGAGCCGTGACCGGCGGTCAATCCGGTCCGCGGTGCGCAGGGAGCAGCGCTGGGGTTCGAGTCCCCGTTTCACAACGCAGCTCAGCACGGCGCACAGGTGACGGTGCACGACGCACAGTTCATCACCGCGTGCAGATCCGCAGCGCCGAGGGCGGGAACGGGGACCTCTCCACCACCGGGCCTGGGAGATCCGGGCGGTGCGGGCCGGGACCGGCCGGGTGCTGGTGCCGCGGGACGGGCCGGCGACGGGACCGGGGGGCCGGCGGTGCTGGTGTTCACCGTGCCGTGAGCGGGTGCCGGCGGCCGCTCCGGCCGGGTTCCGGCCGGTCCCGAGTGAGACGCCGGTCATGTTCGAGGGCGGATTGCAACCCTTTGGGGGCAGATCGCATCAGGTAGGGCGGGGATGCCCAGCCGATCTGTCCCGTGGGGGCAGGCATGACCGTTCGGAGCGAGTTCCGTGCACCAGTACCCGCAGCGACCGCGGCCCGATGACCAGCCGTACCCGAACCCGTACCGGGACCAGGCGCCCGGGCCCGGGCACGAGCCGCAGCAGCAGTGGTACGGGCAGCAGCCGCACCCGGACGCACCGCCGCAGCCGCAGCAGGGCCGGCCGTACGGATACCCGTACCAGCAGCCCCAGCAGCCGCAGCCGCAGCCGTACGGGCAGCCCCAGCAGCCGCAGCCCTACGGGCAGCCCCAGCAGTCCCAGCCGTACGGGCGGCCCCAGCAGCCGCAGCCGTACCAGCAGCCGGCGTACGGCACCCAGCCCCCGCCGCCCCCGTACGCCGAGCAGCCCCCGTCCGCCTCGCACGTCGGCGGGAGCACGGCCGGCGGGAGCACGGGCGGCGGTGACGAGCCGCCCGCGCCGCCCCGCCGGTCCCGGCGCCGCGCCTGGATCGGGGCCGTGACCGCGGTGGCCGTGCTTGCGGGCGGTCTCGGCTTCGCCGGGTGGAAGCTCGACTGGTTCAACGACAACGGCGAGCCCGTCACCTTCGGCCAGACGCCCACCGCGGCGGGCAAGCAGGGCGGGGACGGCGCGAAGGACAAGAAGGAGGACGGGTCCTCCGGGGTCTCGCTGCCCACCGGTCCGGCCGCCGACTTCACCCGCACCAGCCGCCTCGACGACGGCACCTCCATAGCCAAGACCCGGCTCACCGGCGCGAAGTCCGGCTTCACAGGCGACGTGTGGGTCTGGGTCCCCAAGGAGTACAACGACCCGAAGTACGCGAAGAGCGCCTTCCCGGTGCTGATCTCGCTGCCCGGCGGCAACGGCTACCCGACGAACTACTGGGCGGACCGCAGCCTCGGCCTGCAGAAGGCCGTCACCCAGGGGGTCAAGGACGGCACCAGCCTCCCCTTCATCCTGATCATGCCGGTGCTCAACCCGGACGAGCGGAACTACTACGACGGCTCCGACATCCCCGGCCAGCCCAGGATGGGCACCTGGATGGCCGAGGACATCCCCGCCTTCACCAAGGCCAACTTCCGCACCTTCACCTCGCGTGACGGCTGGGCCTTCATGGGCAACTCCTCCGGCGCCTTCGTCGGCCTGAAGATGGTCATGCAGCACCCCGACCGCTTCAAGGCCGTCATCGCGAGCGGCGGCGAGACGGCCCCCGACTCCCCGCTGTGGCGCGGCGACAAGAAGCTGATGGACGCGAACGACCCGGGCAAGCTCGCCGAGAAGCTCAGCCGCGGCACCGGCCCCGAGGTGTACGTCAACTTCCAGATCGGCACCAAGGAGGGCAGCCAGGACCTGGCCCGCCTGAAGAAGTTCGAGAAGGACTACGGCAAGGGCCCGGTGAAGATCACCACCCGGGTGATCCAGAACGGCGACCACAACGGCTGGGACTACGTCCGGGGCATGCAGGAAGGCTCCCTGGAGTGGATCAGCAAGGTCATGGCCAAGCCCGTCCCGGACGCCGGGTGACCGCCGTGCACCAGCCCCCGTACCAGCAGAACCAGGAGCGCCGCCGGCCCGAGCCGCCCCGGCGGCGGCGGCTCGGCCGCCTGCTGCTGATCGGCGGCGCCCTCTTCTGCGCGCTGCTCGTCACCGGCGGCGCGGCCGCGTGGAAGTTCGGCCTGCTGTCGGACAACGGGAAGCCGATCTCCTTCGGCCGCCCCGGCGACCGGCCGGACCCGCTGCCCGGCCGCCCCGGCGTCAGCATGCCCAAGGGCCCGTCCGCCGACTTCGTACGCGCCTCCCGGCTCTCCGACGGCACCGAGATCGGCCGCACCACCCTGGTCGGCGCGAAGTCCGGCTTCACCGGCGACGTGTGGGTGTGGGTGCCCAAGGAGTACAAGGACCCGCGGTACGCGCGCAGCGCCTTCCCGGTGCTGATCTCGCTCCCCGGCGGCCGCGGCTACCCGAAGAACTACTGGATGGGCACCGGCCTCGGCCTCCAGAAGGCCGTCACCGACGGCGTCCGCAACGGCAGCAGCCTGCCCTTCATCCTCGTCATGCCGGTCCTGAACCCGGACAAGAAGTTCTACTACGACGGCTCGGACATCCCCGGGCAGCCCCGGATGGGCACCTGGATGGCCGAAGACGTGCCGGATTTCGTGAAGGCGAACTTCCGCACCTTCGAGTCCCGCGACGGCTGGGCCTTCATGGGCTCCTCCTCCGGCGGCTTCGTCGCCCTCAAGCAGGTCATGAAGCACCCCGAGCGGTTCAAGGCGGTCATCGCCTCCGGGCCGGAGACCGCACCGGACTCCCCGTTGTGGCACGGCCACCGTGCGGCGAAGGACGCCAACAACCCCGAGCTGCTCGCCCGCCGGCTGATCGAGACGAAGGGCCCCGACGTGTACGTGGCCTTCCAGATCGGCACCCGCGAGACCGGCCGCGACAAGCTGGAGCGCTTCATCCGCCGGTACGGCCACGGCCCCGTGCACACCCGCCTCCAGGTGATCGAGGATGGCGAGCACAACGGCAAGTCGTACGTCCGCGGCATGCGGGAGGGCTCCTTGGAGTGGATCAGCCGGGTGCTGCTGGCCCCGACCCCCGACCCGGTGGCGGCGACCGGCCACGACGCCGGTCCCGACGTCTGATGGCGGCCTGGCTCAAGGGCCTGGTCGCCGCTGCCACCGGCACCGCCACCCTGTTCGCGGTGGCGGTGGCCCGGTACGACGGGACGGCGCCGCTCCCGTTCCCCACCGTCGGCGTGCTCATGGCCGACGGGCAGCACTGGTGCACGGCCAGCGTCGTCGACAGCCCGCGGGGCAACGTGGTCGCGACCGCCGCGCACTGCGTGAGCCCGGCCGGCGAGGACGGCGAGCCGGGCGAACTCGCCCACGACGGGCTGGCCATCGGCAAGCTGTCCTTCGTGCCCGGCTTCTCCGGCGAGGGCGGCGGCAACCGCCCGCTGGGCACCTGGAAGGTCCGCTCGGTGCACGTGGACGACCGCTGGCGGCTGCACGGCGACGACACCGCCGACTTCGCCTTCCTCACCGTCGAGCCCGACGCGGACGGCCGCAGCGTCCAGGACGCCGTCGGCCACGGCGCGGCACCCGCGCCCGACTGGGACTCCGCGGTCGAGCGCGACGTGACCGTGGTCGGCTACCCGGAGGAGGACCACAACCCGGAGAACCGCCCGGTGTCCTGCACCACGCAGACCACCGAGGACGAGGACGAGGAGGGCATGCTCTACATCAACTGCGCCGGCTTCTGGACCGGCACCAGCGGCAGCCCCTGGGTGGCCGACCGCGGTGCGCAGGGCGATCCCGGCCGTCTGATCGCCGTCCTCAGCGGCGGCGACACCGACGAGGACTCCACCGCGGCCCGCTTCGACGGCCGCGCGAAGGCGCTGTACGAGCAGGCGGCCGAGGGGTAGCGCCGGCGGGGCCGCCGGCGGGGCGGTCAGCCCCGGCGCTCGGTGCTGACGATCACGCAGACGCCCGCCACCACGATCGCGCCGCCGACGAGAATCGGCCAGGTCAGGGCCTCGCCGAGGACCAGCGCACCGAGGAAGACGGCCACGACGGGGTTCACGTACGCGTACGTGGAGACCAGCGACAGCGGGGCCGACTGGAGCAGCCAGGCGTACGCCGTGAAGGCCAGCAGCGAGCCGAACACCACCAGACCGGCCAGCGCCACCCACGAACGGGCCGAGAAGTCGCCCGGGTCCAGCCCCGTGTGCTCGCCCCGGACCAGCCCCGCCAGCACGGCCGCGAACCCGCCGAACACCATCTCGTACGCGCTCGCCGTGAACGGGTTGGCCGGCATCGGCAGCTTGCCCGCCGAGAACGAGCCCAGCGACCACAGCAGGGCCGCGACCAGGATCAGCACCACGCCCGACAGGCGCACGTCGCCGCTGAGCCCCGGCAGGGTCAGCACCGCCAGCCCGGCCATGCCGATCACCACCCCGCCGAGGGTGGGCAGCGGCGGCCGGTCCCCGGCCGCGGTCCGCAGCAGCACCACCCACATGGGCACCGCCGCCACCAGCAGCGCGGCCAGCCCCGAGGGCACCGACTGCTCGGCGACCACCACCAGGCCGTTGCCGCCGAGGATCAGCAGCAGTCCCACCAGGGCCGCCGAGCCCAGCTGCGCCCGGGTCACCTTCAGCGCCGCCGGGCCCTGCCGCCAGGCCACCAGCCCGGCGAGCAGCAGTCCGGCGGTGATGAAGCGGGCCCCCGCGGAGAGGAACGGCGGCATGGTCTCGACGACGATCCGGATGCCGAGGTACGTCGAACCCCAGACCACGTAGACGATCCCGAGGGCCGCCCAGACCGCTCCGGTGACCCGGCGGGCGGGGGCGGCCGGTGCGGCGTCCCCGCCCGCGGGGGTCGGTTGGCCCGTTTCCGCAGGATTTGATATGCGCATGACGTTGCATCCTAGGGATCGGGTGGCCTCCGGGCCAGAATCCTGCCCGGGATCGGGCAGGATTCGCAGGAATGGGCGGGTCGCACTGCTCCGGCCCGGCTTCCCTGGCGTTTCCTCCGGCTTCTTTCGGCCCCTGTCCCGGCCTCTGTCCCGGCCTCTGTCCCGGCCTCTGTTCCGGCCTCTGTTCCGGCCTCTGTTCCGGCCCTGTCCCGGCCTCTGTCTCAGCCCTTCAGGAGCCCGTTCAATTCCCCGTACGGGAGGGCGCCCTCGACGGAGGTGTACGTGCCGGCGCCCAGCAGCTCCCGGGTGGCCCGGGCGGCGACCGCGTACGCGGCGGCGGCGACCTCCGAGCCCAGGCTGATCCGGGCCGCCCCCGCGGCGGCCAGCTCGGCCACGGCCGGGGCGCCGGGGCCGACCAGCAGGTTCAGCGGGGCGTCGATGCCCTTGGCTAGCTCGGCCACGGTCTCCGGGTCGGTGACGCCCGGTACGAAGATCCCGGTGGCCCCGGCCGCCAGGTAGCGCTCGGCCCGCGCCAGGGTCTCGGCCAGCCGGGCCGGGCCGGGCTCGCCGAGCCCGAACAGGTAGGTGTCCGTGCGGGCGTTGATGTAGAGCGGCACCCCGCTCGCGTCGGCGGCGGCCCGGGCCGCCGCGATCCGGTCGGCCAGCTCGGCCGGGTCCCGGTCGGCGTCCTCGATGTTGATGCCGACCGCGCCCGCGGCGATCACCTGGGCCACGGTCTCCCCGACGGCGTCGGCGTCCGCCCCGTGCCCGCCCTCGATGTCCGCGGTCACGGGCACGCCCACGGCGGCGGCCACCCGGGCCACCAGCTCGACGGCCCGGTCCCGGGCGATCGCGTCGCCGTCGGGTGCGCCCAGGCTCCAGGCCACCCCGGCGCTGGTGGTGGCCACGGCCGGCGCACCGGCGGCCTCGACCACCCGTGCGCTGGCCACGTCCCAGGCGTTGGCGAGGGCCAGCGGGCGGCCGGGGACGTGCAAGGAGCGGAAGGTGTCGGCGAGTTCGGCCCGGTTGCGCTGCTGCGGGTGCTCAGTGGTCATGGGGGCAGTCCATCATCCGGCGGCCGGATCCGCTCGCGAAAATCCGACACGTAGGGGCCGGGCGCGGGGCGGTCGGGCCGGGGTGCGGGGCCGTCTGCGCGCTCCCGTGCGCCGAGGCCGTACTTCGCGGAGTCGACGCGGTTTTGCGGGCCGGGCGGCCGGTGGCGGGATCTTGTGCCGGGCGGGGTGGGTGCGGCAGGTGCCCAGTTCATGGCGGCTGTGTGGCGTCTACAGGCTTCCGCCGGGCGCTGCCGGGGCGTTTGTGGCTGCCGTGTGGCGTGCCTGTGAAGCGTTCCTCGTCCTCTTGTGGGATCTCGGTGAGGTGGGTCAACCTTTCGGTGGCGGACGGGAGTTGGCGTTCACGCTCTTGTCATGTCCACGTCTGCCTCACCCCCCGCAACGCACCACCTATGAGGAGGACCCCTCACATGACCGTGATGCGTCCATCACGCCGGAAGATCGCCGGCATCAGCGCGACCGCCGTCGTCGCGCTCGTGCTCGGCGCCGCCTCCGCCCTGCCGGCCTCGGCCGCCCCCGGCGCCGCAGCCGAAGGCGTCATCGAGAACGCCGGCGCTCCGGGATCCATAGCCGGCAGCTACATCGTGACCCTGGACGGGGCCACCGCCGACTCCGCCGCCGGCCGGGCCATCGCCCGCGAGTACGGCGCGACGATCCGCCGGACGTACAAGAAGGCGCTCAACGGCTACTCGGTGCAGCTCTCCGAGGCCCAGGCGCGCAAGCTGGCCGCCGACCCGGCCGTCAAGTCGGTCGTGCAGAACCGCAAGTTCACGATCGACGCGACCCAGCCCAACCCGCCGTCCTGGGGTCTGGACCGGATCGACCAGAAGGCGCTGCCGCTCAACTCCAGCTACACCTACCCGGACAAGGCCGGCGAGGGCGTCACCGCGTACGTCATCGACACCGGCGTGCGGATCAGCCACTCGGACTTCGGCGGCCGGGCCTCGAACGGCTACGACGCGATCGACAACGACAACACCGCGCAGGACGGCCACGGCCACGGCACGCACGTCGCCGGCACGGTCGCCGGCGGCGCCTACGGCGTGGCCAAGAAGGCGAAGATCGTCGGCGTCCGTGTCCTCGACAACTCCGGCTCCGGCACCACCGAGCAGGTCGTCGCGGGCATCGACTGGGTCACCCAGAACGCGGTGAAGCCGGCCGTCGCCAACATGTCGCTCGGCGGCGGCGCCGACTCCGCGCTGGACACCGCCGTGCGCAACTCGATCGCGAGCGGCATCACGTACGCGGTGGCGGCGGGCAACGAGTCCACCAACGCCAGCACCAAGTCCCCGGCCCGCGTGACCGAGGCCATCACGGTCGGCGCCACCACGAGCAGCGACGCCAAGGCGAGCTACTCGAACTACGGCACCGTGCTGGACCTGTTCGCCCCCGGTTCCTCCATCACCTCCGGCTGGAACAGCAGCGACTCGGCGACCAACACCATCTCCGGCACCTCGATGGCCTCCCCGCACGTCGCGGGCGCGGCGGCCGTCTACCTGTCGCAGAACCCGGCCAGCACCCCGGCCCAGGTGAGCACCGCCCTGGTGAACGCGGCCACGCCGAACGTGGTCGGCAGCCCCGGCACCGGCTCCCCGAACCGCCTCCTGTTCGTCGGCGGCGGCACCACCGTCCCGCCGGGTCCGCGGTTCGAGAACACCGGTGACTACGCGATCAACGACAACTCCACGGTCGAGTCCCCGGTCACCGTCAGCGGGGTCCCTGGCAACGCCCCGGCCACGCTGAGCGTCGCGGTCGACATCAAGCACACGTACATCGGCGACCTGAAGGTGGACCTGGTCGCGCCGGACGGCTCCGTCTACACCCTGCACAACCGGGCCGGCGGCAGCGCGGACAACATCCTCCAGACCTACTCGGTCAACGCCTCCTCGGAGGTCGCGAACGGGACCTGGAAGCTCCGCGTGAACGACAACGCGAACATCGACACGGGCAAGATCGACTCGTGGGCGCTGCAGTTCTGATCCCTGCGGCGCGCGTGCGTACGGTCTGACTGTTCGACTGCTGCCCAAGGGGCGGCCGCCACCGGCGGCCGCCCCTTCCGCCGTCCGCCGCCCGGGTGACGGCGATCATCACTTCGGGTGAAACTCTGGCCTTTGCTTGCGGTCTTCAACCACGGGTTGCCACGCTGTCGCCGTCTGTCAACCTGATGGGAGTGCCAGTGACTTTCGGTGAGCAGCCGGCGTATCTGCGCGTCGCCGGGGACCTGCGGCGGAAGATCGTCGACGGGTCCCTGCCCCCGCATACCCGGCTGCCCTCGCAGGCCCGGATCCGGGAGGAGTACGGGGTCTCCGACACGGTCGCCCTGGAGGCCCGCAAGGTCCTCATGGCGGAGGGTCTGGTCGAGGGCCGCTCCGGCTCCGGCACGTACGTACGGGAGCAGCCGGTGCCGCGCCGGGTGGTCCGCTCCGGGTACCGCACCGGCGGGGTCTCCACCCCCTTCCGCCAGGAGCAGGCGGAGGGCGGCGCCCGCGGCACCTGGGAGTCCCGCAGCGAACAGACCACGGCCGGCGCCGAAGTGGCCGAGCGGCTCGGCATCAAGGCGGGCGACAAGGTCATGTGCACGCGGTACGTGTTCCGGGACGCGGGCGAGGCGATGATGCTCTCGACCTCCTGGGAGCCGCTCGCCGTCACCGGCCGCACCCCGGTCATGCTCCCCGAGGAGGGCCCGCTCGGCGGCTGCGGAGTGGTGGACCGGATGGCCGCCATCGACGTGGTCGTGGACAACGTGGCCGAGGAGGTCGGCGCCCGGCCCGGCCTGGCCGAGGAGATCCTCACCCTGGGCGGCGTACCCGGCCACGTGGTCCTGGTCATCAGCCGCACCTACTACGCCTCCGGCCGGGCCGTGGAGACCGCCGACGTGGTCGTCCCGGCCGACCGCTACCGGGTCTCGTACCACCTGCCGGTCCGGTAGACCGCTCCGGCGGACCGGACCGACGCCCGCGCCCATCCTGCCGGGGGCGCATCCACGCCCTCCTGAGCGGCCTCCGGAGCCCCGTCGCGGGCCGTCCGGGGGCCGTTCCGTTTCTCGCGCGCGGGCGGCTCCGGCGGTTCCGCCGCCGTTCAGGAGCCCTTCACTCCCACCGGGGCGCCGGCGTGCGCCGCGGCGGGGGCACGCGCGGCGCCCTCGTACGCATGGCCGAATGCGTACGCCGTGACGTATCTCTTCGTGAAAACCCGTATCCGCTCCGTGAAGGTCGGGCGTAAGCTCGGGCATATGCGTTATGCGGTTTCCTGGGCGAGCACGTCAGCGGAGGGTGAAGCGCGATGAACGACAGCGGTGCCGAGCTCCCGTGGCTGGTCATACGACAGGACGACAACGGCAACCGCTACCGGGTGGGCAGGTACCCCAGCCGGGCCGAGGCCGAGAAGGTGGCCGCGAGCCTGGAGGACCACGGGCACCGGCAGCTCTACTGGGTCGAGCGGATCGGACAGACCGCCACGGCGAACTGAGGCACCCCCAGCGGGGTGCCATAGGCTCCGTCCATGACTGTACGAGTGGTCGTGGGCGGAGCCGTCTGTCGTGAGGGGCGCCTGCTGGCCGCACGCCGCAGCGCCCCGCCGGAGCTCGCCGGACGCTGGGAGCTCCCCGGCGGCAAGGCCGAGCCCGGCGAGACCGGGCCCGAAGCGCTGGTCCGCGAGCTGCGCGAGGAGCTCGGCGTCGAGACCGAGGCGTTGGAGCGGATCCCGGGGGAGTGGCCCCTGAAGCCCGGCCTGGTCCTGCACGTGTGGACCGCCCGGCTGCTCTCCGGCGAACCGCAGCCGCTCGAGGACCACGACGAGCTGCGCTGGCTGGGCCCGGACGAGCTGGACGCCGTCGACTGGCTCGACCAGGACCGGCCGGCCGTCGCCGAGGCGGGGCGGCGGCTGCGCACGGCGGGCACGGCACGGGGCTGAGCAGTCCGACGGCCGCGGGTCCGCCGGGCCGCTTCGGCCGTCGCCGGCCGCTGCGGCGTCGCCCGCACCGCAGCCGGCAGCGGCACCGTGCCCCGCGGCGCTTCCGTGCGCCGCGCTCGGGCGGGCGCACGGATCTGCCCGTGTACGCCGTGCGGGGCGCGGGGGCCGGGGGTGTACGCCGTTCGTGCCACAGTGCGCCGGTGGGTGGGGGCCGGGGCGGTACGACGCCCCGGATATCGGGTATGTCGCTATTAATCCCCATCTCATTCCCCTGACGAACCGGACTGGGGGCCGCCTGCTGGCCCGGGAAGTGATCGGCGTGATCGATTCCGAATCCGACTGCGCCGACAGCGCCGAATGGGCTTTCCCCGCCGAGCCCGGCGCCGTACGCACGGCCCGCCACGCCGTGCGCGGCGCCCTCCGCTCGTGGGGCCTCGACGCGGTCGTCGACGTCACCGTACTGCTGGTCAGCGAGCTGGTCACCAACTCGCTGCGCTACGCATCCGGTCCCATCGGAGTCCGCCTGGTACGGCAGAATTCGGCCACGGACCACACGGAACACGGGCCGGCCCTCCTCGTGGAGGTTTCCGATCCGCTTCCGGATCCGCCCCGCGAACGGGTCGCCGCACCCGATGACGAGGGCGGCCGGGGCCTGCACCTCGTGGCCGTCTCGGCCCAGCGCTGGGGAACCCGGCACGGGAAGACGGGCAAGACGGTGTGGTTCGAGTTGGCCCTGCCTGGTGAGTAACAGTGTGAAGAGCCCGCGATCACCGGACCGGCGGCGCCCGCGGCGGGGCGTCCGGAGTCCGGAGCATCACGGGCGGAAAACGAACGAGACCTTGCTGTGATCGTGAACGCCGTGCCGTCCGTGGCCGTGGTGCTGAATACTTCGTCCATGGCCGGTCCGGTTGCGGTGAGCTGGAGGGGACGGTCGCGTGAGCGAAATACCTGCGCAGGCACAGCACGTCGGGGTGCCCGAAGCGCCGTGGCGCGAAGCCGTGTGGCAGAGCAGCCCGCCTGGCTCGATCTATGACCACATAAAAGTCGCGTCCTTCTCGATCGGCCCCGACGGGCTCGTCGACCAGTGGAGCCGGCGTGCCGAGGAACTCTTCGGCCTGGCCGCCTCCCAGGTGGTCGGCAGAGACCCGGTCGACGCCTTCATGCCCGCGGAACTCCGCCCCGGCGGCCGCCGCCGGATCACAGAGATCCTCGACGGCAAGGAATGGACCGGTCTGGTTCCGTTCCGCATCCCCTCCCAGTCCGGTTCCGCGCCCGGCCCGGACGCGGTGGCCGAGATCTACGTCATGCCCACCGAAACCGAGCTCGGCGAGCGGGCCGCCCTCTGCGTCGTCGTCGACGTACAGGCGCTCCGGCGGATCGAATCCGATCTCGCCGCCTCGCAGGCGATATTCGGACAATCACCTTTCGGATTTCTCCTTTTCGGCACCGACCTGACCGTGCAGCGCGCCAACCGCCGCTTCGCCACCGTCTTCGGCGGCGCCGCCGAGGACCACCGGGGCCGCACCGTCCACGACTACCTGCCCCGCCGCGAGGCCGACCGGATGGCCGCCGCCCTCCAGCGGGTCCTCGACACCGGCGAAGCCGTCACCGACCTCCAGATCAGCGGCGCCGCCCCCGGCAGCCGCGACCACCGCCACTGGTCCATCAACCTCTACCGCGTGCACGGCGCCTCCGGCCGGCCCGTCGGCGTCGCCGGCCTCGGCACCGACGTCACCCGCCGCCACCTCGCCGCCCGCGAAGCCGCCGGCGTCCGCCGCAACCTGGCCCTCCTCAACGAGGCCGGCGCCCGTATCGGCAGCTCCCTCGACCTGGAGACCACCGCCCGCGAACTCCTCGACGTCACCGTCCCCGGCTTCTGCGACCTCGCCGCCGTCGACCTCTACCACGGGCTGCTGCTCCCCGACGACGACCGGCCGGTGCGCACCGGCGGCGCCCCCGCCCGGTCCGCCGCGGCCGCCGGCGGACTGCGGATGCCGTCCGCGAAACTCCGCCGCGTCGCCTTCGCCAGTGCCGTCTCCGACGCCCCATTGTCCGGACCCGGCAGCGTCGGCCCGGTCGCCGTCGGCGACACCCACCGCTACCCCGCCACCTCGCCCGCCGCGCTCGCCCTGCGCACCGCCCGGCCCCGGCTGGTCCTCGGCGGCGGACCCGACGACCTCGTCCAGTCCACCCTCGTCGTCCCGATGGTCGCCCACGACAGCGTCGTCGGCCTCGCCCAGTTCTCCCGTACGAAGGGCAGCGAGCCGTTCGGGGAGCGGGACCGGGCCGTCGCCGTGGAACTCGCCGCCCGGGCCGCCGTGTCCATCGACAACGCCCGGCTCTACCGGCGCGAACACGAACGCGCCCTGATCCTCCAGCGCAGCCTGCTGCCCCCCGGCGACCCCGAGGCCGCCGGCCTCGACATCGCCTGCCGCTACCTGCCCGGAAATGCGGCCACCGAGGTCGGCGGCGACTGGTTCGACGTCATCGAACTGCCCGGCCACCGCACCGCCCTCGTCGTCGGCGACGTCATGGGCCGCGGCCTGCGGGCCGCCGTCGCCATGGGAGAACTGCGCACCGCCGTCCGCACCCTCGCCCTGCTCGACCTGGAACCCGCCGAGGTGCTCGCCGCCCTCGACGAGGTCGCCCGCGGCCTCGGCGCCCCCGGCGGCCAGCACTCCCGGGCCCGCGACCGCGAGGCCGACCTGTCCGAGGTGTACCTCGCCACCTGCGTGTACGCCGTCTACGACCCCGTCACCCGGCGCTGCACCATCGCCAACGCCGGCCACATGCCGCCGGTGCTCGTCGAACCCGGCGGCGAGGGTCCGCTGCTGCTGGAGGTACCGCCCGGCATGCCGCTGGGCGTCGGCGGCGAACCGTTCGAAGAGGTCGAGGTCCAGCTCCCCGAAGGCGCCCTGCTCGCCCTCTACACCGACGGACTGGTCGAATCCCGCGACCACACCCTCGACGAAGGGCTGCGCGGCCTGCGCGAGGCCCTCACCGATCCGGTCCGGCCGCTGGAGGACGTCTGCGACCACGTCCTCGGCAGCCTGGAGACCCGGCACGGCGAGGACGACATCGCCCTGCTCATGGCCCGCGTCCAAGGGCTGTCCGCCGACGCCGTCGGCGACTGGCAGCTGCCCCGCGAGGCCCGCTCGGTGGGCCGGGCCCGCGAACTCGCGCGCGGCAAACTCGTCTCCTGGGGCCTGGAAGCCCTCGTCGACACCACCGAACTGCTCGTCAGCGAACTCGTCACCAACGCCCTGCGGTACGGCGAGGGCGAGATCCGGCTGCGCCTGCTGCTGGACCGCACCCTGGTCTGCGAGGTCTGGGACGCCGGCCTGGTCCAGCCGCGCCGCCGCAGAGCCCGCGACACCGACGAAGGCGGCCGCGGCCTCCAGCTCGTCGGCCTGCTCTCCGCCGGCTGGGGCTCCCGGCGGACCCCGCGCGGCAAGACCGTCTGGTTCGAACTGCCCCTGCCCGGCGCCGAACCCCTCGCCGAGCTGTCCGCCGAGCAGCTGCTCAGCATGTACGGGTGACCCGGCGCGCCCCGACCCCGCGGCCGGACCGGCCGGGCGCGGGGCCGTGGCGCGTACGGACCGCTCCGGTACGGGCGCCCGCGGCTCCGCAGGGTTCAGGCCGCGCGGCCCGACTTCAGCGCGGCCAGCCGGGCCTCGACCTCCGCGGAGCGGCCCAGGTCGTCCAGGGCCTCGAACTGGGCGTCGAGCGAGGAGGCCGCCAGCTCCTCCCGGCCCAGCGCCCGGGCCTCCTCCCGCCGGACCTTGTCCTCGAACCGGCCCAGCTCGCTGGTCGGGTCCATGACGTCGATGCTCTTCACCGCGTCCAGCATCGTGTTCTGCGCCTCGGCGGTCTTCGCGCGGGCGACCAGCTCGTCCCGCTTGGCCTGCAGCTCGGTCAGCTTCTCCTTCATCGCCGCCAGGCCCGACTTCAGCCGCTCCACCACCTCGGTCTGACCGGCGATAACCGGCTCGGCCGCCGACGCCTCCTGCTCCGCCCGGACCTGGCGGCCCAGCGCGACCTTGGCCAGGTTGTCGAACGTGTCGGCCTCCGCGGTCCGCCCCGCCCCGCGCAGCTCGTCGCCCTTCCGGCTGGCCGCGAGGGCCTTGCCGCCCCACTCGGCGGCCGCGTCCACGTCCTCGCGGTGGTCCTGCTCCAGCATCCGCAGGTTCCCGATCGTGGTGGCGACGGCCTGCTCCGCCTCGGAGATGTTGTTCGCGTAGTCGCGGATCAGCTGGTCCAGCATCTTCTGCGGGTCCTCGGCCTGGTCCAGCAGGGCGTTGATGTTGGCCTTCGCGAGCTGGGCGACGCGGCCGAGGATGGTCTGCTTGCTCATGGGACGTACTCCTGGAAGGTCGTCGTGGGTGCCGGGGGCGGGGGCGGGGGCGGGGACGGGGACCGGTCAGAACCTGCCGCCACCGCCCATCCGGCCGCGGGTGCCGCCGCCCCCGAAGGAGCCCGGGCCGAGGCCGCCGCCCCCGCCGAAACCGCCTCCGCTCCCGCCTCCGGATCCGCCCCCGCCGCCGAAGCCGCCGTACGAGCCGCCGCCGCGGCCCGCGCCCAGCAGCTCGCCGAGGATGATCCCGCCGAGCACCGCGCCGCCCATCCCGCCGCGCTGCCCGCCGCCTCCGCCGTACGGGTTCCGGTAGCCCTGGACGTCCTGCTCGGCCAGCTGCCGGGCCTGCTGCGCCAGCGCGTCCGCCTGCTGGGCCTCCGCCAGCGCGCCCGGCGGGTCCGTGGCCGCCAGCGCCGCCGACCGGGCCAGCCTCCGTTCCGCTTCCGCCAGCCGGGTGCGGGCCGTGCTGCCGACCGCGCCGCGGCTCGTCGTGACGAAGTCCGCCGCCGCCCCGATCGTGCTGCGCGCCGCCAGCTGCGCCTGGTCGAGCAGGGCCGCCGCCCGGACCCGGCCCGACTCCCGCTCCCGGGCCCCGGCCAGCGCCGCGTCCAGGGCCGCATCGGCTTCCTCGACCCGGCGCAGCGCGTCGAGCGGGTCGTACCGGCCGGCCTGCACCTCGGCCCGCACGTCCGCGAGCACCGAGCGGGCCCGGCCGATCCGGCCGCGCAGGTCCGCCGTGGGCACGCCCTCAGCGGTGCCCGACAGCAGGCCCTCGGCGTCCGCCAGGTCGGTGTCCGTCTCCGTCAGCGCGCCGTCCAGCTTGCCCGCCGCCTCCGCCAGCTCCCGGGCCCGCCGGTCCACCGCGCTCACCAGGATCGCCGCCTGGTCCACCGCGCCCTCGGCCGCCCGTACGTGCACGGCGGCCCGGGAGGCGTCCCCGGCGGCCAGCGCGGCGCGGGCCTCGCCGAGGCTGGTGGTTGCGAACAGCAGCCGGTCCTTGGCCTGTTCGACGTTGCCGGCCACCGGGGCGGCGGCCGAATCCGCATACCGGCCGGCCAGCGCGATCAGTACGGCCTCCGCGGTGCCGGTCCGGCCGGTCAGGTCGCGGAACCGTTCCTCCACGGCGGTCAGGGCCTGCGGGGCGTTCTGCTCCAGCGCGCGCAGCCGGTCGAAGTCCTCGGACTGGGCGTCCAGCCGCCGGTTGGCCTCCGTGCAGCGGGCCACGATCTCGTCGAGCAGCCGGCGACGGGTCGGGTCGTCCTCCGGGTACGCGTCGTCGAGCTGCTGACGGAGCCGGAAGGCGTGCGTCAGCTCGTCCTTGGCGTGCGCCAGGGCCTCGGCGAACGGGCGGGCCGCCGTCTCACCGAACTGGGCCGTGGCAAAACCGAGTTCCTCGGTGCTGGTGCGGACGGCGTCGTCCGTGCCGACCAGCAGGGACCGGGCCCTCGCGTCCAGCTCCGGCAGCGGGACCTGGCCGGGCGGGGCGGCCGGGGTGCCCCAGCCGGGCGGGGCGGGCGTGGTCCCGCCCTCCTTGCGGCGGCGGCTGCGTCGGTACGCGTACACGCCGAGGGCGCCGGCGGCGCCGACCGCGACGACGGGGAGGACGTAGTCGCCGGCGCCGCCCGTCTCGTCGTCCCCGCCGGGGTCCGCCGCGCCGGGGGTGACCGACGGGACCGGGACCGGGCGGCCGGCCAGCACCGCGTCGTAGCCGGCGGCCGCGCCGACGGCGGCGCCGGCCCAGTCGTTCGCGCGCAGTGCCGGCTCGATGGCGCTGCGGGCGACCTCGGCGAGCTGGGCCTCGGTGAGGCCGGCGGTGCGGCCGGCCGAGTACGCGTACTGGCGGGCGCCGGTGGCGACGGCGAGGAGGATGTCGTCGTCGCCCAGGCCGTTGCGGGTGGCGGTGGCGTCGGCCCAGCCCTGTGCGGTGCGGCTGCCGAAGTCGTCGACGTACGCGACGTAGAGCTGGATGCGGCGGTCGGCGTACAGGCGGTCCAGGGCGGCCGTGACGGCGTGCTTCCGGCCGGCCAGGGCGTTGACGCGGTCGGTGATCTGGCCGTCCCTGGAGAGCGTTACGGGGTCTTCGGCGGGGGCGGCCGCCGTGTGGGGCGGGGCGGCTGTTGCCGGGGTGCCGCTCAGGGCCAGCAGGGCTGCGGCGGGGGCCAGGGCGGCCCGCGCGGCCGTCCTGACGCGGCGGCTTGTGGGCGGCGTCACATTTGGGAGGGTATGGGGGGTCGGGCGGGGACGCGACCGGAGTGTGTGCGGGTGGGTGGGGGCGGGCGGGGGCCCTGCGGGGCTGGTCCCCCACCCGCCCTTTCGCCGTTTCCCGGGGCTGCGCCCCGGACCCGCTTCGGGGGCTCCGCCCCCGGACCCCCGCGCCTCAAACGCCGGCGGGGCTGGAGTTGCCCCCGCGCCTCAGACTCCCCCAGCCCCAGGGGGCTGGGAGGTGCCCCCTGGCGAGGCTGGGATTGGCGGGGCTCAGCCGTCCCGCCGCCTCCCGATCTTGTTGCCCAGCCAGACCAGGGGGTCGTACTTGCGGTCCGCTGCGCGTTCCTTCAGGGGGATGAGGGCGTTGTCCGTGATGTGGATGCCCTCCGGGCAGACTTCCGTGCAGCACTTGGTGATGTTGCAGTAGCCGAGGCCGTGGTCGTCCTGGGCGGTGCGCTTGCGGTCGAGGCCTTCGGAGGCGGCGGCGTCCAGGGGGTGCATGTCGAGTTCGGCGATGCGCATCAGGAAGCGGGGGCCTGCGAAGGAGGGCTTGTTGTCCTCGTGGTCGCGGACCACGTGGCACGTGTCCTGGCACAGGAAGCACTCGATGCACTTGCGGAACTCCTGCGAGCGGTCCACGTCGATCTGCTGCATCCGGTACTCGCCCGCGGCCACGCCGGGCGGCGGCACGAACGCCGGGATCGAGCGGGCCTTCTCGTAGTTGAAGCCCACGTCCGTGACCAGGTCGCGGACCACCGGGAAGGCCCGCAGCGGGGTCACCGTGATGGTGTCCGTGCGGTCGAAGACCGACATCCGGGTCATGCACATCAGCCGGGGCCGGCCGTTGATCTCCGCGCTGCACGAACCGCACTTGCCCGCCTTGCAGTTCCAGCGGACGGCCAGGTCCGGGGCCTGGGTGGCCTGGAGCCGGTGGATGATGTCGAGGACCACCTCCCCGTCGTGCACCTCGACCGTGAAGTCCCGCAGCTCCCCGCCCTCCGGGTCGCCCCGCCACACCCGGAAGCTCGCGTCGTAGCTCGTCACGCCTACAGCTCCTCTTCGGAGAGGTACTTGACCAGCTCTTCCTTCTCGAACAGCGCGAGCAGGTCGGGACGGATGGGATCGGTGGCGCAGCGGACCAGCGCGATGCGGTCGGCCGCCGGATCGGCGGGCGCCGGTACGACGGGCCGGCACAGCAGGTTCACCGGGCGCCAGGCCCGGTCCATGCCCGGGCAGTCCTCGCGGGTGTGGCCGCCGCGGCTCTCCGTACGCTCCAGGGCCGCCTTCGCCACGCACTCGCTGACCAGCAGCATGTTCCGCAGGTCCAGCGCCAGGTGCCAGCCCGGGTTGAACTGCCGGTGCCCCTCGACCCCGGCCCGGGCCGCCCGGGTCCGCAGCACCGCCAGCCGCTCCAGAGCCTCGCGCATCTCCGCGTCCCGCCGGATGATCCCCACCAGGTCGTTCATCGTCTGCTGGAGCTCCTGGTGGAGCGTGTACGGGTTCTCGGCGCCCTCGTCCGCGTGGAACGGGGCCAGCGCCTCCTGCGCCGCCGCGTCGATCTCCCGCTGCGCCACCCCCGGCCGGTCCGCCGCGGCCGCCGCGTGCTCCGCCGCGTGCAGACCCGCCCGCCGGCCGAACACCAGCAGGTCGGACAGCGAGTTGCCGCCCAGCCGGTTCGAGCCGTGCATGCCGCCGGCGACCTCGCCCGCGGCGAACAGGCCCGGCACCCCGACCGCGGCCGCCGTCTCCGAGTCCACCGCCACCCCGCCCATCACGTAGTGGCAGGTCGGCCCGACCTCCATCGGCTCGGCCGTGATGTCCACGTCCGCCAGCTCCTTGAACTGGTGGTACATCGACGGCAGCCGGCGCCGGATCGTCTCCGCCGGCATCCGCGTGGACACGTCCAGGAACACCCCGCCGTGCGGGGAACCCCGGCCCGCCTTCACCTCCGCGTTGATCGCCCGGGCCACCTCGTCGCGCGGCAGCAGCTCGGGCGGCCGCCGGTTGTGGTCCGGGTCCTCGTACCAGCGGTCGCCCTCCTCCTCCGACTCCGCGTACTTCTCCTTGAAGACGTCGGGCACGTAGTCGAACATGAACCGCTTGCCCTCGGAGTTGCGCAGCACCCCGCCGTCGCCGCGCACCGACTCCGTGACGAGGATCCCCTTCACCGACGGCGGCCAGACCATGCCCGTCGGGTGGAACTGCACGAACTCCATGTTCAGCAGCGGCGCCCCGGCCAGCAGCGCCAGCGCGTGCCCGTCACCCGTGTACTCCCACGAGTTGGACGTCGTCTTGAACGACTTCCCGATCCCGCCGGTGGCCAGCACCACCGCGGGCGCCTCCAGGACGAAGAACCGGCCCGACTCCCGCTCGTAGCAGAACGTCCCCGCCACCCGGTCACCGTCCTTCAACACCCGGGTGACCGTGCACTCCTGGAAGACCTTCAGCCCCGACTCGTGGTCTCCGGTCTCCTTGAAGTCCTGCTGCTGCAACTGGACGATCTTCTGCTGGAGAGTGCGGATCAGCTCCAGCCCGGTCCGGTCGCCCACGTGCGCCAGCCGCGGGTACTCGTGGCCGCCGAAGTTCCGCTGCGAGATCCGCCCGTCGGCGGTCCGGTCGAACAGCGCGCCCCAGGTCTCCAGCTCCCAGACCCGGTCCGGCGCCTCCTGGGCGTGCAGCTCGGCCATCCGCCACTGGTTGAGGAACTTCCCGCCGCGCATCGTGTCGCGGAAGTGCACCTGCCAGTTGTCGTGCCCGTTGACGTTGCCCATGGACGCGGCGATGCCGCCCTCGGCCATCACCGTGTGCGCCTTGCCGAACAGCGACTTGCAGATCACCGCCGTCCGCGCGCCCCGCTCCCGGGCCTCGATCGCGGCCCGCAGCCCGGCCCCGCCGGCCCCGACCACGATCACGTCCCACTGCTGCCTGTCGACTTGCGTCATGAAGGAAGGCACCTTTCTCAGGTCCTGTGTGTCAGGTCCCACGGGGGCTCAGAAGAGGCGCGGGTCGTCGAAGGCCCCGGTCGCCAGCAGGTACACGTACAGGTCGCACAAGGCCACGCTGATCAGGGACGACCAGGCCAGCAGCGTGTGGCGGGCGTTCAGCTTCCCGGCCAGCCCCCACAGCCGGTACCGCACCGGGTGCTTGGAGAAGTGCCGCAGCCGGCCGCCGATGATGTGCCGGCACGAATGGCACGACAGCGTGTACGCCCAGATCAGCACGATGTTCACGAGGAACAGCAGGGTGCCCAGGCCCATGTGCCCCCACGCGTACTGCGCATCGCGGAAGGTCAGCACCGTGTCGTACGTGAGGATGCCCGCGACCGGGAGCGCCGCGTAGAAGAAGTACCGGTGCATGTTCTGGAAGACCAGCGGGAAGCGGGACTCGCCGGTGTAGCCGGAGTGCGGCTCGGCAACCGCGCAGGCGGGCGGCGAGGCCCAGAAGCCCCGGTAGTACGCCTTGCGGTAGTAGTAGCAGGTCAGCCGGAAGCCCAGCGGGAACACCAGGATCAGCAGCGCCGGGGACAGGCCCCACCAGCTGCCGAACAGATCCCAGTTGGGGCCGTTGCGCATCGGGACGCAGTTCTCGGCCAGACAGGGCGAGTAGAAGGGCGACACGTAGGGCGCCGCGTAGTAGTCCGCGTTCGCGAAGGCCCGCCAGGTCGAGTACGCGATGAAGGCGAGCAGCCCGGCCGCGGTGCCGGCGGGGGCCAGCCACCACCGGTCGGTACGCAGGTGCCGGGCCGCGATCGCGGCCCGGGACGGGTGGTGCACGCCGGACAGCCGGACGGGTGGTTCGGTGCCTGTGGCCAAAGGTGACTCCGGGGGAGTGGGTCAGGAGTGGCCCAGGAGACCCGGCCCGCGTCCGGCGCTGCGGCCGGCGGGCCGGGTCTGATGGGTGGTGGGGTGGACCCGCGGGCGGACCCGCGGGAGCGGACGGCCCGCCGGAGCGCCGGCAGGCCCCCGGCCGCGGCTGCGGTCAGGGCGCCCGGCGGTCTCGGGCGCCCAGGCCCTCGTCGTCGGTGTCCGTCCAGAGCGAGCCGTCGTACGGGGTGTCCGGGATGGTGACCATCCCCGAACGGTCCGGCGGAGCACCGCCGGGCCGCCGCTGCGCCTGCTCCTTGCGTTCGAGCTGCTCGACCTTGCGGGTCAGCTCGTCGAGGTTGCGGCGTACGGCGTTCAAATCGTCTTGCAGGGACATGACTTGCCCTCACTTCCGCAGGTTGCGGTGGCAACGCTCATGTGCGCCTGCGAGTGTCGCGCCTCCCGTCCCCCGTTGTGAAGGGACGTGCAGCGATTCCGGGCGCGCAGGCGCAACCTGTGCGCCCCCTCCCGGCTCCATTCTCGTCCCTCGGCCGGGGGAACGCCCGGGCCGGCCGCGCCGGGCCGGTTGGTCCGCACGGGTGGGCTTCGCGGCGTGGCGCGGACCGGGTCCGGAGGGCGTGCCGGGGCGTCGATTTCAGTGGAGCCCGTCACCAGTGTGATCAGCTCCAAATACCCCCATCCGTGATCAAGCACGGCCCGTCCCGGAGGTGGACTCCCATGTCGCAGCGACGGCGCAGCTCCCAGGCGCTCCTGACAGCAGCCGTGGCCGGGGGCCTGCTCACGCTGCCCCTCCTCGCGGGCTGCGGCACACCCGACGCCGCGACCGGGCCGGCCGCCGCGCCGCCCGACATCCGCGCCTCCGCCCGCGACCAGGTCGCCGACGGCGGGGTCGTCCGCTGGGCCGTGGACGCCCTCCCGGCCACCTTCAACACCTTCCAGGCCGACGCCGACCCCACCACCACCCGGATCGCCGGAGCGGTGCTCCCCGCCCTGTTCACCCTCGACGCCCGCGGGCGGGCCGTCGCCAACCCCGACTACCTGGAGAAGGCCGAGGTCATCGAGACCGAGCCGCAGCAGGTCGTCCTGTACAAGCTCAACCAGCAGGCGGTCTGGAGCGACGGCCGGGAGATCGGCGCCCCCGACTTCGTCGCCCAGTGGCGCGCCCTCAACGGCAAGGACTCGGCCTTCTGGACCGCCCGCAACGCCGGCTACGAACGCATCGAGAAGATCGAGCGCGGGGCCAACGACCTGGAGGTCAAGGTCACCTTCGGCAGGCCGTACGCCGACTGGCAGTCCCTCTTCACCCCGCTCTACCCCAAGCAGGTCACCGGCAGCCCCGAAGCCTTCAACGAAGGCGCCCGCGGCGCCCTCAAGGTCACCGCCGGGCCCTTCAACCTCGGCGCCATCGACAAGAAGACCGGCACCGCCGCGCTCTCCCGCAACCCCCGCTGGTGGGGCACTCCCGCCAAACTGGACACCCTCGTCCTGACCGCCGTGGCCCGCGCCGACCGCCCCGCCGCGCTGGCCGCGGGCAAGCTGGATCTGGCCGAAATCGACCGGTCCGGCGCCGAGCGGATCGCCCTCGCGGCCCGCGACGGCCGCCGCACCGGCAGCTCCGGCCCCCTGCGCCACGGCCCCGGCGCCGCCACCACCTCCGCCCAGGCCCTGCTGTCCTGGGCCATCGCCCACGGCTCGCCGGGCGAGCGGGCCGAGGCGGAGCAGGCCCGGCGGGTCCGCGCCGCCGCCGCGGTCCGCACGTACGCCGCCGAGCAGGACGGGCTGCGCGGCTACACCGTCCGCAAGTCCCTGGAGCCCGCGTACACCCAGCTCGCCCTCAACGGGGCGGCCGGACCGCTCGGCGACGAGCGGGTGCGGCGGGCCATCGCCCGCGCCCTGGACCGGCAGGACCTCGCCGAAGTGGTCCTCAAGCCGCTGGGGCTGCCCGCCAGGCCGGTCGGCAGCCATCTCGCCCTGGCCGGCCAGAAGGTGTACGCCGACAACAGCGGCGCGCTCGGCGGCCGCGACACCGAGGCGGCCCGGGCGCTGCTCGCTGACGCCGGCTGGCGGCTCGGCGGCCCGCTGACCACCGCCCCCGAGGAGGCCGCGGCGGGTGGCGAGGCCACCGCGGACGACGGGAAGACCCCGGCCGCCGGCCGCGGCGGCGCCCAGGCCGCGCGTGGCTCCGACGGCACCGGAAACGACGGTCTCTACATCGTGGGCCAGGAGGACGACGGCAAGAACGGCCGGGCCGACCGCTCCGGCGAGCTGCCGGAGGGCGGGTACGCGGCCCCCGGCCCGGACGGCGAGATCGTCGACGCGGACACCGCGGGCCGGCGGGCCGGCGGACCGGCCGTGATGGCTCCGGCGCCGCTCGCCGAAGGCCAGGGGGCGGCGCTGCTCGCCCAGGCCGAGGCGGTGACCCGGCCCGCCGGCCGTGACGACGGCAAGAAGCGGGCCGACGAGGGCGACGAGGCCGCCGGGGAGCGGGCCGCCGGGCCGCGGGGCACCGGGGCCCCCGAGCCGGCCCGGCAGGCCCGGACGTCCGGATCGCTGCTCGCCAAGGACGGGAAGGCGCTCTCGCTGCGCTTCGTGCTGCCGGCCGGGCCGGGGTCGGAGGCGCTGCGGACGGTCGGGGAGCGGATCGCGGAGACCCTGAAGAAGATCGGGATCGGGACGCGGCTGACGAAGGTGGCCGACGAGTCCTTCTTCAAGGACCACATCGCGTCCGGGCAGTACGACCTGGCGCTGTACTCCTGGCCGGCATCAGCCTTCCCGGCCACCGACGCCCGGCCGATCTTCGCGAAGCCGGAGCCGGCGGCGGACGGGTCGCTGCTCGTCGAACAGAACTACACGCGGGTCGGCACCGACCACATCGACCAGTTGTTCGACCAGGCGATCGGGGAGCTGGACGAGGAGGCGGCGCGGGAGCTGATGCGGAAGGCGGATGCGCGGATCTGGGCGGCGGCCGGGTCGATCCCGCTGTACCAGCGGCCGGAGCTGGTGGCCGTGCGGCCGGCCCTGGCCAATGCGGGTGCCTTCGGTCTCGCGACCCCGCGCTACCAGGACATCGGCTGGCGCAAGCCGGCCGCCGCCACGGGGACGCGCTAGCCCAAAAGCCCCGGGGCTCCGCCCCGGACCCCGCGCCTCAAACGCCGGCGCGGCTGGATTTTTCCCCGCAGCGGGGAAGCCGAAGTCCGGCCGGGGAAGAACAAGCCCCGCCGGCGAGTGAGGCGCGGGGCCCTGGGCGGAGCCCCGGGAGGGCAAGCTCAGAAGTGGCTCAAGTCGCTTGCCCGGGCGGGACCCCGCCCGGCAAGGTCGGTCCCACCATTGACCCGGTAGCCAGGAACGACCACCCCGTGAACACAGGCCCCACCCCGCCTGAACCCCCGTACAAGAACCTTCGTACGGCCTCTTGACAGACCCCCCGGCGAGCGGTTCCCGCCAGCACGCGTACGATGGGGTAAGGCCGTGGCAGGTTTTCCGCCCGGCGGGCTCGCGTGCCGGACCGTACGCGACGCCAATCCACGATCCGGGAGAAGCGCCGAAGTATGCCCACGCGCCACGATATTCGTAACGTCGCCATTGTCGCCCACGTCGACCACGGCAAGACGACCATCGTCGACGCCATGCTCAAGCAGGCCGGTGCCTTCGCCGCCCACCAGCAGCTCGACGACCGCATGATGGACTCGAACGACCTGGAGCGTGAGAAGGGCATCACGATCCTCGCCAAGAACACGGCGGTGAAGTACCACCCCAAGGACGGCGGGGCGCCCATCACGATCAACATCATCGACACCCCCGGCCACGCCGACTTCGGTGGCGAGGTCGAGCGCGGTCTGTCGATGGTGGACGCCGTCGTCCTGCTCGTGGACGCGTCCGAGGGTCCGCTGCCGCAGACCCGCTTCGTGCTCCGCAAGGCGCTCCAGCAGCGGAAGCCCGTCATCCTCTGCATCAACAAGACGGACCGCCCGGACTCCCGGATCGACGAGGTCGTCAACGAGACGTACGACCTCTTCCTCGACCTGGACGCCGACGAGGACCAGATCGAGTTCCCGATCGTCTACGCCTGCGGCCGCGACGGCATCGCCTCGCTGACCAAGCCGGAGGACGGCACGGTCCCGGCCGACAGCGAGAACCTGGAGCCGTTCTTCTCCGCGATCCTGGAGCACGTCCCGGCTCCGGTGTACGACGAGGAGGCCCCCCTCCAGGCCCACGTCACCAACCTCGACGCCGACAACTTCCTCGGCCGCATCGCGCTGCTCCGCGTCGAGCAGGGCGAGCTGCGCAAGGGCCAGACCGTCGCGTGGATCAAGCGTGACGGCAGCATCTCGAACGTCCGCATCACCGAGCTGATGATGACCGAGGCGCTCACCCGCAAGCCGGCCGAGGTGGCGGGCCCCGGCGACATCTGCGCCGTCGCCGGCATCCCGGACATCATGATCGGTGAGACCCTCGCCGACCCGGAGAACCCGATCGCGCTGCCGCTCATCACTGTGGACGAGCCGGCCATCTCCATGGTCATCGGCACCAACACCTCCCCGCTGGTCGGCCGCGGCGGCTCCGGCAAGGGCGCCGACGCCAAGGCCGCGGTCAAGGACCGCAAGGTCACCGCCCGCCAGGTCAAGGACCGCCTCGACCGCGAGCTCATCGGCAACGTCTCCCTCCGCGTGCTCGACACCGAGCGCCCGGACGCCTGGGAGGTCCAGGGCCGTGGTGAGCTGGCGCTCGCCATCCTGGTCGAGCAGATGCGCCGCGAGGGCTTCGAGCTGACCATCGGCAAGCCCCAGGTCGTCACCAAGGAGGTCGACGGCAAGACCCACGAGCCCGTCGAGCGCATGACGATCGACGTGCCCGAGGAGCACATGGGTGCCGTCACCCAGCTCATGGGCGTCCGCAAGGGCCGCATGGACAACATGTCGAACCACGGCTCCGGCTGGGTCCGCATGGAGTTCGTCGTCCCGTCCCGCGGCCTCATCGGCTTCCGTACGGAGTTCCTGACCCAGACCCGCGGCACCGGCATCGGCCACTCCATCCACGAGGGCCACGAGCCGTGGTTCGGCCCGCTGCAGACCCGCAACAACGGCTCCCTGGTCGCCGACCGCGCCGGTGCGGTCACCGCGTTCGCGATGACCAACCTGCAGGAGCGCGGCGTGCTGTTCACCGACCCCGGCACCGAGGTGTACGAGGGCATGATCGTCGGCGAGAACTCGCGCTCCGACGACATGGACGTGAACATCACCAAGGAGAAGAAGCTCACCAACATGCGCTCCGCCTCCGCCGACTCCTTCGAGGCGATCGTCCCGCCGCGCAAGCTCTCCCTGGAGCAGTCCCTGGAGTTCTGCCGCGACGACGAGTGCGTCGAGGTCACCCCGGAGGCCGTGCGCATCCGCAAGGTCGTCCTGGACCAGAAGGAGCGTTCGCGCACCGCTTCGCGCGCCAAGCGCTAGGCGTTAGGCTCCTCACTGTTTCAACTGCCCGCCCCCGCACGGAGTCCGTGCGGGGGCGGGCTGTTTACGTCTGTCAAACGGATTATTGCGTTCAGGTGTCCGCTGGTGTCCGACTATCGGCCGTCACGCTCCGGAACGTGCGCTAACCGTCCGTTTCGGGTGTGTCTGTCTGTGCTCCATATGTCCGGATTTCGGTTTTCGGCCATGGGTTGATGTTGTGAAAACGAGACCACTTAAGTGTGGTTTACGGTCTGCGGGTCCCTGAGGATGGCTCCATCGAGCTCGGGTCAATGGGTCATGCGCTGTGGGGAGCGCCGACTCACGAGCACACTCGGGACACCGTTCCAACTCGCCGTCAGGGGTGTCGGCGAACGAGCGGGGTCCCTCATGTCGAACAGTGGACTCATGAGGAGGAAACCCATGCGTGGTGCCAAGAGCGCCAAGTGGGTCGCGGGCGCGATCGTCGTCGCCCTGGCTGCAACCGCTTGTGGTGGGGGCAAGGACTCGGACGACAAGGCCAAGGGCGGCGCTGTCGACCCGAACGGCATCTTCTCGGTCGAGACGGGTGAGCCGGAGAAGCTCCTGCACCCGGCCGACACGATGGAGTCGAACGGCTCGATCGTGATGAGCGGGCTCTTCTCGCAGCTGGTCGACTACACCGAAGACGGCAAGCTGACCATGGTCAACGCCGAGTCGGTCGACACCAAGGACAGCAAGCTCTGGACCGTCAAGCTCAAGAAGGGCTGGACGTTCCACGACGGCACCCCGGTGACCGCCGAGTCCTACGTCAAGGCGTGGAACTGGGCCGCCACCATCACGAACAACCAGGGCAACGCCTCCTGGTTCTCGGACATCAAGGGCTTCGACAAGGTCCACCCGGAGAAGGAGGGCGCCAAGCCCACCTCCGACAAGCTGGACGGCCTGAAGGTCCTCGACGAGAGCACCTTCACCATCGAGCTGACCTCGGCGATCCCGTACTTCGCGTACAAGCTCGGCTACGAGGTCTTCTCCCCGCTGCCGGAGTCGTTCTACGCGAACCCGAAGGCCGCCGGTGAGAAGCCGGTCGGCAACGGCCCCTACAAGTTCGACTCGTGGGAGCACAAGAAGCAGATCAAGATCGTCCGTTACGACGGCTACAAGGGCGACAACAAGGCCAAGAACGGTGGTGTGATCTTCAAGAACTACACCACCCTCGAGACCGCCTACGAGGACCTGAAGTCGGGCAACCTCGACGTCCTGCGCCAGCTGGCCCCGAAGGACCTGCCGGTCTACCGCCAGGACCTCGGCGACCGTGCCGTGGACCAGGCGTACTCCGCCGTCCAGACCCTTGCGATCGCGTACTACGCGCCGCAGTGGAAGGACAAGAAGGTCGACCCGAAGGTCATCCAGGGTCTGTCCATGGCGATCGACCGTGACACGATCACCAAGACCGTCCTCCAGGGCACCCGTGAGCCGGCCACCGGCTGGGTCGCCAAGGGCGTCCTCGGCTACCAGCCGAACGCGGCCGACATCACCAAGTTCGACCCGGCCAAGGCCAAGGACCTGATCAAGCAGGGTGGCGGCGTCCCCGGTGGCGCCATCTCCATCCAGTTCAACTCCGACGGCGGCCACAAGGAATGGGTCGAGGCTGTCTGCAACAGCATCACCCAGAACACCGGCGTCAAGTGCGTCGGCGACGCCAAGCCCGACTTCCAGGCCGACCTCCAGGCCCGCAAGTCGAAGCAGGTCAAGTCGATCTACCGCTCCGGTTGGGTCCTCGACTACCCGGTGAACGCGAACTTCCTCCGCGACCTGTTCCAGACCGGCGCCTCGGGCAACCAGGGCGGCTTCTCGAACAAGGACCTGGACGCCGCCATCACCAAGGCGGACACCGCGGCCACCCTCGACGAGTCGGTGAAGGCGTACCAGGAGATCGAGAAGAGCCTGGTCAACTACATGCCCTCCATCCCGCTCTGGTACTACAAGGTCAACGCGGGCTACTCCGAGAAGGTCTCCGGCGTCAAGTACGCGCAGGACGGCGACCCGATCCTCGAGACCGTCGAGGTCAAGAAGTAACTCACTGACGTAGTCCGCAGTACGGATGTGGGCTGACGGGGAGTCAGCCCGCATCCGGCCTATACGCAGTGAACGGGGGGCCCTTCCTCGGTGTGCCGTGCCGGAAACCGGCATGCGCACCGGGAAGGGCCTGTCCTGGCTGCTGCCGCATTCTCAATCGGAGGCACGATGGGGCGCTATGTCGCACGACGACTGCTCCAGATGATCCCGGTCTTCTTCGGGACAACCCTGCTCATCTTCCTGATGGTGTATTCCCTGCCCGGTGACCCCGTGGCGGGCCTGTTCGGGGACAAGGGCACCGACCCGGCCACTCTTGCCAGACTCCGGCACGAGTACGGGCTCGACCAGCCGATCCTCGAGCAGTACATCCGGTACATGGGTGACATCCTGCTCAAGTTCGACTTCGGCACGCAGATCCGAAGCGGACGCGAGATCACCGAGGTCATCGGGGACGCGTTCCCGGTCACCCTGCGTCTGGCCCTGCTGGCGTTCCTGATCGAGCTGGTGCTCGGTCTGGGCCTCGGCGTGGTCGCCGGCCTCAACGCGGGCCGTCTCGCCGACAACCTGGTCCTGATCTTCACGCTGCTGATCATCTCGGTCCCGGTCTTCGTCCTCGGCTTCATCGTCCGTATGGTCTTCTCCGACCAGCTCGGATGGATCGCGCCGAACGTGAGCAACGAGGAGCTCTGGAGCGAGCTGCTCGCGCCGGCCATCGTGTTGGGTGCGCTGTCCCTCGCATACGTGGCCCGCCTCACCCGTACCTCCATGGCTGAGAACCTGCGCGCCGACTACGTGCGCACCGCGGTGGCCAAGGGCCTCCCGAAGAGCCGTGTCTACGGCGTCCACCTCATGCGCAACTCGATGATCCCCGTGGTGACCTTCCTCGGTACGGACATCGGTGCGCTCATGGGCGGCGCGGTCGTCACCGAAGGCCTCTTCAACGTCAAGGGTGTCGGTGGACTGATCTACGACTCCATCGTCCGCCGTGAGGGCATGACCGTGGTCGGTGTCGTCACCGTCCTGGTCCTCGTCTACCTCGTGGCCAGCCTGCTCGTCGACCTCCTTTACGCGGTCCTGGACCCGAGGATCCGGTATGCCTGACATCACCAAGACCGCCACCGCGCCCGCCGAGGAGACGGCCACCGCCGTCGCCGCGGCCGCGCCGCAGAAGGCCGAGAAGGCCCGCAGCCTCTGGGGCGATGCCTGGGCCGACCTGCGCCGCAACCCGTACTTCCTCGTGTCGTCGGTGCTGATCTTCTTCCTGCTGCTGATCGCCGTCTTCCCGAGCCTGTTCACCAGCGCCTCGCCCACCAGGGGCGACCTGGTCAAGCACTTCCTGACCAAGCCGGAGCTGGGCTCCATAGGCTCGCCCGAGTGGTTCGGCTACGACGGCCAGGGCCGCAGCGTCTACGCCCGCCTGATCTACGGCACCCGCGCCTCGATCACGGTCGGCATCGCCGTCACCGCGATCGTCACGGTCGTCGGCGGCATCATGGGCATGATCGCCGGCTACTTCGGCGGCATCGTGGACGCGGTGCTCTCCCGGATCACCGACATCTTCTTCGGCATCCCCTTCCTGCTCGGCGCCATGGTCGTCCTGCAGGCCTTCACCGACCGCACGGTGTGGGTCGTCGTCGGCGCCCTCGCGTTCCTCGGCTGGACCCAGATCACCCGCGTCATGCGCGGTGCCGTGATCACGGTGAAGCAGGCCGACTACGTGCACGCCGCCCAGGCCCTGGGCGCGAGCACCGTCCGGATCCTGTTCCGGCACATCCTGCCGAACGCCCTGGCTCCCGTGATCGTCGTCGCGACGATCGCGCTCGGCGGTTACATCTCCGCCGAGGCCACCCTGTCGTACCTGGGTCTGGGCCTCGCGTCCCCGACCGTCTCGTGGGGTGTCGACATCTCGGCGGCCGCCGCGCAGATCCGCGTCGCCCCGCACATCCTGCTGTGGCCGTCGATCATGCTCAGCATCACCGTGCTGGCGTTCATCATGCTCGGCGAAGCAGTGCGCAACGCCCTCGACCCGAAGATGCGCTGAGGAGGGCGTACGTGACCACCATCGACAAGACCGCGACGGTCCCGGCCCCGCGTAACGGCGGCGACAACGAGGGTCCGCTCCTCGAAGTCCGCGACCTGCACGTGGAGTTCCACACCCGCGACGGCGTGGCCAAGGCCGTCAACGGCGTCAACTACAGCGTCTCGGCCGGCGAGACCCTCGCCGTCCTCGGCGAGTCCGGCTCCGGCAAGTCCGTGACCGCTCAGGCGATCATGGGCATTCTCGACATGCCCCCCGGCAAGATCCCGCAGGGCGAGATCTTCTTCCGCGGCCAGGACATGCTCAAGATGAGCAACGAGGAGCGCCGGAAGATCCGCGGCTCGAAGATCGCCATGATCTTCCAGGACGCGCTCTCCTCCCTGAACCCGGTGCTGACCGTCGGCTACCAGCTCGGCGAGATGTTCCGCGTGCACCAGGGGCTGTCCAAGAAGGAAGCCAAGCTCAAGTCCATCGAGCTGATGGACCGGGTGAAGATCCCCGCCGCCAAGGCGCGCGTGGACGACTACCCGCACCACTTCTCCGGTGGTATGCGCCAGCGCATCATGATCGCCATGGCGATGGCCCTGGAGCCGGACCTGATCATCGCCGACGAGCCCACCACGGCTCTCGACGTGACCGTCCAGGCCCAGGTCATGGACCTGCTCGCGGAGCTCCAGCGCGAGATGAACATGGGTCTGATCCTGATCACCCACGACCTCGGCGTCGTCGCCGACGTCGCGGACAAGATCGCCGTCATGTACGCGGGCCGGATCGTCGAGACCGCCCCGGTCCACGAGATCTACGCCCGTCCGGCGCACCCCTACACCAAGGGTCTGCTGGAGTCGATCCCGCGCCTGGACCAGAAGGGCCAGGAGCTCTTCGCGATCAAGGGCCTGCCGCCCAACCTGCTGCGCATGCCGTCGGGTTGCGCGTTCAACCCGCGCTGCACCGCCGCGCAGGACATCTGCAGCTCCGAGATCCCCGTGCTGCACTCGGTGACCGAGCAGGACGGCAGCGAGCTGCCGGGCCGCAAGAGCGCCTGCCACTTCTGGAAGGAGACGATCCATGGCTGACCTGAGCTCCAAGGGCGAGCCGATCCTCCAGGTGCGCAACCTGGTCAAGCACTTCCCGCTGACCCAGGGCATCCTGTTCAAGAAGCAGGTCGGTGCGGTCAAGGCCGTCGACGGGGTCTCCTTCGACCTCTACCAGGGCGAGACCCTGGGCATCGTCGGCGAGTCCGGCTGCGGCAAGTCCACCATCGCCAAGCTCCTCATGAACCTGGAGCGGGCGACCGCCGGCGAGGTCTTCTACAAGGGCCAGGACATCACCAAGCTGTCCGGCCGCGCCCTGAAGGCAGTCCGCCGCAACATCCAGATGGTGTTCCAGGACCCGTACACCTCGCTGAACCCCCGTATGACGGTGGGCGACATCATCGGCGAGACCTTCGAGATCCACCCCGAGGTGGCCCCGAAGGGCGACCGGCGCCGCAAGGTCCAGGAACTCCTGGACGTGGTGGGCCTGAACCCCGAGTACATCAACCGCTACCCGCACCAGTTCTCCGGCGGTCAGCGCCAGCGCATCGGCATCGCCCGCGGCCTCGCGCTGAACCCCGAGATCATCATCTGCGACGAGCCGGTCTCCGCCCTGGACGTGTCCGTCCAGGCGCAGGTCATCAACCTGATGGAGAAGCTGCAGGACGAGTTCAACCTCTCCTACATCTTCATCGCGCACGACCTGTCGATCGTCCGGCACATCTCGGACCGCGTGGGCGTCATGTACCTCGGCAAGATGGCCGAGATCGGAACCGACGCGGAGATCTACGAGCACCCGACGCACCCCTACACCCAGGCGCTGCTGTCGGCCGTCCCGGTCCCCGACCCGGAGGCTCGCGAGAACCGCGACCGGATCATCCTCACCGGTGACGTCCCGTCGCCGGCGAACCCGCCGTCCGGCTGCCGCTTCCGCACCCGCTGCTGGAAGGCCGAGGAGAAGTGCGCCACCGACGTGCCGCTCCTCGCCATCCCCGAGCGCTTCCAGGGCTCGGACTCGCCGGCCGCCCACGAGTCGGCCTGCCACTTCGCCGAGGAGCGGGCCGTCCTTCCGGCCTGATCCCCAGCGCGTACGCCTCCGGGGGCGTCCTGCCGCAGCCGCGGCGGGGCGCCCCCGTGGCGTTCCCGGGGCCCGGGCAGGCCCGCCCGAAAACCCTTTGCCCCGGCCCGGCACGGCGTACGAGGCTGGGGGGATGCTGACCGTACGGCCTGCCCGGGCAGGCGATGCGCCGGACATCTGCGCACTGATGAACGCCGTCGACCTCGTGGAGATCGGGCGGGCGGAGACCGAACTCGCCGAGGTCGAGGCTGATCTGCTGCATCCCGAGATGGACCTGGAGCGGGACTCCTGGCTGGCGTTCGAGGACGGCCGGCCGGTCGCGTACGCCTGCCTGTGGTGCGACGGCGATCCCGAGCGCATCGACACCGACCACTACGCGCTGCCCGGCCATCCGGAGGCGGCCGAGCGGCTGCTCGCACTCATGGAGGCCCGGGCGCTGGAACGGGCCCGGGAGGCCGGCGCCGTACGGGCCGTGGTGCACCTGAACCTCAACATCGCACCCACCACCGACCCCGCCGTGCTCACCCGGCGCGGCTGGGAGCGGGTGCGCCGCTACCACGTGATGACCCGCCCGGTCTCGGTGCAGGCCGACCCGCTGCCGGAGCCGCCCGCCGGCCTCACCCTGCGGGACTGCACCGACGAGGCGGACCGGCGGATCGCCCACGCCCTGCACATGGAGTCCTTCACCGAGCACTTCGACCACCAGCCGCGCACGTACGAGCAGTGGCTGGCCGACCTCGGCGCGACCCGCGAGGACATGGACTGGTCGCTGGTGTGGATCGCGAACGCGGCCGGTCAGGGTGACGTCGGCGTGTGCATCAGCAAGGACAACCGGGCCGCGATGGGCTGGGTCCGCAGCCTCGGCGTCCGCAAGGGCGCCCGCGGCCGGGGCGTCGCCGGCTTCCTGCTGCGGCACGCCTTCGCGGTGTACGCGGCCCGCGGGCGCGACACCCTGGGCCTCGGCGTGGACACCCGCAACGAGACCGGTGCCCTCCGGCTGTACGAGGCGCACGGCATGGGCCCGCACTACGCCGTGGACACCTGGGAGACCGTCCTGGACTGACGGCCTCCGGCCGGCGGTGCGGCAACCGGGTGACAGGCGGGCCCGAACGGGCCCGCCCGGCATGCGGGGGCTCACCGTTCGGGGTGACATTGGCTTCCTGAGTACGACCAGGCGGACAGGACGACCTGGGAGCCATGAGGAGGCACTCCATGCGCGGAGCCACGCACGCCAAGTGGGCCGCATGCGCGGTGGCCGTCGCCCTCGGAGCGACGGCCTGCGGCGGCGGAAGCGACGGCGGCGGAGGTGACGGCGCCGGCATCGTGAGCTCCTCCTGGGGAGACCCGCAGAACCCTCTGGAACCGGCGAACACCAACGAGGTGCAGGGCGGCAAGGTCCTCGACATGCTCTTCCGGGGCCTCAAACGCTACGACCCGGAGACCGGCGAGGCGGTGAACATGGTCGCCGAGTCGATCGAGAGCACCGACCAGCAGAACTTCACCGTGACCCTGAAGGACGGCTGGAAGTTCAGCAACGACGAACCGGTCACCGCGCAGTCCTTCGTGGACGCCTGGAACTACGCCGCGGACGTCCGCAGCAAGCAGAACAACTCCCCGTTCTTCAGCAACATCGTCGGCTACGAGGACGTCCACCCGGAGTCCGGCGACCCCAAGACGAAGACCATGAAGGGCCTGGTCGTCAAGGACGCCAAGACCTTCACCGTGGCCCTCACGGACAGGTTCTCCACCTGGCCCGACACCCTCGGCTACCAGGCCTTCTCCCCGCTCCCCAAGTCCTTCTTCACCGACCACGCGGGCTGGCTGGACAAGCCGGTCGGCAACGGCCCGTACACGGTGGACTCGTACACCAAGGGCAGCGGCATGAAGCTGCGCAAGTGGGACGGCTACACCGGCCCCGACAAGGCGCAGAACGGCGGCGTCGACCTCAAGGTCTACACCGACAACAACACCGCCTACACCGACCTGATCGCCGGCAACCTCGACCTGGTCGACGACGTCCCTGCCCAGCAGCTGAAGAACGTCAAGAACGACCTCGGCGACCGGTACATCAACCAGCCCGCCCTGATCATCCAGACCCTCACCTTCCCGCTGTACGACCCGGGATGGAGCAAGGCCGGGATGGAGAAGGTCCGCCAGGGCATCTCCCGCGCCATCAACCGCGAGGAGATCACCAAGCAGATCTTCCAGGACACCCGCACGCCCGCCAAGGACTGGACCTCCTCCGCCCTCGGCGAGAAGGGCGGCTTCAAGGACATGTGCGGCGACCTGTGCACGTACGACCCGGCCGCCGCGAAGAAGCTGATCGAGGACGGCGGCGGACTGCCCGGCGGCAAGGTCACCGTCACCTCGAACGTGGACACCGGCTCCCACCGGGTGTGGATGGACGCCGTCTGCAACAGCATCAACAACGCGCTGGGCCGCGGCCCGGTCTGCACCGTCAACCCGGTCGGCACCTTCGCGGACTACCGCAACCAGCAGAGCTCGTACAAGCTCACCGGCCCGTTCCGGTCCGGCTGGCAGGGCGACTACCCGCTGATCCAGAACTTCCTGCAACCGCTGTACTACACCGGCGCCTCCTCCAACTACGGGAAGTTCAGCAACAAGGACTTCGACAAGCTCGTCGACGAGGCCAACGCCGAGAGCGACACCGCCAAGGCCATCGCCAAGTTCCAGGACGCCGAGAAGATCCTGGCCCAGCAGATGCCGTCCATCCCGCTCTGGTACCAGAACGGCAGCGCCGGCTACTCCGAGCGCCTCTCCGACGTCAAGCTCAACCAGTTCAGCGTCCCCGTCTACGACCAGATCAAGGTCGGCTGACCCACACGCCACCAGACGTGGCCGCCCCGGCGCGCGGCATCCGCCGCCGGGGCCGCGGCCACCGAGACCCCGGAGGCGTCTAGATGGGACGCTACGTCATCCGCCGGCTGCTCCAGATGATCCCCGTGTTCATCGGCAGCACCTTCCTGATCTTCCTCATGGTGTACGCGCTGGGCGACCCGGTCGCGGCCCTCTTCGGCGACAAGGCCCCGGACCCGGCGACCGCCGCCCGCATCCGCAAGGACCTCTACCTCGACCAGCCCCTGTGGAAGCAGTACCTGCACTACATGGGCCAGATCTTCCAGGGCGACTTCGGCACCGCCTTCAACGGCCAGCCCGTCACCGAGCTGATGGCCTCCGCCTTCCCCGTCACCCTGCGGCTGACCATCGTCGCCATCCTCATCGAGATCGTCGTCGGCATCACCCTCGGCGTCGTCAGCGGCCTGCGCCGCGGCCAGCTCGTGGACACCAGCCTGCTGGTCCTGACCCTCGTGGTCATCTCGGTGCCGGTCTTCGTCACCGGGTACGTGCTCCAGTTCCTCCTCGGCGTGAAATGGGGCTGGGTGCGCCCCACCGTGTCCTCCGACGCCCCGTTCAACGAGCTGATCCTGCCGGGCGTCGTGCTCGCCCTGGTCTCCCTCGCCTACGTCACCCGGCTCAGCCGCACGTCGATCGCCGAGAACGTCAAGGCCGACTACGTCCGCACCGCCGTCGCCAAGGGCCTGCCGCGCCGCCGCGTCATCACCCGGCACCTGCTGCGCAACTCCCTCATCCCGGTGGTCACGTTCATCGGCACCGACATCGGCGCCCTGATGGGCGGCGCCATCATCACCGAGCGGATCTTCAACATCCACGGCGTCGGCTACCAGCTCTACCAGGGCATCCTGCGCAACAACGCCCCCACGGTGGTCGGCTTCGTGACCATCCTCGTGATCGTCTTCCTGCTGGCGAACCTGCTCGTCGACCTGCTCTACGCGGTCCTGGACCCGAGGATCCGTTATGCCTGAGCCGTACGACCCGCTCCAGCCCGGCGAGAAGGAAGTCATCGCCCCCACCGGACAGGGCGGGCCCATGGACCTCGCGCTCGAAGAGGCCCAGAGCCTGGAGAAGACCCTCGAACCGGCCGGCCCCGGCCCCCAGGAGAAGGCCCGCTCGCTGTGGTCCGACGCCTGGCACCAGCTGCGCCGCAACCCGGTCTTCGTCATCTCCCTGCTGCTGATCCTGTTCCTCGTCGTCATCTCGATCTGGCCGCAGCTCATCGCGAGCGGCGACCCGCTCCAGTGCGACCTGTCCAAGTCCCAGCAGGGCTCCGAGCCGGGCCACCCGTTCGGCTTCGACACCCAGGGCTGCGACGTGTACACCCGTACCGTCTACGGCGCCCAGGCCTCCATCACCGTCGGCATCTGCGCCACCGTCGGCGCGGCCCTGCTCGGCTCGCTGCTCGGCGGGCTGGCCGGGTTCTTCGGCGGCTGGTGGGACGCCGTGCTGTCCCGGGTCGCCGACATCTTCTTCGGCATCCCGGTGATCCTCGGCGGCCTGGTGCTCCTGTCCGTGGTCACCAGCACCACCGTCTGGCCCGTGGTCGGCTTCATCGTGCTGCTCGGCTGGCCGCAGATCGCCCGCATCGCCCGCGGCTCCGTCATCACCGCCAAGCAGAACGACTACGTGCAGGCCGCCCGCGCCCTCGGCGCCGGCAACGGCCGGATGCTGCTGCGGCACGTGGCGCCCAACGCGATCGCCCCCGTCATCGTCGTCGCGACGATCGCCCTGGGCACGTACATCTCGCTGGAGGCCACCCTGTCCTTCCTCGGCGTCGGCCTGCGGCCGCCCACGGTCTCCTGGGGCATCGACATCTCCAACGCGGCCTCCCAGATCCGCAACGCGCCGCACATGCTGCTGTGGCCGGCCGGCGCGCTGAGCATCACCGTGCTGGCGTTCATCATGCTCGGCGACGCGGTGCGCGACGCCCTCGACCCCAAGCTGCGCTGAGGAGGCGGCGGACATGCTGCTCGAAGTCCGCGACCTGCACGTCGAGTTCAAGACGCGCGACGGGGTCGCCAAGGCCGTCAACGGGGTCAACTACTCGGTGGACGCCGGCCAGACCCTGGCCGTCCTCGGCGAGTCAGGCTCCGGCAAGTCCGTCACCGCACAGGCCGTGATGGGCATCCTCGACATGCCGCCGGGCCGGATCGCCGGCGGCGAGATCCTCTTCAAGGGTGCCGACCTGCTGAAGATGAAGGAGGAGGAACGCCGGAAGATCCGCGGCGCCGACATGGCCATGATCTTCCAGGACGCGCTCAGCTCCCTGAACCCGGTGCTCAGCGTCGGCGCCCAGCTCGGCGAGATGTTCGAGGTGCACCGCGGGATGTCCCGCAAGGACGCCCGCGGCAAGGCCGTCGAACTGATGGACCGGGTGAAGATCCCCGCCGCGAAGGAGCGGGTGGGCGACTACCCGCACCAGTTCTCCGGCGGCATGCGCCAGCGCATCATGATCGCGATGGCGCTGGCCCTGGAACCCTCCCTGATCATCGCCGACGAACCCACCACCGCCCTCGACGTCACCGTCCAGGCCCAGGTCATGGACCTGCTCGCGGAACTCCAGCGCGAACTCAACATGGGCCTGATCCTGATCACCCACGACCTCGGCGTCGTCGCCGACGTCGCCGACAAGATCGCCGTCATGTACGCGGGCCGGATCGTCGAGGCGGCCCCGGTCCACGACATCTACCGGTCGCCCGCCCACCCCTACACCCGCGGCCTGCTCGACTCGATCCCGCGCCTGGACCAGAAGGGCCAGGAGCTGTACGCGATCAAGGGCCTGCCGCCCAACCTGCTCGCCATCCCGTCCGGCTGCGCCTTCAACCCGCGCTGCCCGATGGCCCGGGCGGTGTGCCGTACGGACGTCCCGCCCCTGTACGAGGTCACGGAGTCGCCGGCGCCGCGCACGAGCGCCTGCCACTTCTGGAAGGAGTGCCTGCATGCCTGAGGCGATTCTCGAAGTCCGCGACCTGGTCAAGCACTTCCCGCTGACCCAGGGCATCCTCTTCAAGAAGCAGATCGGCGCCGTCAAGGCCGTCGACGGCGTCTCCTTCGACCTCAAGGCCGGCGAAACCCTCGGCATCGTGGGGGAGTCCGGCTGCGGCAAGTCCACCGTCGCCAAGATGCTGGTCAACCTGGAACGGCCGACCTCCGGCGCCATCTCGTACAAGGGCGAGGACCTCACCAGGCTGTCCGGCCGCGCCCTGAAGGCCGTCCGCCGCAACATCCAGATGGTGTTCCAGGACCCGTACACCTCGCTCAACCCCCGCATGACGGTCGGCGACATCATCGGCGAGCCGTACGAGATCCACCCCGAGGTCGCACCCAAGGGCGACCGGCGGCGCAAGGTGCAGGACCTCCTCGACGTGGTCGGCCTCAACCCCGAGTACGTCAACCGCTACCCTCACCAGTTCTCCGGCGGCCAGCGCCAGCGCATCGGCATCGCCCGCGGCCTCGCCCTGCGGCCCGAGATCATCGTCGCCGACGAGCCGGTCTCCGCCCTCGACGTCTCCGTGCAGGCGCAGGTCGTCAACCTGCTGGAACGCCTCCAGGACGAGTTCAGCCTCTCCTACGTCTTCATCGCCCACGACCTGTCGATCGTCCGGCACATCTCCGACCGGGTCGCCGTCATGTACCTCGGCCGGATCGCCGAGACCGGCACCGACACCCAGATCTACGACCACCCCACCCACCCGTACACCCAGGCCCTGCTCTCCGCCGTCCCGGTCCCCGACCCCGGCGCCCGCGAGCGCCGCGAACGCATCATCCTCACCGGCGACGTCCCCTCCCCGGCCAACCCGCCCTCCGGCTGCACCTTCCGCACCCGCTGCTGGAAGGCGCAGCAGCACTGCACCGACGAAGTCCCCCTGCTGGCCGTCCCGGAGGCCTTCCGCGGCCAGACCGGCCCGGCCGCCCACCCCTCCGCCTGCCACTTCGCCGCCGAACGCCAGGTGGTGCCCCCGGCCGAGGAGTCCTGACGTGCCCGGGTGACACGGCCCCGGAAAGCCCCCGCCCGCACTCACCCGGTCGGGGGGTGTCCGGGGCGCCGGGTGGACGGAGCGTGACCGGGACCACGGCCCGCGCGCCCGGGGGATCCGCCGCCCGGCCGGGCCCCGCGGTCGCCCCGGACCGGCGCTTTAGCAGACCCGCTGTACACCGGCAGGCGTTTTGCCAAGATCCACAGAACGTGCACGATGTGTCACCGACAGTTGTCCCCAACTGCGCGGAGGGCATCATGCGCACGGTCCGAGAAGCCGTATTCGACGTACTGCGGGAACGCGGCATCACCACCGTCTTCGGAAACCCCGGCTCGACCGAGCTGCCGATGCTCAAGCAGTTCCCCGAGGACTTCCGCTATGTGCTCGGGCTCCAGGAGGCCGTGGTCGTCGGCATGGCCGACGGGTTCGCGCTAGCCTCCGGCAGTACCTCGCTCGTCAACCTGCACACCGGCCCCGGCACCGGCAACGCCATGGGCGCCATCCTCAATGCCCGCGCCAACCGCACCCCCATGGTCGTCACCGCCGGCCAGCAGGTGCGCGCCATGATGACCGCCGAGGCGCTGCTCACCAACCCGCAGGCCACCCTGCTCCCGCAGCCCGCCGTCAAATGGGCCTACGAACCGCCCCGCCCCGCCGACGTCGCGCCCGCCCTCGCCCGCGCCGTGCACACCGCCGAAACCCCCGCCCGCGGCCCGGTGTTCCTCTCCCTGCCCATGGACGACATGGACGCGCAGCTGACCGAGCCGGAGCAGCGGGCTGCCCGGGCCGCCGCCGCCCGCCGCATCACGCACGCCGCCGTGCCCGCCCCGCAGGCCGTCGCCGCCCTCGCCGACCGGATCGCGCACGCCCGCTCCGCCGCCCTCGTCGTCGGCGACGACGTCGACGACTCCGGCGCCTGGGACGCCGTCCTCGCCCTCGCCGAACGCGGCGGACTGCCCGTCTGGGCCGCGCCCGCCGCCGCCCGCGTCTCCTTCCCCCGCACCCACCCGCAGTTCCGCGGCGACCTGCCGCCCGCCATCGGCCCGCTCGGACACGCCCTCGCCGGACACGACCTGGTGATCGTCATCGGCGCCCAGGTCTTCCGCTACTACCCGTACGTCCCCGGCGAGGTGCTCCCCGACGGCGCCGGACTGGTCCTCCTCACCCGCGACGCCGAAGAGGCCGCCAAGGCGCCCGTCGGTGACGCCCTCGTCGCCGACCTCACCCTCACCGCCCGGGCCCTCGCCGACCGGCTGCCGGCCGGCGGCCCGCTCCGGCCCGCCCCGCGCGAACTGCGCTACGCCGAACCCGAAGGCGGCGTGCTCAGCCCCCTCGCCGCCCTCAAGGCCATCGCCACGGGCGCCCCCGAGGACACCCTGTGGGTCAACGAATCCCCCTCCAACATCCCGCAGTTCCACGAGGCCACCCGGATCTCCCGGCCCCGCTCGTACCTGTTCTCCGCCGGCGGCGGCCTGGGCTTCGGCGCCGCCGCGGCCGTCGGCGCCCAGCTCGCCGTGCCCGGCCGGCCCGTGGTCTGCGTCATCGGCGACGGCTCGATCCACTACGCGGTCCAGGCCCTGTGGACGGCCGCTCGCTACCGCGTGCCGGTCACCTTCGTCGTCCTCAGCAACGCCTCGTACGCCATCCTCCACTGGTTCGCCCAGGTCGAACGCGCCCAGGGCGCCCCCGGCCTCGACATCCCCGGCCTCGACATCGTCTCCGTCGCCCAGGGCTACGGCCTGTGCACCCACCAGGTCGCCGGCGCCGGCGAACTCACCAAGCTCGTAAGGGACTCCGCGCAGCAGCAGGACGGACCGGTGCTCATCGACGTACCGGTCACCACCGAGCTGCCCACCCTCTGACCCGCTGCCACCCCCGCTGAGCCCCCGCCCCTCCCGACACCGAAGGCCGGCATGTCCACCGACACCCCGCTCCTCGCCCGCCTGCGCGCCGCGCTCCCCGAGCCCGGCGCCCTGCTCACCGACCCCGGGCAGCTGACCGCCCACGCCCGCGACGCGGCCCCGTTCTCCGAACCCGGCGCCCCCGTCGCCGTCGCCCTGCCGCGCACCGCCGACCAGGTCGCCGCCGTCCTCGCCGCCACCCACGCGCTGCGGGTCCCCGTGGTACCGCAGGGCGCCCGCACCGGGCTCGCCGGCGCCGCCAACGCCGTCGACGGCTGCGTCGTCCTCAACACCACCCGCATGGACCGGATCCTCGGCATCGACCCCGCCAACCGGCTGGTGCGCTGCGAACCCGGCGTCACCACCAAGGCCCTCGCCGGCGCCGTCGCCGAACACGGCCTCTGCTACCCGCCCGACCCCGCGTCCTGGGAGCACTGCACCATCGGCGGCAACATCGCCACCGGCGCCGGCGGCATCTGCTGCGTCAAGTACGGAGTCACCGCCGACTACGTCCTCGGCCTCGATCTGGTCCTGCCCGACGGCCGCCGGCTGCGCACCGGCCGCGACACCGCCAAGGGCGTCGCCGGATACGACCTGACCCGGCTGATCGTCGGCTCCGAGGGCACCCTCGCCGTCGTCGTCGGCGCCACCCTCGCCCTGCGGCCCGCCCGGCCGCCGGCCCTCGCGCTGCTCGCCCAGTTCCCCGCCCTGACCGCAGCCGGCAACGCCGTCGCAGCGATCACCGCCGCCGGGCACCTGCCGTCCGCGCTGGAACTCCTCGACCGGGCCACCACCGACGCCGTCGTCGCCCACGGGGGCTCGCTGCTCAAGCCCGGCAGCGCCGCCACCCTCATCGTCGAGAGCGACGCCCCCGACCCGGCCGCCGCCGCCCGCGAACTCGCCGCGATCGGCCGGCTGTGCACCGGCGCCGGCGCCCTCGACATGGTCACCGCCACCACCACCGAAGAGTCCGCCCAGGTCATCGAGGCCCGCCGGCTCGTCACCCCGGCCCTGCGCGCCCTCGCCGCCACGCTGCCCGGCCGGCCGACCGCCTTCATCGAGGACGTCGCCGTACCGCGCTCCGAACTGGCCAAGTTCGTCGGCACCATCGAGGAGATCGCCGCCCGGCACCGGCTGCGGATCTTCACCCTGGGGCACGCCGGCGACGGCAACCTGCACCCCACCGTCGTCTTCGACGAGGCCGACCCCGACGAGTTCCGGCGCGCGCAGACCGCGTACGACGACATCATGGCGGCCGGCCTCGCCCTCGGCGGCACCAGCACCGGCGAACACGGCATCGGCACCCTCAAGCGGGACTGGCTGGCCCGTGAGCTCGACCCGGTCGCCCTGGAACTCCAGCGCGGTCTCAAACGGCTCTTCGACCCCGGCAACCTCCTCAACCCCGGCAAGGTCCTCGACCTCGCCGCGGCGCCCGCGCCCAGCGCCGCCGGGGCGGTGCGGCCGTGACCGAGCTGACCTCCCCGGCCCGTACGGCCTCCTTCGCCCGGCCCGCCCGGGCCGGCCGCGCCGAGACCGTCCGCTTCGCCCTCACCCACACCCTGCCCGCCTTCGCCCGCGGCATCGCCGCCCCCCGCCCGCGGCTGGCCGCCGCCTTCGGCGCGCTCGGCCAGTACGGCTGGTCCACGGCCACCCTGCGGTCCCTGCGCGCCCGGTACGGGGGCGCGCCCGTGCGGATCCGCGGGCTGTCCGGGGAACTGCTGGTGCTGCTCGACCCCGCGGACGTCGCCCGGTTCTTCGCCGAGCCCGTCGCCCACCTCGCCATGGACGCCGTGGACAAGGTGAGGATGCTGGAGGTCCTGGAACCCACCGGCGTGATCTGCTCGCACGGCGCGCTGCGCGAGGCCCGCCGCGAGGTCAACGACCACGCGCTGGCCGCCGACCGGCCGGTGCACCCGTCGTGCGCCGAGTTCCTCGCGGTCGTCGCCGAGGAGTGCGCCCCGCTCACCGCCTCCGACGTCCTGGAGTACGCCGCCCTGCGCCGGGCCCTGGAGCGGATCGGGCGCCGGATCGTCCTCGGCGACCGGGCCGCCCACGACGAGGAACTCCACCGCGGGCTGGTCCGGCTGCGCGAGGAGGCCAACTGGATGGGCATGCGCAAGAGCCGCAACCCGGCCAACGAGCGGCTGTACGCGCAGGTCGCCGCCCGGCTGGAGAAGTACGCGGCGGAGGCGCCGCCGCACACGCTGGTGGCGCGGGCGCTGTCCGTCCCCGCCGGGCCCGAGTTCCCCGAGCTCGACCCGGCCGGGCAGGCGCACCACTGGCTGCTCGCCGTCGACGCGGTGGCCCTGGTCGTCGCCCGGACCCTGCTGATGCTCGCCGTCCACCCGGCCGAGCAGGACGCGGCCCGCGGGGACGACACCCGGATGCGGGCCTGCCTGCAGGAGTCGCTGCGGCTCTGGCCGGTCGTCCCGGACCTGGTACGGGTCACCCGGGCCGAGACGGTGTGGCGCGGGGTCGCGTACCCGGCCGGCACGCACGTGCTGGTGCCGGTCGGCTTCCTCCAGCGGGATCCGCAGACCGTGCCGGCGGCGGAGCTGTTCGTGCCGGGGCGGTGGCTGGCGCGGGATGCGGACCGGGACACCCGGATGGCGCCCTTCGGCCACGGGGGTGGCCGCTGCCCCGGTGACCAGCTGGGCCTGCTCCTCGGCACCGCGGTCTGCCGCGAACTCCTCCGCGGCCGTCGCGTCTCGCCTCCCGCGGGGGCCCCGCATCCCTGCCGCCCCCTCCCCGGCGCCCTGCTCCCCACCCCCCTTCCCCTCTGCGCCCACTGACCCCTCCCCGTGCCCTCCCCACCGCTCCCGGTCCTGCTGCCCCACCGGGCGGGCCCAATCCAGCCCCTCCCGGGCCGGTTGCCCACCGGGCGGGGCAACTCCCCTGGGCTCGGGCCGACTGCCCACAGGGCGGTGCAACTCCCTCGGCCGGTTGTCCACGGGGCGGGCAACTCCCTCGGCCGGTTGTCCACGGGGCGGGCGAATCCCCCGGCCGGTTGCCCACCGGGCGGGGCAAGTCCCTCGGCCGGTTGTCCACCGGGCGGGGGGAAATCCAGCCCCTCCGGCGTTTGAGGAGCGGGGTCCGGGGCGGAGCCCCGAAACCAGCCCACCAGGGTCGGTTGCCCACCGGGCTGCGCAACCCCTCCGGCCGACTGCCCGCCGGGCGGGGGCACTTCCAGCCCCTCCGGCGTTTGAGGAGCGGGGTTCGGGGTGGAGCCCCAAGGCAACCCGGCCGGCGCCGGGCACCGGGCTCTGCCCGGACCTGCTCCTCAAGCGCCGGAGGGGCTGGGGGTGGCGGTGCCGGTTCCCGGGCTCTGCCCGGACCTGCTCCTCAAGCGCCGGAGGGGCTGGGGGTGGCGGTGCCGGTTCCCGGGCTCTGCCCGGACCCGCTCCTCAAGCGCCGGAGGGGCTGGGGGTGGCTGTGCCGGTTCCCGGGCTCTGCCCGGATCTGCTCCTCAAGCGCCGGAGGGGCTGGATTCGCCCCGCGGGGTGTCAAGTGCCGGAGGGGCTGGGTTCGCCCCGCGGGGTTTTGAACGGCGGGGGGATTTGCCCCGCAGGGGCTCAAGCGTCAGGGGGCTGGACTGCCCCGCAGGGGCCCACGCGCCGGAGGGGCCGGTCGCGGCAGGGCCGGGACAAGAACGATCGAGTCGTCACAGGAGGACGTATGACCGAAGAGGCAGTCGCACCGGCGGACACCGCCGAGCCGGACGTCACCGCACTGCACGCCCTGTGCCGAGAACTGGCCGAGGCCGCCGAGGCCGTCGAAGCAGCCGCCCGCCACGCCACCGCGCTGGCCACCCGCCGCCGCCTCCCGGCCCCCGCCCGCCGCAGCCTGCTCCGCGCCCTCACCGCCCGCACCGGCTTCGGCTGGGCCGCCCGCGGCCCCGGTCTGCCGGCCCGCACCGCCTGGCTCGCCGGCGTGCTCACCGGCCGCGAGAGCCTGGCCGTCAGCCTCGCCGTCACCGGCCTGAAGGCCCGGGTCCGCGCCGCCGCCGTCGCCCACCCCGAACTCCTCGCCGACCCCGGCACCGCCCGCCTGGTCACCGCCATCGAGGAGGACCGCCAGCGCGAGGCCGCCCGCGCCTTCCGCGCCATCCTCGGCAGCCAGGGCTCCGAACGCGCCTTCGCCCTCCTCGCCCCCTCCTTCGCCGACCTGATGGCCTGGAACGCGCTCACCGACGAGAACCCGTTCAACGACGCCGCCGGCTGGGAGATCGCCACCGGCCGCACCCTGACCACCGCCGAACCCCTCCTCGGCGTCAGCGCCCGTCTCTGGGCCCTCCTCGACCGCGGCCCCGGCCGCGCCGAGCCGGTCCCCTCCGACCCCGCCCTCCTCGCCCGCCTGGACCGCTCCGGCACCATCGCCGGCTACGTCCACAACATCGACGCCATCGGCACCTCCGGCCTGCTGCTGATCCAGCGGGTCGCCGGCCCCGACGGCACCACCCGGTACGTGGTCCAGCTCGCCGGCATGGCCGCCGGCGGCCTGCGCAACGAGACCCCGCAGGACCTCCTCGGCGCCATCCACGCCGTCGCCCGCCCGGCCACCCCGTACTCCCGGGCCGTCATCCAGGCCGTCCGCGAGGCCGTGCCCACCGGCGCCGAACTCGCTCTCGTCGGCCACAGCCTCGGCGGCATCACCGCCATGAACCTCGCCGCCGACCCCGACTTCTGCGCCCTCTACCGGATCGCCCGGGTCGTCGCCATCGGCTCGCCCGTCGACGGCAAACGGCCCGCCGACCCCGCCACCCGGGTCTGCTCCCTCGTCAACGAGCACGACGTGGTGCCCAGCCTGGAGGGCCGCTCGTCGGTCTCGCCGTACCCGCTGCCCGCCCAGTTCACCGAGTTCACCTGGACCGACGACACGCACGCCTTCCCGCTCTGCCACGCCGCCGAGCGGTACGCCCACAACCTCCGGCACGACGCCCCCGAAGCCCGCACCCACGTGGACGCGGAACTCGCCCCGTTCCGCGGCCGCGTCACCGCACACCGGTTCTTCCAGCTCCACGACCGCTAGGAACCCCACCCGATGACCGAAACCGCCGAAACCCCGGCCGACACCGCCGCCGCCATTCCGGCCCAGGCCGCCCACCGCACCCCCGCAGCACCCCCGTACGGCCCGCCCGGCCTGCTCGAACGGCTCGGCTCGGCCGCCTTCGCCCGCATCAACCGCAGCCGCGACTGGCACGAGCTGCCGGCCCCCGTCAGCCTGCTCAACCTCCGCGTGCTCCGCGACGACCTGCGCCGCAGCAACCTGTACGACACCGCCGGCGCGGGTGGCGAGCGGCCCCGCCGGGCCCCCGCCGAGCTGCTGCCGTACCGCTCCTACGACGGCTCAGGCTACGACCCGTACGACGAGGACATGGGCCGCGCCGGCACCCGGCTGGACCGCAACGCCCCGCTGCACCTCGCCTTCCCCGGCTCCGACGACGAGCTGATGACCCCGAGCCCCCGCGAGGTCAGCCGGCAGCTGCTGGCCCGCCGCTCCTTCGTGCCCGCGCCCACCCTCAACCTGCTGGCCGCCGCCTGGATCCAGTTCGAGAACCACGGCTGGGCCAACCACGGCGACAACGAGGAGGCCGAGCCGTTCACCGTCCCGCTCGCCCCCGACGACGACTGGGCCGAACACGGCGGCGGCTGCCCGATGCGGGTCAACCGCACCCGCCCCGACCGGACCGCACACACCGCCCAGGGCGTCCCGCCGACCTACGAGAACACCGTCACGCACTGGTGGGACGGCTCCCAGATCTACGGCTCCGACGAGGAGCGCTGCCGCTCCCTGCGCACCGGCGAGCACGGCAGGCTGACCGTCGTCGACGGCCGGCTGCCCGCCGACCCGCGGCCCGGCCGGGAGTGCCTCGACCACACCGGCATGAACAGCGACTACTGGGCCGGGCTCTCCCTGCTCCACACCCTGTTCGCCAAGGAGCACAACGCCGTCTGCGACCACCTCCGCTCGCACTACCCCACCTGGGACGACGAGCGGCTGTTCCACACCGCCCGGCTGGTCAACACCGCCCTCATGGCGAAGATCCACACCGTGGAGTGGACCCCGGGCGTCCTCGACACCCCCGTCCTCCACAAGGCGATGCACACCAACTGGTACGGCATGCTGCCCCGCTGGGTGTCGAAGAAGTACGGCCGGTTCGGCTCCGGCGAGATGCTCAGCGGGATCCTCGGCTCGCCGACCGAGCACCACGCGGCGCCGTTCTCCATGACCGAGGAGTTCGTCTCCGCCTACCGCCTCCACCCGCTGATCCCCGACGAGCTCACCGTTCGCGATCACAAGGCCGGCGGCCTGCGCGACACGGTCGGCTTCACGGACCTCCAGGGCGCCGCGACCCGCACGAGCGTCGACACGTACGGCACCGCGGACCTCCTGTACTCCTTCGGTACCGCACACCCCGGCGCGCTGGTCCTGCACAACCACCCCGACGCCCTGCGCAACCTGGCCCGGCTCACCGGCGAGCACGTCGACCTCGGCACCGTCGACATCCTTCGCGACCGGGAACGAGGCATCCCCCGGTACAACTCCTACCGCCGGATGCTCCGCAAGCGCCCGGTCGCCTCCTTCGAGGAGCTGACCGGCGGCCACCCCGCCGACACCCCGCTCCTGGAGGAGCTGTACGAGGGCCGGCTGGACCGGGTCGACACCCTCGTCGGGAACCTCGCCGAGCCCCGCCCGGCCGGTTTCGGCTTCAGCGACTCGCTGTTCCGCATCTTCATCCTGATGGCCAGCCGGCGGCTCAAGAGCGACCGGTTCTTCACCACCGACTACCGGCCGGAGATCTACACCGCGGAGGGGCTGCGCTGGGTGGACCGCAACTCGATGGTCTCCGTCCTGCTGCGCCACCACCCCGAGCTGGCACCCGCCCTCGACGGCGTCACCAACGCGTTCGCCCCCTGGCGGTCGCTGTGACGGCCGCCGGGGCCGTCCCCGGGCCGCGGACGGCCGCGCAGGCGGGCGACACGCCCGGGCCCGGGCGTGTCGCCCCTGCTGCCGGACTCGGACCCGAGGAGGGTCTGCACGCGCACGCGGCCGCCCTCCACGAGCGGGCCCGGAGGCTGCGCGAGAGCGCCGCCGCCCTCGGCTGGCGCGGGCCGGAGGCCGACGCCTTCCGGGAGCGGGTGGAACGGCTCGCGGACCGGTGCGCGGCGGCGGCCCGCGACCTGACCCGGTCCGCCGCCCTGCTGCGGACCGGCCCGGCCGCCGACAAGAGGGCCTAAACCACCGTCAAACGCGTTAACACAGAGGCAACTTGGCCGACCCGGTCCCGATATCTGGACACGCCAGGCTGACATGCGTACGGCCGTGCGGGTGCCGTTGGCCGGCCGGGCGGGAGCGACCCCGCCCGGCCGGCCGCTCGTCGTGCCCGGTCAAGGCCGTTCCGGAGCGGGTCCGCGGCGGGGGGTCCGGACCCGGGGGGCTCGGGCCCAACGCCCGTGCGCCCTGCGGCAGATGAGCCGTGCGCCCCCCTGGTGCACCAGTGCGACTCGAGTTTGCGTCGGCACGGATAGTTATGATCCGTAGCGCACGGCGCATGTGGGTATGACTGCGCCACGTGCACAGAACGCCGTCCGGGCTACGAACAGATGTGGAGGTGAACCGCCGTGGCACTCTCGATTTCGGCGGTGGTGCTGCTGGGGGTCATCGTCTTCCTGCTGGTCAAGAAATCAGGACTGAAGCCGGGACACGCCGTGGTCTGCGTCCTGCTGGGCTTCTACCTGTCCAGCTCCACCATGGCCCCGACCATGCGCGAGCTGACCACGAACGTCGCGAACATGATCGGCGGGCTGAAGCTGTAGGGCCGCCTGCCGGATCAGGCCGGACCGCGGCGGGAGGCCCGGTGCCGCGGGGGAGTCCTCGTAGGCTGTGCCCATGAACGGTCTTCCCGCCCGCCGTCTGCTCCTGGTGCACGCGCACCCGGACGACGAGTCCATCAACAACGGCGTCACCATGGCCAAGTACGCGGCCGAGGGCGCCCACGTCGCGCTGGTCACCTGCACGCTGGGCGAGGAGGGCGAGGTCATCCCGCCCGCGCTCGCCCATCTGGCGGCCGACCGCGAGGACTCCCTGGGCGGCCACCGGATCGGCGAGCTCGACGCGGCCATGGCCGAACTGGGCGTCGCCGACCACGGCTTCCTCGGCGGCCCCGGCCGGTTCCGGGACTCCGGGATGATGGGCGCCCCGCAGAACAAGCGCCCCGGCTCCTTCTGGGAGGCCGACCTGGACGAGGCCGCCGCCCTCCTGGTCGGGGTGGTCCGCCGGGTCCGCCCGCAGGTCCTGGTCACCTACGACCCCGACGGCGGCTACGGGCACCCCGACCACATCAAGGCGCACCGCGTCGCGATGCGGGCCGCCGAACTGGCCGCGGAGCCCGCGTACCGCCGGGACCTCGGCGAGCCGCACGCCATCGACAAGATCTACTGGAACCGGGTGCCCCGCTCGGTGGCCGAGGAGGGCTTCGCCCGGCTCCGCGCCACCGCCCCGGACGTGCCGTTCCCGGGGATCGCCGAGGTGGACGACGTCCCCGGCGTGGTGCCCGACGGGCAGATCACGGCCGAGATCGGCGGCGGCCCGGACGCGGCCCGGTACGAGGCGGCCAAGGCGGCCGCGATGCGGGCGCACGCCACCCAGATCGCCGTGGCCGGCCCCTTCTTCGCCCTCTCCAACGACCTCGGGCAGCCGCTGTTCACCCGCGAGTACTACGAGCTGGCCGCCGGCCGCTCCGGCGCCCCGGCCGGAACCCGCGAGCAGGACCTCTTCGCCGGGACCGGCGCATGAGCGGCGCACCGGAGAAGCAGCCCGCGCGGGCGCGCACGGCGGCGTCCGCGGCCCCGGCCACGCCCGGCCCCGGCGGCCTGCTGACCGCCCGGCTCACCCCGGGTCGGATCGGCCTCTTCGTCCTCCTCGCGGTCGTCGGCGCGGCCACCGGCATCGCCGGCGGGCTGGTCGTGGCGCTGTGGCCGCCCGCCGGCCTGCTGCTCGCGCTGCTCGCCACCCTCGGGCTCTTCGTCGGGAGCCGGCTCCTGATGCACGGGCCGATCGGGGTCGGCGCGGCCGCCCTGGGCTGGCTCGGCGTGCTCGTGGTGTTCGTCTCACCGCGACCCGAAGGCGACAACCTCTACGCCCCGGCAACAGGTACGTATGTGTACATGCTGGGCGGAATCGTTGCCGCTGTGATCTGTGCCACCCTTCAGGGGTCGACCGGAGGGCCGTATTCCGCCTACCGTTCCGGCCGGTGACGTTCCGTTCCGGCCGATGGCGGGTCCCCGGCGGGGGGTTGTGAACCGGCCGCGCGCCGCGTTCACCGGGTGTCCACAGGAACCCCGCTTCCCCCGGCGGTCAGTTGCCCCCTGGCGGCGGCCAGTATGGTGGACGGCGCCGCCGAGCTGCCCGCGCACGGTATGACGGGCGGCGGAGCCAACCGGGAGAACCTGCCTTGAGTCGTGAAACTGACAGTTCGTCCTCCGGGCCCCAGGGGCGCGGTGGAGCCGCCTACCCCTCGGGTACGCCGTACGGATCCCGCCAGTACCCGTCGACGGACACGGCGGCGGACGCTCCGGAGGAGCACGCCATGACGAAGACTTCACCGTCCTCCCCGGAAGCGGACGAGCCCAAGACGGAGACCACGCTGACGACGCGCATCCGGATCAACATTCCGGGTTCGCGTCCGATCCCGCCGGTCGTCGTCCGCAAGCCGGTGCCCGGGGGCGACGACACGGAACCGGACGGCGCGGCGCAGGCGTCGAAGCCCGCGGAGCCGTCCGCGGCTCCCGCGCCGGCCGACGGGCCGAAAGCGGACCAGCAGAGCAACTGGTTCGCTCCGCGCAAGGGGGCGGCCCTGCCCGCAACCACTGCCCGCCCCGCCCTCGGGCCGGGCGACGGCAGTGCTGCCGCAGGCGGCCCCGCCAGCAGTGGGGGGACTGACATGAACAACGGATCCGGGCCGCACGGCGGCCCCGGACAGGGCCAGCGGCCCGCCGCGGCCCTGCCGCCGCGCGCCGGCCTGCCCACCCGCCCGGTGGGCGCGGGCGCGCCGCCCGGTCGCGGGGGCTTCGGTGCGGGCGCCGCCGCGACCGGCGGCGCCGGCCAGGGCGCACCCATGGGCGCGCCGATGAGCGGGGCGCCCGGCCGTCCCGGCGCCCCGATGGGTGCTCCGATGGGCGGTGCTCCGATGGGCGGCGGCGCTCCGATGGGCGGTGCCCCGATGGGCGGCGGACCCGCCGCACGCAACGCCGCCGGGTACGGACCCGGCGGCGGCCAGCCCCGCCCCGCCCCGCAGCCGCAGCCCGGCTACGGCCAGGGCCCGCAGGGCGGTTACGCCGGACCGCCGGCGCCCGGTGCGCCCGCGCAGGGCGGCATGCCGTACGCACCCGAGCGGCAGGGCGGACCGGCCGGCCCGACCACCGGCCCGGCGCTCGGCACCATGCCGGTGGCGGCCCCGCCCCGGCACGACGACGACACCACCGCGCTGCGCCAGTGGCCCGGCCCCGAGATGGCCCCGGAGGCCCCGGCCGCTCGCGGCATGCAGGCCCCGCCGCCGCAGGCCCAGGCCTTCCCCGGCGGACCGGCCGGCCCCATGGCCCCGATGCCGATGCCCGGCGAGGAGCAGGTCGCGCCGCCGCAGCGCCCCGCGCCCGAGCCCAAGAAGGGCGGCGTGCGCAAGCGCTCCAAGCTGCTGCTCGTGTGCACCGGCGCGGCCGCGCTGCTCGGCGTCGCCTACGGCGCCGGCCTGCTGCTGAACCACTCCGACGTGCCCAAGGGCACCACCGTCCTCGGCGTGGACATCGGCGGCACCCGCGACGAGGCGCTGAGCACCCTCGACCGGGCGTTCGGCCAGCGGGCCACCGATCCGCTGCAGCTGAGCGTCGACGGCAAGCAGGTCGAGCTCAAGCCGGAGAAGGCCGGACTGCGCCTGGACACCCAGGCCACCGTCCGGGGTGCCGCCACCAGCGACTACAACCCGGTCTCGGTCATCGGCTCGCTGTTCGGCGACGCGCGGACGGCCGAGGCGCAGATCCCCGTCGACGAGGAGAAGCTGCGGGCCGCCCTGCAGACGCTCGCCGGCAGTGCGGGCAGCGTGGTCGAGGGCACGATCAAGTTCGAGCCGAACAAGGTCACCGCGGTGCCGGGCAAGGCCGGCAAGGGCCTCGACGTCGAGCGGGCCGTGGACGCGGTCAAGCAGGCGTACCGGCAGCAGATCGAGACCGGTTCCGCGAAGGTCGTCGAACTCCCGGTCACCACCCGCGAGCCGGTCATCGACCAGGCGGAGCTGGACCGGGCGATGGAGGAGTTCGCCAAGCCGGCGATGTCCGCGAACGTGAAGATCGTGGCGGGCGGGAAGTCCATCCCGTTCGGTCCCGGCCGGTCCCTGCCGAAGATCCTCGGCATGAAGGCCGTCGACGGCAAGCTGGTCGAGACGTACGACCTCGAAGCGATCAAGGAGCTGTACGGGGACACGTTCGCGGGTGTCCTGATCACCCGCGGCACCGGGGAGAAGACCCCGGTCACCCCCCAGGACGTCGCCGGTGTCCTCGGCAAGGCCCTCCGCGGCAAGACGGAAGCGGAGCGGGTCGGCACGATCGAGACCAACGTCGGCTGACCGACGCCTCACACCCTGGCGGGGCGCGTTCCGGCCCCGCCAGGGTGTGCCTCCCGGTCTTCGGGGCCGGGGTCAGTTCAGCATGGCCCGGGCGGCGGCGGCCTCGTGGCGGATGCCGGCCGCTGCCGGAGGATCGATGGCGGCCATGACCTCCGCGTAGGAGTCCATCTCGGCCGCCCCCCGGAGGAAGTCCCCCCGCTGCACCAGCACCCGCGCCCGCTCGTACCGCAGCCGCGCAGGATGCGAGGGAATCAGCAGCGCCAGCTCCAGGGACCACAGGTGCACCGCGGACTGCTCCGGCCGCGCGGCCGCCCACGCCCGGATGTTGTTCAGGATCCGGTGCACGATCTCCAGCGGCCGCGCCGGCTCCAGCAGGCCCGGATCCAGCGGCGAACCCGTCGCGCTCACGACCATCAGTTCCGCATCCGTTCCGCTCAGCGGCCGGCCACCCGCGAACGGATCCGCCAGCACCCGCTCCGCCGGATCCCCGAACCCGACCACGAAATGCCCCGGCAGCGCCACCCCGTACACCGGCGCCCCGGCCCGCCGCGCCACCTCGATCCACACCACCGACAGCAGGATCGGCAGCCCGCGCCGCCGCCGCAGCACCTCGTGCAGCAGCGACGACTCCAGCCGCTCGTACTCCGCCGGCACACCGTGGAACCCGCACCGCTCACCCAGCAGCTGTGCCACCGCCGAGGCCCACTCGGTCCCCGACCGCAGCCCGTACGGCAGCATCCCCGCCAGCCGGTCCAGCTCTGTCTCCGCCTCGTCCACGGCCCGTTCGTCGAGTTCCGGATCCGCTTCCGCCGCCAGCAGCAGGCACAGCAGCGCCAGGTCCGGGCGCTCCGCCCGGGCCTCCTCCGCGAACCGTTCCCGGAAGCTCACGACGCCCGGAAGTGGTGGTACGTGTGGTGCGTGGCGAAGCCCAGCCCGTCGTACAGGCCGCGCGCCCCCGCATTGTCCGTCTCGACCTGCAGCCAGGCCGCCGACGCCCCCTCCGCCAGCGCCTGCCGGGCCAGCGCCGCCATCACCGCCGTCGCCAGACCCTGCCGCCGGAACTCCGGCGCCACCTCGACGGCCGCGAACCCGGCCCACCGGCCGTCCACCACCAGCCGCCCGATCGCCGCCGTCGCCCCCGCCTCCTCGACGCGCGCGAACCACACCGACGGGCCCGCCGACAGCACCTGCGCCACCTCGGGCCGCGGGACGCCGGTCCGCTGGTAGCGGTCCAGCCAGGCCGCGTCGCACGTCCGGGAGAGTCCGACCCGCGAGACGTCCGCGGCGACGTCGCCGATCGGGGCCAGCGCCGCGATCCGCACCTCGGCCGACACCTCGCGCGCCCAGCCGCGCGCCTCCAGCTCCGCGCACAGCAGCTCCTGCGCGCCCTCGGCCCCGGTCCCGGCCTGCACATACGCCGGAAGGTTGTGTTCCGCGTACCAGGCCGTCACTCGCGCGAGTGCTTCGTCGAGCGGCACCCCCGGGTCGCCCAGCGCCAGCGCCGAGTTGGCGCGCCGGGTGAAGCCGCCGGACGCACGCAGCGTCCAGTCGCCCAGCGGCTCGCTCTCCACCGGCACCCAGGCCCGCGCGGCGATCCGCGTGAGCTCCGCGAACCCGGCCGCGGGACCCCGCCGCCGGGCCGGCGCGGCGGGCACGACCTTGCCCGCGACCAGCGAGGATTCCGGGATGCGGACGGATTCCCCGTCCTTCCGTGTGATCAGCAGCACACCCTGGTCCCAGGATGTGAGAACGCCGACCGTGTCAGTGAACGCGCTCGACCGGTCCTCGACCGGGCTGACACGTCGTACAGAGACACGTTTTCCCACGTCATCCCGGGTGATACGGACTTCCAGACGGCCACCGGCGGTGATTTCCACGGCTCTCTACGCCCCTCCTGTTCGGATCGTGCCCGGGAACGGAGATACTAGGTGCGGGCATCGACGACGCCGCGCTCCCGCGCGATATGGAAAGCCCTACCGAGGAGGAACGAGAGCGTGACCTACGTCATCGCGCAGCCTTGTGTCGACGTCAAGGACAAGGCGTGCATCGAGGAGTGCCCCGTCGACTGTATCTACGAGGGCCAGCGGTCCTTGTACATCCACCCGGACGAGTGCGTCGACTGCGGCGCCTGTGAGCCGGTCTGCCCGGTCGAGGCGATCTTCTACGAGGACGACACTCCGGAGGAGTGGAAGGACTACTACAAGGCGAACGTCGAGTTCTTCGACGAGCTCGGCTCGCCCGGTGGTGCCTCCAAGCTCGGTCTCATCGAGCGCGACCACCCCTTCATCGCGGCGCTCCCGGCGGACATCAACCCGGAGCACTGAGTTTCTGCGCCCCGGCCCGGGACGGCTCCAAGCCGTGCCGGGCCGAGGCGTTTCCCCACCCGCCCGCACCCACCGCGAGCGCGCACGAGAACAGGGAGCACCACACCGTGGCCGCAGTATCGTCCCGTCTTCCCGTCTTCCCCTGGGACAAGCTGGAGCCCTACAAGGCGACCGCCGCAGCCCACCCGGACGGCCTCGTGGACCTCTCCGTCGGCACCCCGGTGGACCCGGTGCCCGGCCTGGTCCAGGAGGCGCTGACCGGCGCCGCCGACTCCCCGGGCTACCCGACCGTGTGGGGCACCCCGGTGCTGCGCGACGCGATCGCCGGCTGGGCCGCCCGCCGCCTCGGCGCGGTGTCCGTCCGCCACGAGAACGTGCTGCCGGTCGTCGGCTCCAAGGAGCTCGTCGCCTGGCTGCCCACCCAGCTGGGCCTGGGCCCCGGCGACAAGGTCGCCTACCCGCGGCTCGCCTACCCGACGTACGAGGTCGGCGCCCGGCTGTGCGGCGCCGAGCCGGTGGTCTACGACGACCCGACCGAGCTCGACCCGGCCGGAATCCGGCTGCTGTGGCTGAACTCGCCGTCCAACCCGACCGGCCGGGTCCTGCCCAAGGAGGACCTGGTCCGCATCGTGGCCTGGGCGCGGGAGCACGGCATCCTCGTCTTCAGCGACGAGTGCTACCTGGAGCTCGGCTGGGAGGCCGACCCGGTCTCCGTCCTCCACCCCGACGTGTGCGGCGGCTCGTACGAGGGCCTGGTCGCGGTGTACTCGCTGTCCAAGCGGTCCAACCTGGCCGGCTACCGCGCCGCGTTCGTGCTCGGCGACTCCGACGTCCTCGGCGAGCTGCTCCGGATCCGCAAGCACGGCGGCATGATGACGCCCGCCCCGGTGCAGGCCGCCACCGCCGTCGCGCTCGGCGACGACGCGCACGTGGACGAGCAGCGGGCCCGGTACGCGGCCCGCCGCACCGCGCTGCGCACCGCGCTGGAGGCGCACGGATTCCGCATCGAGCACAGCGAGGCCAGCCTGTACCTGTGGGCCACCCGCGACGAGCCCTGCTGGGACACCGTGGCGTACCTCGCCGGGCTCGGCATCCTGGTGGCCCCCGGCGACTTCTACGGCGAGGCCGGCGCCCGCTTCGTCCGGGTGGCGTTCACCGCCACCGACGAGCGCATCGAGGCCGCCGTCAAGCGCCTCGGCTGACCGCGGCCGTCCTGCCACCGGGACGAGAACGTGCACGTGGGGCCCGGGAGTTCGCCTCCCGGGCCCCACGGCGTTCACGTCCCGGCGGGTCAGCCCAGCGGGGTCTTCAGCGGCAGCTGCCCGGTGGGCAGCTCGGCCGGCAGGGTGGACGCGACGAGCAGAGTGTCCGCAACGGGCAGGGTGTCTGCCGCCGGCAGGGTCTTGGCCACCTCGCCGCCGGCCAGGCCGGCCGGCAGCTCCTTGGCCACGGCGCCGCCGCCCATGGCGCCGGTGGTGCTGGTCGTCTGCCGGGCAGCGCCGTCGACCGCCTGGCCGAGGCTCGCCGTGTCCAGGGCGGTGACGGAGTCCAGCTGCGGAACGGGCGCGAGGTCCGCCGCGCTCGCCGAACCGGCCGCACCGACCACGGGCGCTGCCCCGGCTGCGAGCAGCAGCGCGGTGCGGGCGATCCGGCGGGTCAGGGGGAGGGACATGGTGCTCCTAAGCGTCGGGTACACCTGCGGGACGGACCGTCCGGCAGGCTGCGTACGCCATGACAACCGCCCGCGGGGCCGGAGAGGTTGCGGCACCCGAACGTAAAGACTCGGCAACGCATCGCATTATCGGTTTCGCCGACCAGCCCATCAGATGCGCAGCAGAACCGTGCCGAACAGGCCTTTCACCGCCTCGCGGACCGCCGGCCCCCGCAGCACCCGCACCACCGCCCCGGGTGACCGGCCGCACAGCCGTCCGACCCCGCCCGGGAGTTCCGTACGCGCCGTCCGGTTCAGCGCCTTTCGGCCACCGTCACCGACACCCGGTCGCGGTCCGCCGTGCTCGCGCGCCAGCGGCCGCCGTGCTGCCCCGCGCGCCACGTCTTCCCGTCGTACGCGACCTCGGCTATGTCCAGCCGGGCCGCGTTCGCCACCGCCCAGTGCGCCCGCTCCCAGCCCCGCTTCAGGTCCGGCACCGGGACCGCCAGCTCGCGGTCCGCCACCTGAGGACCGGCGGCACCCGCCGACCCGGTCCGGCCCGCCGTGCGCCCGCCCGCCCCGAACGCCCGCACCAGCTCCTTCCTCACCCGCGCCGCGTCCCCCGCCTCCTGCGGGACCGGACCCGCGCACGACAGCGCCGCCGGGGTCCGCCCGGTGAGCGCCGCCGACAGCAGCGCCGCGTCCGGCTCGTGCTTCGCGTACGCCTGCGGGAAACCGCTCAGCTGCACCTTCTGCGCCGCCACCGTCAGCGGCAGCCGCGCGTACCCGCGGACCTCGGCCAGCCGGTCGTAGAAGATCCCCGCCGAGTACACCGGGTCCCGGATCTGTGCCGGAGTGCCCCAGCCCTGCGAGGGCCGCTGCTGGAACAGGCCCAGCGAGTCCCGGTCGCCGTGGTCGAGGTTGCGCAGCCCCGACTCCTGCATCGCCGTCGCCAGCGCGATCGTCACGGCCCGCTCCGGCATGCCCTTCGCCGCGCCGACCGCCGCGATCGTCGCCGCGTGCCCCGCCTGCTCCGGGGACATCTCGTACTCGGAGCCCTCGCCGCTGCCGCCGCCGTCCGCCCGCACCGTGCAGTGCGGTGCACCGGAGCCGCCGGTCGAGTCGTACTGCACGGCGAAGTAGCCGGCCAGGGCGGCCAGCACGGTGCACGCTCCGAGGATCCGGAGGCGGCGACCACTGCGGCGGCGGGCGCCGGATGCAGGATGGCTGGGATCGGACACGCCGCCCACCGTACTTGAGCCACCCGACACGTCCACCGGGCGGACGCCCGCGGCTTCGCGACGGTCCGGCGCGTTAGGGTCGTGGCCATGTCCGAATCAGCGCTAGACCTCAGCCTGGACGCCGCGGCGCTGACCGCCCGGCTCGTCGACATCCCGTCCGAGAGCGGCGACGAGAAGGTGATCGCCGACGCCGTGGAGCAGGCGCTCCGCGCCCTCCCGCACCTCACGGTCGACCGCCGGGGCAACAACATCGTGGCCCGCACCGACCTCGGCCGCGCCGAGCGCGTGATCCTCGCCGGCCACCTCGACACCGTCCCGATCGCGGACAACGTGCCCTCCCGGCTCGACGAGGACGGCATGCTCTGGGGCTGCGGCACCACCGACATGAAGTCGGGAGTGGCACTCCAGCTGCGCATCGCGGCCACCGTCACCGCACCCAACCGCGACCTCACCTTCGTCTTCTACGACCAGGAGGAGGTGGCCGCCCACCTCAACGGCCTCGGCCACCTCGCCGACGCCCACCCCGAGTGGCTGGCCGGCGACTTCGCCGTGCTGCTGGAGCCCTCCAACGCCCAGGTCGAGGGCGGCTGCCAGGGCACCCTGCGGGTGCTGCTGAAGACCACCGGCGAGCGCGCCCACTCCGCCCGCAGCTGGATGGGCGCCAACGCGATCCACGCCGCCGGCCCGATCCTGGCCCGGCTCGCCGCCTACGAGCCGCGCATGCCGGTCATCGACGGCCTGGAGTACCACGAGGGCCTGAACGCCGTCCGCATCGAGGGCGGCGTCGCCAACAACGTCATCCCCGACGAGTGCACGGTGACGGTCAACTACCGCTACGCACCCGACCGCACGGAGGCGGAGGCGCTCGCCCACGTCGAGGAGGTGTTCGCGGACTGCGGCGTAGTCGAGTTCGTCGTCGACGACCTCTCCGGCGGCGCGCTGCCCGGCCTGTCGCACCCGGCCGCCCAGGCGTTCATGGAGGCCGTCGGCGGCCGCGCCATGCCGAAGTTCGGCTGGACGGACGTCTCCCGGTTCAGCGGGCTCGGCGTACCGGCGGTCAACTACGGCCCCGGCGACGCGCTGCTCGCCCACAAGCGCGACGAACGCGTGGACACCCGCGCGATCCTGCACTGCGAAGAACGACTCCGCGCCTGGCTGACCTCCTGAATTACCCTCCTTGTCACCCTTGTGTGCCTACCCTGATCCGAACGATCAGCAGGAGGGAGCACATCATGGGCAACTCCGAGAGCGTGCGGCGCAGGCCCGAGGAACAGCAGCTCGGGCCGGTGCTGCGCAGGCGGGGCCAGGTCCAGGCGGGCAGCACGACCGACCAGCGGCTGCTGGACTCGGCGGGTCCCTCCGAGTGGGTGCACACCGATCCCTGGCGGGTGCTGCGCATCCAGTCGGAGTTCATCGAGGGCTTCGGCACCCTGGCCGAGCTGCCGCCCGCCATCAGCGTGTTCGGCTCCGCGCGCACCCCGGCGGGCACGCCGGAGTACGAGGCGGGCGTCCGGATCGGCGGCGCGCTCGTCGAGGCGGGCTTCGCGGTGATCACCGGCGGCGGCCCGGGCGCCATGGAGGCGGCGAACAAGGGGGCCCGCGAGGCCGAGGGCATCTCGGTGGGCCTCGGCATCGAGCTGCCCTTCGAGCAGGGACTCAACCAGCACGTCGATCTCGGGCTGAACTTCCGGTACTTCTTCGTCCGCAAGACGATGTTCGTGAAGTACAGCCAGGGCTTCGTGGTGCTGCCGGGCGGCCTCGGCACGCTGGACGAGCTGTTCGAGGCGCTCACCCTGGTGCAGACCCAGAAGATCACCCGCTTCCCGATCGTGCTCTTCGGCACGGAGTACTGGAGCGGACTGGTCGACTGGCTGCGCAACACCGTGGTCGCCCAGGGCAAGGCCTCGGAGCGCGACCTGTACCTCTTCCACGTCACGGACGACGTGGACGAGGCCATCGCGCTGGTCACCAAGGAGACCGGCCAGTAGGGGCCCGGCGGGCGCCCGTACGGCCTCGTGGAGGCCGGCCGGACGCCCGCTGCCCGTACGGGCGGGCAGGGGGGGCCGCGTACGCGTCCGGGCGGCCCCTCCGCTCAGGCCAGGCCGCGGCGGGCGACGGCCGGCGGCCGGTGCCCGCGGATCGACGCGACCATGTCGAGGATCTGCCGGGTTTCGGCCACCTCGTGCACCCGGTACACCTGCGCGCCCAGCCAGGCGGACACCGCCGTGGTGGCCAGCGTGCCGAGCAGCCGCTCCTTGACCGGCTTGTCGAGGGTTTCGCCGACGAAGTCCTTGTTGGACAGCGACACGAGCACCGGCCAGCCGGTGTCCGCCATCTCGTCGAGCCGGCGGGTGGCCTCCAGCGAATGCCGGGTGTTCTTCCCGAAGTCGTGACCCGGATCGATCATGATCGCGTCCCGCCGCACGCCCAGTCCGGCGGCCCGCTCGGCCAGCCCCACCGTGACCCGCAGGATGTCCGCCATCACGTCGTCGTACTCGGTGCGGTGCGGCCGGGTACGCGGCTCCACCCCGCCCGCGTGCGTGCACACCAGCCCCGCGCCGTACCGGGCGGCGACCTCCGCGAGCTTCGGGTCCACTCCGCCCCACGCGTCGTTCAGCAGGTCGGCGCCCGCCTCGCAGACCGCCTCGCCCACCTCGTGCCGCCAGGTGTCCACGCTGATCACCACGTCCGGGTGGCGGCGCCGCACCTCGGCGACGAAGCCGACCGTACGACGGGCCTCCTCGACCGCGTCGACCTCCTCGCCCGGCCCCGCCTTGACCCCGCCGATGTCGATGATCGCGGCGCCCTCGGCCACCGCCTGCTCGACCCGGTCCAGGGCGGGCTCGTCGCGGAAGGTCGCGCCCTGGTCGTAGAAGGAGTCCGGGGTCCGGTTCACGATCGCCATGATCACCGGCTCGTGGGGCCCGAACTCACGCCTGCCCAGCCGCAGCATCCCCTGTTTCCTCCTCTGATCGTCCGTGAGCGACCTTAACGGGCCGCCTCTGGGGTCGGCGCCGCCGCGGCCGCATGGCACGATCGTGCCGGACAGTCGTCGCGGGCCCACGGGAGTTGGTTGATCGTGTTCTGGTTCTTGCTGATCGCGCTGGTCGTGGTGGTCGCCGCGGTCACGCTCGCGGTGGTGAGCGGCGGTGAGGAAGCCGTACTCCCGGACGCCGAGCCCGAGCAGCCAGCCGACGCCCTGCCCGCACACCGCCCGGTCAACCGGGCCGACCTGGAGTCCCTGCGGCTCCCGGTCGCCGTCCGCGGCTACCGCATGGCCGAGGTCGACGAGGTCCTGGCCCGCCTGGGCGCGGAACTGGCCGAACGCGACGCCCGCATCGACGCCCTGACCACGGGCGGCCCCGGCCTCCGCAAAACCCCGGCCCCCCAGGACCGGCCCCCCGCTCACCCACACGGCGGTCACCTGCCCGGCGGACACCCGTTCAGCCGCCCCGACACCCCGTACGCACCCCCGCAGGACACCCGCCCCGACGACAACCCGTACCGGGACCGCACGGGCGAGCAGCCGTACGACGAGAACCCGTACCGGGACCGCACGGGCGAGCAGCCGTACGATGAGAACCCGTACCGGGACCGCACGGGCGAGGAGCCGGGCCGATGAGCGGCGGTGCGCCGGTCGCCGGGCCGGACGGGCTGCTGCGCTGCCCGTGGGCGCTGGCCACCGAGGACTACGTCGCCTACCACGACGGCGAATGGGGCCGCCCGGTCCACGGCGACGACGCGCTGTACGAGCGGCTCTGCCTGGAGGCCTTCCAGTCAGGCCTGTCCTGGCTGACGATCCTGCGCCGCCGCGAGGGCTTCCGCACCGCCTTCGCCGGCTTCGAGATCGCCGCGGTCGCCGAGTTCGGCCCGTCCGACACCGAACGCCTCCTCGCGGACCCCGGCATCATCCGCAACCGCCTCAAGATCGAGGCCACCCTCGCGAACGCCCGCGAGCTGGCCACCTGGGCACCCGGCGACCTGGACACCCTGATCTGGTCCCACGCCCCGGAGCCCGGCCCCGCCCCGAGGACCATCGCGGACGTCCCCGCCATCACCCCGGAATCCACCGCCCTCTCCAAGGCCCTGAAGAAGTCCGGCATCCGCTTCGTCGGCCCCACCACGGCCTACGCCCTGATGCAGGCCTGCGGCCTGGTCGACGACCACCTGTCGAAGTGCACGTCCCGCGGAGCCGGCTCCGACCCCGCCCCGCACTCCAGCCCCGCCGGCGTTTGAGGCGCGGGGTCCGGGGCGGAGCCCCGGGAAGCGGAGAAGGGGCGGGTGGGGGAACAGCCCCGCAGGGCACCCCCACCCGCTCCCGCCCACCCGTACGAGCGGACTCACCGCCCCAGATACTTCGGCTTCTCCTTCGCCAGGAACGCCGCCACCGCAATCCCGTGGTCCTCGGACGCCCCGGCCACCGTCTGCTGCTCGTCCTCCTTCTCCAGCGCCTCGGACAGGGACGACCCCGCCCCGAACGCCATGGAGGCCTTCAGCGCCGCGTACGCAACCGTCGGGCCCTCCGCAAAACGCCGCGCCACGGCCGCCGCCTCGTCGGCCAGCGCCTCGGCCGCCACCACCCGGTTCACGATCCCCAGCTCCAGCGCCTCCTGCGCCGACACCGACCGCGGGAAGAACAGCAGGTCCGCCGCCCGGCTCTGCCCGATCAGCCGCGGCAGCGTCCACGACACCCCGGAGTCGGCGGTCAGCGCCACCCCGGCGAAGGACGTGTTGAAGGAGGCGGTGTCCGCCACCACCCGGTAGTCCGCGGCGAGCGCGAACCCGAAGCCCGCACCGGCCGCGACCCCGTTCACCCCCGCCACCACCGGCTTCGGCATCTCGGTGATCGCCCGCACGATCGGGTTGTAGTGCTCGCTCACCGTGCTCAGCGCGTTCCCGGAACCGGACTCCCGCGCCGCGGCCAGCGCCCCGATGTGCTCCTTGAGGTCCTGGCCCACGCAGAACGCCCGCCCGGTCGCCGTGAGCAGCACCGCGCGCACCGCGTCGTCGCCGCCGGCCTCCCGGAGGGCGTCCCGGAGCGCGGCCTTCGCGTCGTTGTTGAGCGCGTTCATCGCGTCGGGACGGTTGAGCGTGATGGTGGCGAGCCCGTCGGTCACTTCGTAGAGCACGGTGTCGGCCATGGCAGGTGGTGTCCCCTCCGTCGCGGACCCGGCCAGCGATCGGTACTGGCCGGTACAGGGTCAGCATGGCGGACGGCGGGGGGCCCGGACATGTGACATGCGTCAAAGAATCCGTACGCCGAGCCGCGGGTGTGGCGGCGAAGTATCGCAGGCGGATCCCCGAAATGAGTGGTTTTGACTGAGCGCGTTGCGCAAGCGTTCCCGGCCGATGTTGGTCATCGGGTCCTGACATGCGGGATAATGGCCTGGAAGCAATGTGTTCGATGCCGGGTTCCAGGCGCCTGAATGGGGCCGTCGGCTGACGATGAGCTGGTTTCAGGAAGGGGAACGAGCATGGCGGCCATGAAGCCGCGGACGGGCGACGGCCCGCTCGAGGTCACCAAGGAGGGGCGGGGCATCGTCATGCGCGTACCGCTCGAAGGCGGCGGTCGGCTCGTAGTCGAACTGACCCCGGACGAGGCCGGTGCCCTCGCCGACGCACTCAAGAACGTCGTCGGCTGACGCACCACCCTGCACAAGGATTTCCGCGATGCCCCGACCCGCCAGGGTCGGGGCATCGCTGCGTTCGGAAGCCCGTACGTACGGACAGGTCCTAGCGCCGCACCGCGCACAGCAGCCCGTCGCCCACCGGCAGCAGGGCCGCCTGCAGTGCCGGGCTCTCCCGGACGGCGCGCAGCAGCTCCCGGACCCGCAGGACCTCCACCGGCTGGGCGGCGGAGTCGACGGTCCGGCCGTCCGCGAAGACGCCCTCGAAGCACACCAGGCCCCCGGGCCGCAGCAGGCGCAACGATTCAGCGAGGTAGTCGAGGGACTCGGTCGGGTCGCCGTCGCAGAACACGAGGTCGTACCCGCCGTCCGCGAGCCGCGGCAGGACGTCCAGGGCGCGGCCGGGGATGAAGCGGGCCCGGTTCCCGGCGAAGCCGGCGGCCCGGAAGGCCTGGCGGGCGAAGGCCTGCCGGTCGGGCTCGGGGTCGACGGTGGTGAGCACCCCGTCCGGGCGCATCCCGTGCAGCAGGTGGATGCCGGAGACGCCGGTGCCGGTGCCGATCTCGGCGACCGCCTTCGCGTCGGCGGTGGCGGCGAGCAGGCGCAGCGCGGCGCCGGTGCCGGGGGACACCGGGCGCAGGCCCGTTTCCCTCGCCCGGTCGCGGGCCCACCGCAGAGCGTCGTCCTCGGCGACAAACGCGTCGGCGAACGCCCAGCTCGTCTGCCGGTTGCCGGTAATGACCCTCTCCTGTCCCCATAGTTGGCGCAACGGTGACTGTATCCGCTGGGCGCGGGAACCCGCAGATGGGACCGGGCGTTGAAGAGGACAAGAGGGGCCGATAGGGATCACCGGACTCGGAGGACCGCCCTCTTTATGCAAAGTTAACGCAAAGAAGCTTATCCAGAGCTGACGGACGGGGTGGCTATGGTAGGGGCTCCACTGGACACCACCAGAGCCGATAGGGGAGGTGCGGCTGCGCCTGTGGATCGTGGGGGCGTGATCAGACGCCTCTTCAGGTCGGCGGGTGAGCCGAAATCCGTGACTGACACTGCTGACCGTTTCCACACCACCGCCACCGCAACCACCGCGACCTTTGCCGCAGATGCGGGCACGCAGGCGTGGACCCCTCCCTCATGGGAGGACATCGTCAGCACGCACAGTGCGCGGGTCTACCGTCTCGCCTATCGCCTCACGGGCAACCAGCACGACGCCGAGGACCTCACGCAGGAGGTCTTCGTCCGCGTCTTCCGCTCGCTGTCCACCTACACCCCGGGCACGTTCGAGGGCTGGCTGCACCGGATCACCACGAACCTGTTCCTCGACATGGTCCGCCGCAAGCAGCGGATCCGCTTCGACGCGCTTGCCGAGGACGCGGCCGAGCGGCTGCCGAGCCGGGAGCCGTCGCCCCAGCAGGTGCTGCACGACACGCACTTCGACGCGGACGTGCAGCAGGCGCTGGACACCCTGGCGCCGGAGTTCCGGGCCGCGGTCGTGCTCTGCGACATCGAAGGCCTGTCGTACGAGGAGATCGCCGCGACCCTCGGCGTGAAGCTGGGGACCGTGCGCAGCCGTATCCACCGAGGCCGTTCCCACCTGCGCAAGGCGCTCAAGCACCGGTCTCCCCAGGCCCGGGCCGAGCAGCGGGCGCTGGCGGGGGTGGCCGTGGGAGGAGAGGGCGGACGCGAGTGAGCGGAGTCAGTCCGTCACCGGCGGAGCAGCACCTGGGGGACCGGCTTGCCGCGCTGGTGGACGGCGAGCTGGGCCATGACGCGCGCGAGCGGGTGCTCGCGCATCTGGCGACGTGTGCGCGGTGCAAGGCGGAGGCCGATGCGCAGCGGCAGCTGAAGAGCATGTTCGTGCAGTCGGCTCAGCCGGCGCCGTCCGAGGGGCTGCTCGCGCGGCTCCAGGGGCTGCCGGGCGGGGATCCCTTCTCCGTGCCGGAGTATCTGCCGGCGGAGGGGTTCCGGATACACGAGGTGGCGCGGCCGGCTGCGCGGGGGCGGCGGTTCGCCTTCGCCGCTGCCGGGGCCGTGTCCCTTGCCGCTATCGCGCTGGGTGGGGCGCTGCCGTTGGATTCGGCGATCGATCCCAATGCGCGGGGGGAGGGCGGGGCTTCCGTCACCCCCGCGACCCGGTCCGGTACGGGTGCCGGGTCCGGTGTCCTCTCGGTCACCGAGGCGGGCTTCCGCACCGTTCCCCTCCCGTCGGCCGTCACCCTCGCCGGCATCGCGGTAACCCACACCCCGGCCCCCAGCGGCCTCCCCCCGGTGAAAACCCCCACCACCCGCTGATCGCCGGACGGGCGGATGCCGCCTCTTGCGGGGTCGGCCACGCGGAGCGGGGTCCCCTTTGCAGGGGCTCCGCCCCCACACCCCCGGTCCTCAATCGCCGGACGGGCTCGATTGGCCCCCAGGCCCGGACCTTGCCTGCAGGCTGGATGCTCCGCGGCAACTTCCGGCCTCGCCGCCGCCCTCGGCCCGGCGGAGCTGGAATCGGCCCGGCCTCGGCCGGCCCCGGTCCGGCTCAAGCAGCGGCGGGCGGCGGAAGCCGGTGAGGTGGTGGGCTGACTTTCTGGCGGGCGGCCTGGTTGAATCGGCTGCCGGAGTGCCCGGCAGGGCACGGAGCAGGAGTGGCGGGGAGTGGAGATGAACGACGGCCGGCCGAGGGAATCGGCGGACGGAGCGGCCGGTCCCACCTGGTGGAGCCGCCCCACCACCCCGGACCCGGCCCCCACCGCCCCCGCGGAACGGCCCCCCGCCGGCCCGACCTGGTGGAGCCGCCCCGCCGAACAGGCCGCCGTCCCGGCGACACCCGCACCCCCCGCCCCCGCCCCCCGCCACGACCCCTGGGCCGCCCCCCTCCAGCTCGCCGACCCCCCGCGCAAGCGGCGCCGCAACCCGGCCCTTCTCACCACCGCCGTCCTGCTCGCGCTCGTCGCCGGCGCGGTCGGCGGCGGCATCGGGGTGTACGTCGAGCAGACCGGCACCACCACCCTCGAACTCGACAGCTCCGACGAGGCGGGGGAGCGCGCACCCCGCAACGGGGTGGCGGCGATCGCCGCCCGAGCCCTGCCCGGCGTGGTCACCCTGCACGTACAGGGCGGCGGCGGCACCGGCACCGGCACCGGCTTCGTGCTCGACGGCAAGGGCCACATCCTCACCAACAACCACGTCGTGGACAGCGCGGTGAAGGCCGGCCGCATAACGGTCTCCTTCAGCGGCGGCGAGACCGCGAGCGCCCGCATCGTCGGCCGCGACGCCGGCTACGACCTGGCAGTCGTCAAGGTCGAGGGCGTCCGCGGCCTGCGCCCCCTGCCGCTCGGCAACTCCGACGCCGTGCACGTCGGCGACCCGGTCGTCGCCATCGGCGCCCCCTTCGAGCTGTCGAACACCGTCACCGCCGGCATCATCAGCGCCAAGGAACGCCCCATCACCGCCGGCGGCAAGGCCGAGGACGGCAGCGACATCAGCTACGTCGACGCCCTCCAGACCGACGCCCCCATCAACCCCGGCAACTCCGGCGGCCCGCTCCTCGACTCCCACGGCCGCGTCATCGGCATCAACAGCGCCATCCGCTCCGCCGACGACGGCTCGGGCGACGGGGACGACGACGAGGGCGACGGCGGCCGCCAGGCCGGCAGCATCGGCCTCGGCTTCGCCATCCCGATCAACCAGGGCCGCCGGGTCGCCCAGGAGCTCATCGACAAGGGCAAGGCCACCCACCCCGTCATCGGCGTCACTCTCGACATGGACTACAACGGCGACGGCGCCCGCGTCGGCACCGAGGAGAGCTCGGACGGCAAGCCGCCCGTCACCCCCGGCGGCCCCGCCGCCAAGGCGGGCATCCGCCCCGGGGACGTCATCACCAAGGTCGACGGCACCCGGGTGCACGCCCCCGAGGAACTCATCATCAAGATCCGCGCCCAGCGCCCCGGCGACCCGCTCACCCTGACGGTCGTCCGCGGCGGCCGGGAGCGGACCGTGAAGCTGGTCCTCGGCTCGGCCAACGGATCATGACGGGCGGGTGAATCCCGTCATCGGGCGCCCGGGAGGTACCGAGGGGTCACGGGCGCCGGGTACCGTTGACCGGGCTTGCAATGACGGAACCGAGGAGCGGCCAGGTGTTCAACGACATAGGCGGACTGGAGCTGCTGACGCTCGTCGTCCTCGCCGTGCTCATCTTCGGCCCGGACAAGCTCCCCAAGGTGGTCCAGGACGTCTCCCGCTTCATCCGCAAGATCCGGGAGTTCTCGGACAGCGCCAAGCACGACATCCGCTCCGAACTCGGCCCGGACTTCAAGGACTTCGAGTTCGAGGACCTGAACCCGAAGACCTTCCTCCGCAAGCAGCTCACCGATAACGACGACCTGCGCGAGATCCGCAGCAGCCTCGACCTCCGCAAGGAGATGAACGAGGTCGCGGACGCGGTCAACGGCACCGAGCCCGAGCCCGGCCCGCAGTCCGCGGCCGCCCCCGACCTGCTGAAGAAGGCCGCTCCGCCGGCCGCCGCCGAGCGCACCCGCTTCGACATCGACGCCACCTGATTTCGCCACCTTCCGGGCATGCCGGGGTGAGATGGCTATCCTCCATCTGTCCGGATCCAGGACGCCCGAGGGGGGCGGGCCACTCCGGACCCCATGGAACGAGAGGCGGCCGGACTGATGGAGACGACGAGCCGGGTAGGCGTACAGCAGGGACTGCAGCCGGTCATCGCACCGGACGCGCCGGCCGGGACGCCCGTACAGGCACCGGTGCACACGCCCGCGCAGGCACCCGACGGGGCCCCGCCGCAGGACGCGGCCGCGCCGGCCCCCGCATCCCCACCCGGGCATCCCGGGCCCGAAGAGGAACCTGCGCAGCCGGGACCGGAGGCCGGCGCGGACGCCGCGCCGGCCGTCCCGGCGGCCCGCCGCACCGCTGACGGCTACCTGCGGGCCGGCTTCCCCTGGTACGGCCTCGACGAGGCCTTCACGGGCCCCCGCTGGCTGATGCAGGTCGGCACCGCGGCCGACGGCACCGTCGAGCACGGCTCGGTGGGCCACGGCGACGAGCCGACCGTACGCAGCGAGGCGACCGGCGCCGCCGAACGCGAGCGGTTCGCCGTCGTCATCACCGTGGCGAGCAACCCGAACCGGCGCAGCGGCGACGGGACCGGGGTGCTGGAGGCCACGTCGGTGTCGTCCGCCGCCTGGCTGGCCGGATCGGGGCTGCTGGGCTTCACCTGGCCCGGGCAGATGGACCACAGCCTGCGGAGCAGCTGGCTGGACCAGCAGACGGAAACCGCCTGGGAACTGGCCGACGACCTCGACGGGCCGGACTGGTCCTCGCTGTCGCTGCCGGTGGACGGGGTGCCGACGCCGTTCCACTACCGCGAGTCCGAGTTCGGCTGGGTGCTGGCCGGCTCGACGTCATCGGGCGTGCACCTGGGGGCGTACGGGCGGGGCATGAGCGCGTACGGGCTGGCCTTCAGCGAGGTGAAGGACGTCGCGGCGTACGAGTAGCCGCGGCCGGCCGGACGACGGACGGGGTGCCGCTCGGCGGCACCCCGTCCGTTTTTCAGAACTTGTTGCGCGGCGTGATGCCCAGGGAGAGGCCCGAGAGGCCGCGCTGGCGGCCGCCGAGCTTGCCGGCGATCGCGCGCAGGGCCGAGCCGGCGGGGGAGTCCGGGTCCGCGAGGACGACCGGCTCGCCGTTGTCCCCGCCCTCGCGCAGCCGCACGTCGATCGGGATCTGGCCGAGCACCGGCACGGTGGCACCGGTGGTCTTCGTCAGGCCGTCCGCGACCAGCTGACCGCCGCCGGTGCCGAACACGTCGACCATCTCGTCGCAGTGCGGGCAGGGCAGCCCGGACATGTTCTCGACCACGCCGACGATCTTCTGGTGGGTCTGCACCGCGATCGAACCGGCCCGCTCGGCGACCTCGGCCGCCGCCTGCTGCGGGGTGGTCACCACGAGGATCTCGGCGTTCGGCACCAGCTGCGCCACCGAGATCGCGATGTCACCGGTGCCCGGCGGCAGGTCCAGCAGCAGTACGTCCAGGTCGCCCCAGAACACGTCCGCCAGGAACTGCTGGAGTGCCCGGTGCAGCATCGGGCCGCGCCACACCACCGGCGCGTTGCCCGGGGTGAACATGCCGATGGAGATCACCTTCACGCCGTTCGCGGACGGCGGCATGATCATGTTCTCGACCTGGGTGGGCTTGCCGTCCACACCCAGCATCCGCGGCACGCTGTGGCCGTAGATGTCCGCGTCCACGACGCCGACCTTCAGCCCGTCCGCGGCCATCGCCGCGGCCAGGTTCACCGTCACCGACGACTTGCCGACGCCGCCCTTGCCGGACGCCACCGCGTACACCCGGGTCAGCGACCCCGGCTTCGCGAACGGCACCTCGCGCTCGGCCGTGCCGCCGCGCAGCGACGTCGCGAGCTCCTTGCGCTGCTCGTCGCTCATCACGTCCAGGGTCACCTCGACGGAGGTGACGCCGGCGACCTTCAGGGCCGCCTCGCGGACGTTCTTCGTGATGGTCTCGCGCATCGGGCAGCCCGACACCGTGAGGTAGACCGTGACGGCGACCGCGCCGCCCTCGCCGATCTCGACCGATTTGACCATGCCGAGCTCGGTGATCGGCCGGTTGATCTCGGGGTCGTTGACCGTTGCCAGCGCGTCCAGGATCGCGTCCTGATCGGGCACGGCGGCAGAGGGTGTGTCGGTAGCCATGTCCCCGATGGTACGGCCCGGTAGCACGCGCCGGGAAAGCCCGTCAGCGGTCGCCTTCGTCACTCTCGTGCGGGAACAGCCGCCGCTCGTCCATCTCCTTGATCAGGTCCTGGAACTCCGAGCGGATCCAGTCCCGCGTCGCCACCTCGCCCAGGCCCATCCGCAGCGCCGCGATCTCCCGCGTCAGGTACTCGGTGTCCGCGATGGACCGCTCGTTCTGCTTGCGGTCCTGCTCCAGGTTGACCCGGTCCCGGTCGTCCTGCCGGTTCTGCGCGAGCAGGATCAGCGGGGCCGCGTACGAGGCCTGCAGCGACAGCGCCAGGGTCAGGAAGATGAACGGGTACTCGTCGAACCGCAGCGCCGACGGCGCGAAGATGTTCCACAGCACCCACACGATGATGACCAGCGTCATCCAGACGATGAACCGGCCCGTGCCCAGGAACCGCGCGATCCGCTCCGACGTCCGCCCGAACGCCTCCGGGTCGTACTCGGGCAGCAGCTTCTGCCGCGGCGCCTTCGGCAGGTCCAGCCGCACCCGCGACCGCGACAGCGCGCTCGACCCGGTCGACCCCGCCTTCGCCCGCTCCGCGCGTTCCGACCGCTCGGACCGGTCGGCCCGCTCCCGGGCCCGCTCGGCCAGCTCCTCCAGCCGGTCCGCCAGCCCGTGCTCGCGCGCCTTCTCACGTGCCTTCTCGCGGGACCTCTCCCGCCCCGGCTCGCGCCGGCTGCGCTCAGTGCCCACCGACGCCCTCCTCGGCGTGGAAGCCCGTCTCCCGCCAGTCCTCCGGCAGCAGGTGGTCGAGTACGTCGTCCACGGTCACCGCGCCCAGCAGCGAACCGCTCTCGTCGACGACCGGCACCGCCACCATGTTGTACGCGGCGAGATAGCTGGTCACCGAGGCCAGCGAGGCCTCCGGCCGCAGCGGCCGCAGGTCCGTGTCCACGATCGAGCTGACCAGCGTGAACGGAGGATCGCGCAGCAGCCGCTGGAAGTGCACCGTGCCCAGGTACTTGCCGGTCGGCGTCTCGTCCGGCGGCCGGCACACGTACACCTGCGCCGCCAGAGCCGGCGACAGGTCCGACTGCCGGACCCGGGCCAGCGCGTCCGCGACCGTCGCGTCCGGGCGCAGCACGATCGGCTCGGTCGTCATCAGACCGCCCGCGGTGCGCTCCTCGTACGACAGCAGCCGCCGCACGTCGGCCGCGTCGTCCGGCTGCATCAGCGTCAGCAGCCGTTCCTGGTCGTCCTCGGGCAGCTCGGAGAGCAGGTCGGCCGCGTCGTCCGGGTCCATCGCCTCCAGGACGTCGGCCGCGCGCTCCTCCTTCAGCTTGCCGATGATCTCGATCTGGTCGTCCTCGGGCAGCTCCTCCAGGACGTCCGCGAGCCGGTCGTCGTCGAGGGCGTTGGCCACCTCGGCGCGCCGCTTGGGCGTCAGGTGGTGCAGCACGTTCGCCAGGTCGGCGGCCCGCAGCTGCTCGAAGGTCGCCACCAGGTTCTCGGCGCCCTGCCCGTGCTCCTCCAGCGAGAAGCCGGTCACCGCCGACCACTCGACGGTCAGGGTCTCGCCGCGGCGGCGCAGCGCCCCGCCCTTGCCCTTGCGCACGAAGATCCGGTCGATCTCCCAGTCGCGGCGGGCCGGCAGCTGCTGGATGGCCACGTCCAGGACGGTGACCTCCTCGCCGCCGTCGACCAGGTGCACCCGTCGGTCCAGCAGCTCCCCGAGCACCAGCCGCTCGGTCGGGCGCTGCTCGAAGCGGCGCATGTTGACGACACCGGTGGTGATGACCTGCCCCGACTCGACGCCCGTCACCCGGGTCATCGGCACGAAGATCCGGCGCCGGCTGACCACCTCGACGACCAGGCCCAGCAGCCGCGGCGGCCGCCCGCCCACCCGCAGCATCGCGACCAGGTCCCGGACCCGGCCGACCTGGTCCCCGGCGGGGTCGAAGACGGGCACTCCGGCCAGGTGCGAGACGAAGATCCGGGGGGCGCCTCCTGCCATCCGTGCGCCTCCTCGTGAACCGTTTCGCCTGGTACGGCTCTCAGGCTAGCCCGTGCCCCGGCGCTCCGCGCTGGTGGGGCAGCCGCCCGGGGCACCCGGCGCCCCGGCCCGGCGCGGCGTGCGGCGCACCTGGGTCCCGGACGCGGGGCTACGCCCGGGTACGCTGCCTGCTGCACCGAGCCCAGACGAGAGGCGGCCCGCCCGTGATCGTGTTCCCCCCGGCCGTCCGGCTCCGCCGGGCCGCCGTCGTCGGCGCGCTGTGCGCCGGCCTGGCCGTGGCGGCCACCGGCTGCGGGGAGGACCCCGACAAGGGCACCAACGGGGTGGGCAAGCTGGCCGCAGACGCCATCGAAGCGAAGGCCCGCTCGGCGGCCACCGAAGCGGACGCGGTACGGCTGTCCGGCACGGTCGTCAGCGGCGGGAAGTCCTTCACCCTCGACATGCGGCTCAAGGCGGACGGCGGCGCGGGCCGCGTGAAGGCCAGCGGGAGCACCTTCGAGCTGCTCCGGGTCGGCGAGGAGTTGTACCTGAAGGCCGACGCCGAGTTCTGGGGCCGCAAGCCGGCCGACGCCACCGGCTCGCCCGCCCCGACGCCCTCCGGCACGGCGGACGGCGCGGACGGCGAGGCCGCCGCCGACAAGCTCGGCGACAAGTACGTCAAGGTCCCGGCCGGTGACCCCTCCTACAAGCAGCTGCGCGGCTTCACAGAGATGGACGTCCTGCTCGACGGACTGCTCGGGCTGAACGGCAAGCTGGAGAAGGGCGCGTACCGGAAGGTCGGCAGCGTTCGGACCATCGAGATCACCGCCGACAAGGGCGCCGGCGGCCGCCTCGACGTCTCCCTGATCGGCACGCCGTTCCCGCTGCGCCTGGAGCGGGCCGGCGGCGCCGGGATCATGGAGCTGGCCGACTGGGACAAGCCGTTCACGCTGACCGCCCCGCCGAAGGACGAGACCCTCGACTACGGCTCCCAGCTCCCGTCCCGGGGCTGAGCCGGCGGGGGAGCGGGCGGAGTCAGCCCTTCTTCGCCCGCTTGCGCTTGAGGAGGAGCTTCGGGAGGGCCGCCGGGACCGGCCGCCGGGTGACGGCGGGCGACGGCAGCGGGGCCGCGGCCAGCGAGCCCTCCGGCAGGGCGGCCGCCACGGCCACCGGCTCCAGGCGCAGCAGCCGGCACTCGCGGGCCCAGCGCGCGGTCATCTCCTCCGAGTCGGGCGCGTTCAGCCGCTTGCCCTTCAGCTCGGCGGCCGCCGTCTCCCAGGCCTCCGACGCCGGGGCCAGCTCCGTCACCGACGCCGTCCAGGCGACCAGCCGGCCGCCCTTGTCCTTGCTGCGGACCGTCACCTCAGCGGTGCCGCCGTCCGAGAGCCCCGGGAACGGCTGCTCGCCCGGCCCGTCGCCCAGCACGTGCACCGCCCCGTCCACCCAGGCGTGCCACAGTGCCCGGTCGGGTCCGCTGCCGCGGACCCAGACGAGACCGGACTTCTTCGCGGCCTCCTCGACGAGGGCCAGTTCGAGCGTGCTGAGTGTCATGCGCACAGACTAGACGGGGCGCGGGTCCCGTCCGGGCGGGGGAGCGGACGGATCCCGCTACAGCCAGCCGTTGCGGCGCAGGGCGCGGTGGATGGTGAAGCAGATGCCGACGATGGCGCCCATCACCATGGGGTAGCCGTACTTCCAGTGGAGCTCCGGCATGTGGTCGAAGTTCATCCCGTACACGCCGCAGATCATGGTGGGGACGGCGATGATGCCGGCCCAGGAGGTGATCTTGCGCATGTCCTCGTTCTGCGCGACGGTCGCCTGCGCCAGGTTCGCCTGGAGGATCGAGTTCAGCAGCTCGTCGAAGCCGACGACCTGCTCGTGCACCCGTGCCAGGTGGTCGGCGACGTCGCGGAAGTACTTCTGGATGGCCGGGTCGACCAGTCGCATCGGCCGCTCGCTGAGCAGCTCCAGAGGCCGCTGGAGCGGGGCCACCGCCCGCTTGAACTCCAGCACCTCGCGCTTGAGCTGGTAGATGCGGCCCGCGTCCACCCCGCGCGGGCTGCCCTTGGCGGGGGCGGCGAACACCGCGCTCTCCACCTCGTCGATGTCGTCCTGCACGGCCGCGGCGACCGCGATGTACCCGTCGACGACGTGGTCGGCGAGCGAGTGCAGCACCGCCGAGGGGCCCTTCGCGAGCAGTTCGGGGTCGTCCTGCAGCCGGTGGCGCAGTGCGCGCAGCGAGCCCTGGCCGCCGTGCCGGACCGTGATGACGAAGTCCCGGCCGGTGAAGCACATCACCTCGCCGGTCTCCACGACCTCGCTGGTGGCGGTCAGTTCGGCGTGCTCGACGTAGTGGATCGTCTTGAACACCGTGAACAGGGTGTCGTCGTAGCGCTCCAGCTTCGGCCGCTGGTGGGCGTGCACCGCGTCCTCGACGGCCAGCGGGTGGAGGCCGAACTCCTTCGCGATGCCGGCGAATTCGGCCTCGGTGGGCTCGTGCAGGCCGATCCACACGAACCCGCCGTCCTCGCGGACCCGGCGCATCGACTCGCGCGGGGACAGGCACTCCCCGGGCAGCCGGCGGCCGCCGCGGTACACGGCGCAGTCCACGACGGCACTGCTCGCCGAGGGGTCGCGGGTCGGGTCGTACAGGCTGTGCGCCGGGCTGGGCTTGCGCAGGGACGGGCGTACGGCTGCGCGCAGGTCACGGATCATCGACATGGCAGGCTCCTTCGTGCGGCCGCGACCGCACGGACGGGAGACCTCCGGCCCGCTGCGGGCAGGCGGAAGGCACAGGACGGGAGGAAAAGTGCTGCCGTCGCTCTTCACCGAAGCGGGATGCCGTCACGGGAGACGGAACCGGACGACCGTGGTCACGGCCGGGCGGAAGGGGTCAGACCGGAAGGCAGGACCCCGCCGAAGAGCGGTTGGTACTGCACGATCGACTTCGGTCCATCGCAGACCCCACCTCCTCCGGCCGGTCCCCCGTAGGGGATGTCCTTGGGTCGGGGCGCGGAACTGGCTCTTCTGCACGCTGCCCTGACCGGCGGTCAACACTATCAGCCGACAGATGGTCAAGACGGGCCCTTTACCCGGCGGATAGCAGTTCTATGCTCACCGCATGGCAGAAGTTCTCGCTCTGGTAGAAGCCCGGCTGCGCACCGCGCTCGGCGAACCCGATGCACGCGCGGCGGTCACCTTCCTCGGCACCGACCGCATCGAGGTGCTCCGCTTCACCGAGGGGGAGGTGGTGCGGTACGCCACCCTCGGCATGTCCGGGCAGCCGATGGCGGACCCGACGGCCATGGTGGCCGACCCGCTGCGCGGCCCGCGGGCCGAACTCGTGCTGTCGGTCCGGGCGGGCGCCGCCGACACCGACAAGGTGCTCCGGGCACTGGCGGTGCTCGCCGCCTCGCCGCAGGTCGAGGGCCTGGTGGTGGCCCCGGGCGCCTCGCTGGACGTCGGGGAACCGCTGTGGCCGGGCGCGCCGTTCACGTCCGTGCTGGTCGCCGAGCCGGGCGGGCTGGTCGAGGACCTGGAGCTGGACGAGCCGCTGGAGCCGGTGCGGTTCCTGCCGCTGCTGCCGATGACGCCGAACGAGGCGGCCTGGAAGCGGGTGCACGGCGCGGCGGCGCTCCAGGAGCGGTGGCTGGCCCGCGGCACGGACCTCCGCGACCCCCTGCGGGCGTCGGTCGCGCTGGACTGACCGCGGCCACGGCGGGTACGCATGGCATCCGGACGGGTGATCGTGTCTTGACGGGGCGGCGGCTGGGGAGGAGCGTGGGCAGTTATGAGGGGTGAACCGACTTGCCCTAAGTGCGGTGGCCGGGTCAGGGCGCCCGGTCTTTTCGCCGATACCTGGCAGTGCGCCGTCCACGGCGCCGTGCAACCGCTGCAACCGGTCATCCCGCCGAGTGTCGAAGGCCTCGGGGTGGTCGTGAACCGGGCGCAGGTGCCGGTGTGGATGCCGTGGCCGCTGCCGGTCGGGTGGCTGTTCACCGGGGTGGCGTGCGCGGGAGACGACCGCAGCGGCGGGCGGGCCACGGCCGTCGCCTGCTCCGGGCCGGGGCCGCTCGGCGGCATGGGCGAGCTGGTGCTGGTGGCGGAGGAGCTGGGGGTGGGGCTGGGGGCGCGGTACGCCGGTATCGACGGGCCGGATCCCGGGCCGCGGATCAACGTGTCCGCGCCGCCGCACGCGAAGGTCGTGGCGGCCGGGCGTCCCACTCCGCTGTGGCACGTCACGGGGACGCCCGAGGACCGGGCGGTCTTCGTCGGCGAGGCGCGGGGCCTGTGGCTGTGGGCCGTCGTCTGGCCGGAGCAGTCCGGCCTCCTCATGTACGACGAGCTCGTCCTCACCGACCTCCGCGACGCCGGCGCCGAACTCGACCTCGTCCCCTGCGGCGCCCTCACCCCCCGCATCCTCTCCTCGGACTGACCCCGCGGGGCGCGGGCCGGGCCCCGGGAGGGGCGGGCGCGCGGGGTATCATGGGGCGTCCCCTTTCCGTCCGTAGTCACATGGAGCGCCGTGCGTATCGATCTGCACGCCCACTCCACCGCCTCGGACGGTACGGACAGCCCCGCCGAGCTGGTCAGGAACGCGGCTGCCGCGGGACTGGACGTCGTCGCGATCACCGATCACGACACGGTCCGGGGCCACGCGGAGGCGGTCGCCGCACTGCCCGCCGGTCTCACCCTGGTCACCGGCGCCGAGCTGTCCTGCCGCCTCGACGGCGTCGGGCTGCACATGCTCGCGTACCTCTTCGACCCCGAGGAGCCCGCGTTCGCGCGCGAGCGGGAGCTGGTCCGCGACGACCGCGTCCCCCGGGCCCGCGCCATGGTCGGCAAGCTCCAGGCCCTCGGCGTGCCGGTCACCTGGGAGCAGGTGGCCCGCATCGCGGGCGACGGCTCCGTCGGCCGCCCGCACATCGCCACCGCCCTCGTCGAGCTCGGCGTCGTGAAGACCGTCTCCGACGCCTTCACCACCGAGTGGCTCGCCGACGGCGGCCGCGCCTACGCGGAGAAGCACGAGCTCGACCCGTTCGAGGCGATCCGCCTGGTCAAGGCGGCCGGCGGAGTCGCGGTCTTCGCGCACCCCGGCGCCGCCAAGCGCGGGCAGACCGTCCCGGAGAGCGCGATAGCCGAGCTGGCGGCGGCCGGACTCGACGGCATCGAGGTGGACCACATGGACCACGACGACGCCACCCGCGCCCGCCTGCACGCCCTCGCCGCCGAACTCGGACTGCTGACCACCGGCTCCAGCGACTACCACGGCAGCCGCAAGACCTGCCGGCTCGGCGAGTTCACCACCGACCCCGAGATCTACGGCGAGATCACCCGCCGTGCCTTCGGGGCGTTCCCGGTGCCGGGCGCCGGCGGACTCCACAGCGCCTGACGGGCCCCCTCCACACCCCACCGGCCGGCCGCACGACGCCGCCCGGTCCCCGCAGGTGCTTCCGCGCGCCCTTTCCGCGTACTTCGTACACCTCTTCCTGCAAGGCCATCACTGTGTTCGACTTTGCCGTTTTCGGATCCCTCTTTCTCACGCTTTTTGTGATTATGGACCCCCCGGGGATCACCCCGATCTTCCTCGCGCTCACCTCGGGCCGCCCCGTCAAGGTGCAGCGCCGGATGGCCTGGCAGGCCGTCTGCGTGGCCTTCGGCGTGATCGCCGTGTTCGGTCTCTGCGGTCAGCAGATCCTGGACTACCTGCACGTGTCGGTGCCGGCGCTGATGATCGCGGGCGGTCTGCTGCTCCTGCTGATCGCGCTCGACCTGCTCACCGGCAAGACGGACGAGCCCAAGCAGACCAAGGACGTCAACGTCGCCCTCGTCCCGCTGGGCATGCCCCTGCTGGCCGGTCCGGGTGCGATCGTCTCGGTGATCCTCGCCGTCCAGAAGGCCGACGGGTTCGGCGGCCAGCTGTCGGTGTGGACGGCGATCGCCGCCATGCACGTGGTGCTGTGGCTCGTGATGCGCTACTCGCTGGTGATCATCCGGGTCATCAAGGACGGCGGCGTGGTCCTCGTGACCCGGCTCGCCGGCATGATGCTGTCCGCGATCGCGGTCCAGCAGATCATCAACGGTGTGCTCCAGGTGGTCCGCGGCGCCTGACCCCGCGCCCGCCGGCCCCCGCGCACGCGAACGCCCCCGCACCGGAAGGTGCGGGGGCGTTGCACGTGTGGGTGTGTCGGTCCCGCCGGTCAGGAGGACGCGGACTCGGCCGGTCGGATGAGGATGCGCTGGCCGATCGCGGCGGCCTGCTGCACGATCCGGTTGACGGAGGCGGCGTCCACGACGGTGCTGTCCACGGCGGTCCCGTCGACGTCGTCCAGGCGCAGAATCTCGAAGCGCACGGCTTCTCCCTTCGTCTGTGTACTCCTTGCACACGGTCCAACGAGGTGTAGGGGACAAACATTCCCTACGCTAAGGAAATTTTTTCACTGGCTAAATATTAGCCGGTCTCGCGGACCTTATGCGTGACGTCCGTCACATTCGCCCATCCTAGGGAACCGTCGCCACATCCGCCCCTCGACCGGAGCAACGCCGGACGGGGGCGCGGGGCGCCCGGGGGAGGTGCCGTCAGCCGCCCGAAACGGCCGACCAGAAGGCGTGCAGGGCCGCAGCAGTGGCCTCCGGGGCCTCTGCGTTGGGGGAGTGCTCGGCGCCCGGGACGACCGTACGGGCCGCCGACAGGCGCGCCGCCATGTCATCCATTCGAGTGACCGGCCAGGCGTAGTCCACCTCGCCGGACAGCACGTGGACGGGGAGCCGCGGAGCGGCGGCGAGCAGCGCGTCGATCCGGTCCGGCTCGGATACCAGCGCCCGGCCGGTCGCGATCAGCTGCTCGGGCACGGTGGCCAGCCAGCGGTCCCGCAGGAAGGCGGCGAGCGCCGGCGCGTCGGGGACCGCGTCCTCCGGATCCATGGCCCGTATCGCCTGCCAGATGCCCGGCATGTCGCCGCCGGTCGACTCCAGCGCCGCGACCAGCAGCTTCGTACGGGGCTGCTGGTCCTCGGCGATGGCGCCGGGGCCGCTGCTCATCAGGGTCAGGCTGGCGAACGCGCCGGGCTCGCGGACCACCGCGGCCCGGGCCACCAGTCCGCCGAAGGAGTGCCCGACCAGGTGCACCGGCCCGCCGTCGGCCACCGCCGCCGCCTGCGCCAGCACGTCCCGGGCCAGCTCGTCGAGGGCGTACGCGGACTCGTCGCGCGGGCCCTCGCTCTCGTGCTGCCCGCGGCCGTCGACGGCCACCACCCGCCGGCCCGCGGCGGCCAGCGGCTCCAGGAGGCCGATGAAGTCCTCCTTGCTGCCCGTGAACCCCGGCACGAGCAGCACGGTGCCAGGCAGCACGGCCGGCCCGGCCTCGTGGACGGCGAACTCCCCGCGCGCGGTGCGCAGACGGTACGCACGGGCGCACGGAGGCAGGGTCAGACGCGGCGGCTTGCTCATACCGCACAACCTACCGGCCCGTAACACGCCGCAGGCCCGGCCCCCCGACGAGCGGGGAACCGGGCCTGCGGGCCGTGCTGTGCCTACGCCTCCGGGGCCTCGGCGGCCTTGCGGGTGCGCGTGCGGCGGCG
>NZ_JAJAUZ010000026.1 GCF_020532645.1 Streptomyces bambusae
TAGAGCACCATGACCACCCCGACGACGTTGAACAGCCAGGCCATCCGGCTCTCCCCTCTCCAGCACACGGCCGCCCCAGCTTCCCCCACAAGAACACCCGCCCGCAGGCACCCGGCCGCTGACCTCCACTGCGGACGTCAGTCCGGTGGTTCGCGTCCGCCGATGGTGAAGGAGACCAGGGCCCCCGCCAGCACGGCCCACGGCAAGGCCGGCAGTCCTCCCGATCGCCAGCCGGCCAGGGCAAGGACGAGCGTCACGCAAGCACCGGCTGCGAGTGCGCGTGGGTCTCGCAGGAAGCGCCACTGCCGGCGCCCGGCGCCGGGGTCGCGCAGTTCCGCGACCGCCGTCCTGATCACCAGGGCTGCGATGACGACGGCCATCGCCAGGAGCGTCGCGCCCACCCTCGCTCCTCTCCCGCTGTGTCAGTGGCCGGCGCCGGGCTGGGCGGTGCGCTGGTAGATGTCGGGGATGCCGTCGGCGTCGGCGTCGAGTGTCTCCTCCTCGTACAGGCGCCGGTAGATCCCGTTGCGGCGCCGGAGCAGGACGGCGGCGAGCACGGCGGCGAGGACGGAGCCGACCAGGACGGCGGCCTTGGCGTGTTCACCGGCTTCGGTGCCGGGGAAGGCAAGTTCGCCGATGAGGAGGGCGACGGTGAAGCCGATCCCGGCGAGGACGGACAGTCCGAAGACGTCGGCCCAGGCCAGATCGGGGTTGAGGCGGGCACGGGTGTAACGGGCGGCGAGGTAGGTCCCGCCGAACACGCCGAGGATCTTTCCGGCAACCAGTCCGACGACCACGCCGAGGGGTTCGGGCCTGGTGAAGACCTCGGCCAGAGCACCGCCGGAGACGGAGACCCCGGCGGCGAAGAGGGCGAAGAGGGGGACGGCCACGCCGGCGGAGAAGGGGTGGAGGAGGTGGGAGGTGCGGGCACCGGGCGACGCGTCCTCGCCCTTGTCGGTGGTGGTGCGCAGGATCAGGCCCATGGCGACTCCGGCGGCGGTGGCGTGGACACCGCTGTTGTACATCAGCGCCCAGATGGCGATGCCGAGGGGGACGTACCACCACCAGCCGCGCACCCGGAAGCGCTGGAGGGCGTAGAAGACGACCAGGCCGGCGACGGCGCCGCCCAGGGCCCAGAAGTTCAGGTCGCTGGTGAAGAAGATGGCGATGATCAGGATGGCACCGAGGTCGTCGACGACGGCGAGGGTGAGGAGGAAGGCCCGCAGGGCGGCCGGCAGGTGGGTGGAGATCACCGCCAGCACCGCGAGGGCGAAGGCGATGTCGGTGGCCATGGGCACGGCCCAGCCGTCGAGGCTGCCGCCGCCGAGTCCGGCGGTGAGGGCATACAGGGCGGCGGGTACGGCCATGCCGCACAGCGCGGCCACGACCGGAAGCGCGGCCGTGGCAGGGGTGCGGAGCTCGCCGACGACGAGTTCCCGTTTGAGCTCGATGCCCGCGACGAGGAAGAACACGGCGAGGAGGCCGTCGGCGGTCCAGTGGCCGACGGAGAGGTCCAGGCCGAGGTCTGGTATGCCGAAATGGAAGTCGCGTATCTGCTGGTACACGTCCCCGAGCGGGCTGTTCGCCCAGATGAGCGCGATGACCGCGGCCGCCAGGAGGACGAGTCCGCCGATGGTCTCCGTGCGCAGGGCGTCGGCGATGGCGCGGCGCTCGGGCCAGGGGAGCAGGCCGAGGAAGGGGGAGCGCGGTGGGGGCGGGGCAGCGGTCATGGCGGGGTACCTCCGGGGGCGTCGGCAGCATTCGGGCACACGGCCCCAAGGACGCCGACCAGACTTCCCGGCACACCCCGCGTCCGCTCTCGTTCGATGCGATGAGCGTTTTGACGCGTTCTTTACACCCTATCGGCAGGGGCGGGATGTGGCCAGGGGGGCTTTGACGTGCGATGACGAGGTTCGGACGGGAGAGAGGGCCCGTATCCACCCAAGGCGCGAGGGTGGATACGGGCCCTCTCGAAGGAGCCGGGCCGCGGGGATGCGGTCAGACGGTGGTCTTCACCGGCTCCTGGTCGGTCGACCAGCGGGTCGCCGTCATCGGGCTGGGCCGGTTCGGCAGTTCCCTGGCGAACGAGCTGACCCGACGCGGCTGGGACGTCCTGGGTATCGATACCGACTCCACGCTCGTCCAGAAGCACAGCGACATCCTGACCCACTCGGCCGTCGCCGACTGCACCGACCCCGTCGTCATGCGCCAGCTCGGCGTCGGGGACTTCCCCAGCGTCGTCGTCGGCATCGGCACGGACATCGAGGCCAGCATCCTGATCGCCTCCAACCTGCTGGACGAGCACGTGCCCAACATCTGGGCCAAGGCCATCAGCCGACAGCACGGCCAGATCCTCGAACGGCTCGGGGTCCACCACGTCGTCCTGCCCGAGCACGAGATGGGCGAACGGGTCGCCCACCTCGTCACCGGACGGATGCTCGACTTCATCGAGTTCGACGACGACTACGCGCTCGTCAAAACAATCACCCCGACGACGATCACCGGCGTGCCGCTCGCCGAAAGCGCCGTGCGCACCCGCTACGGCATCACGGTCGTCGGCATCAAGCGGCCGGGACAGGACTTCACCCACGCCACCGCCGACACCGTCGTCGAGAAGGGCGACGTCATCATCGTCACCGGCAAGACGCGGGCCGTCGAAACCTTCGCCGAGCTCAGCTGACCCGCCGCCCGGGCCGCAACGTCGCCACGCCGAGCACCAGGGCGCCCGCCACCGCCAGTACACCGCCCGCCGCCGTGCACACCAGTGTCGTGTCCGGCGATGCGCCCGCCAGCCGGGGCACGGCGTTGACCGGCGCGGTCGCGTATATCAGCAGAAACGACACTCCCCGGGCCCGGACCGGTGCCAGTCGGGCCCGCAGACGGGACGGAACCCGGTCGGTGACCATCGCCAGACCGACGGGAAGCAGGGTGAGGGAGAACAGGATCAGGGCAGTCCAGTGCCATTTCATGGAGGTCGGTCCTTCTGCGGGTACGCGAGGTGCGGGTGGGTGGTCAGCCGCGGCGAGAGCCCGTGGCGACCATGACGAGACCTGTGGCCAGGAGCGACAGCCCGATCACCAGGAGAGGGAAGCCGGGTCCGGGGAGCACGTAGAAGGCGGCACCGACCAGGCTGATCGGCACGCCGAGGACGGTCAGGAACGTCCCGATCCGCCTTTCGGACGGCATGTTCGGGCGTCGTCGCATCGCAGCGTTCCTCCGGGTATCGGGCTGTTCGAGGGCACAAGGGTCCCCAAGACGCCGACCAGACTTCCCGGCACACCACGCGCCGGATTCCGGCGCGCCGGCTGCACGTTACAGGTGCCTGCAGGTCGGGGCCAGGGACCCCGTCGGCAGCGGGCGGTACGAAATTCTGCCGACAAGACCTCGTCAACACACCGTAAGGAACGTGTAAAGTCCGCGGTGGCGTGCCGGGAAGTCTGGTCGGCGATCAGGGGACAACTCTCTTCGCAGATCGGGGCCTTTCGCCATGGTGCTCGTCGCCGTCTTCGGTGTCGCACTGCTCATCGCGGTGCTGCTGTCCGGGCTCGCCGCCCGGACCGTGCTCTCCACGTCCCTGCTGTTCCTGCTCGGCGGAGCACTGGTCAGCGACGGCTTCCTCGGTCTGATCCACATCACGGCCGACAGCGAGATCGTCGCCGTGACCGCCGATCTCGCCCTGTTCGCGGTGCTGTTCACCGACGGCATGCACGTCTCGTTCCCCAAGCTCCGGGAGAACTGGAAGAACCCGGCCCGCGCGCTGGGGCTGGGGATGCCGCTCGCCATGGTCGGCATGGCGCTGGTCACCCACTACCTGGTGGGCCTGGACTGGACGACGTCCTTCCTCGTCGGTGCCGTCCTGGCTCCCACCGACCCCGTCTTCGCCTCCGCCATCGTCGGACGCAAGGAGGTCCCGGCGAAGCTGCGGCAGTTGCTGAACGTCGAGAGCGGCATCAACGACGGCCTCGCCCTGCCCGTGGTACTGCTCCTCATCGCCGCCGCCGGACCCTCGTCGGCCCAGGCGGAGGCCTCGCTCGGCACGATCAGCCTGGAACTGGCCCTGGGCCTGGTCTTCGGGATCGCGCTGCCGCTGGCGGTCACCGCCCTGGTCCGGTTCCGGCTGCTGGGCGCCGAGCCGAAACTCCAGCCGCTGCTGCCGCTGGCCACCGGGATCATCCTGTACGGGCTGTGCCACCTCACCCACGCCAACCCCTACCTCGCCGCCTTCTCCGCCGGAGCGGTCTTCACCGCGGTCTCCCCGCAGGCCAAGACCGCCTTCGAGCCCCTGGGAGAGGCCCTGGCGGAACTGGCCAAGTTCGCCGCGCTGCTGGTGTTCGGCGCGCTCCTCACCCCGCAGCTGTTCGGCGACCTCTCCCCCGGTGGGTACGTGGCGGTGGTACTGGCGATCGTGCTCATCCGCCCCGCATCGCTGCTCCTGTCGCTGATCGGCACCGGGTTCGAGCGGCGGCAGAAGCTGGTGGCCGCCTGGTTCGGCCCCAAGGGCGTCGCCTCGGTGGTCTACGGACTGCTGGTCCTCCAGGCCGGAATCCCCCAGGGCCGGCAGGCATACACGCTGATCGCGGTGTGCATCGCTTTCTCGATCATCGCCCACAGCAGCACCGACGTGCCCATCGCCCGCCTCTTCCACGTCGACGAGGACCCCGTACCCGCGGCGAAGCGGCCGGCACCGCTGGGGCAGGCGCTGTGAGGGGAATCGGTCGCAGGCGCGAGATGAACGCCGGGGTACCGCGCAGGGCGTGCGGCCGCGAGATGCCACCCGCCCGGCAGGAACGGGTGCAACTCCTCGCCGCCGCCATGGAACGGCCGGTGGAACCACTGGTCTGGCGGTCGGGGAGCACCGCACGAGTGGCCGCGGCCCTGTGGTGTGTGGTGTTCGTCGTGTCGACGGTCCCGCCGGCCGGGGGAAGCCTGGCGGGCCCGAGCGCGGGCGGGCTCGTCGTGGCGGCATGGACCTCGCTGGTGGCGGGCTGGGCCGCCTGCCGACTGGCCCTGTGGCGGATCACGGCGGACGGGGACGGCGTCCGGTTCCACCGGATGTGGTCCACGACCTTCATGCCCTGGTCGGCCATCAGCCACGCCGAGGCCCGCCGGGACGGCCTGCTGGAGTTCGTCGGGCCCGCGAGCGAACCCATGGGCGGGCTGTTCCGGCCGCCATGGCTGAGCAGGCTGCTCGGTCGCCCGGACGGTGCCGGCGAGGCCGCCGACACCTTGACCGCCCTGGTCCTCCACCCCCGGCTGCGCCCCCCGGCCCGAGCCGGACGCGTGCTGACGGACACGCCGTACGCCAGGTGGGCGGTCCCTCTGGGGACCCTGCTCTGCGTCGCCCGCGATCTCGTCCACCGCTGACCCGGGACACGGTGTCCGACGCACCCGTACGCCCGTCAGTCCATGACCGCGGTCGCTTCGATCTCGACCAGGTGCTCGGGTACGTCCAGTGCCGCGACGCCCAGCAGCGTGGCCGGCGGGACGGGCGTGACCCCCGGCTTGGCGGCTGCCCGGGTGATGCCCTCCAACAGCACGGGCATCTTGTCCGGGGTCCAGTCGACGACGTGAACGGTCAGTTCCACCACGCCGTCGAACGAACCTCCGACCTCAGCCAGGGCGGCGGCGGCATTGAGGTAGCGCTCCTCGACCTGGGCGGCCACGTCGCAGCGAACTCCGGAACGACGTCGAGGGCATGAGCCACAAGATACTGACCCAGAACCTGCGCATGCTGGAGCGCAACGGCCTGATCGACAGGACCGTCCACCCCGTCGTGCCGCCACGGGTCGACTACGCCCTCACCGAGCCGGGCCGGGCGCTGCGGGTGACGATCGACGGACTGTGCGACTGGACTCCCCGGCACCTCGGGCACATCGAGACCTCGCGACACCGCTCCGACACCTGACCAAGGGAGCCGGCGCCTGCGCCGCCCCGGGGTCACGGGCCGCCCCGTCGGATGTTCTCCGCAGACCGGTCCTGTCAGTCCCCCCGTTCTCCGGGCACCGCCGGCGCCCGGCCGGCCGGCCGCTGCGGACGGCCGAGGAGTTCCGCCAGGCCGCGGCGGGTGGCGGCCAGTACGACGCGGTCCTCGGGCCGCAGGACGTAGCCGGGGTGCAGCTTCCACACCAGCCCGGGGTGTTGGCCCGGTGTTGCGGTGTCGGGGGCCGAGGCCAGGTCGGGGCGGCGTTCTTCCGGGGCGGCCGTGTCGAGGGCGATCACGCGCCAGGCGCCGGGCCGGAAGGAGGCGGCGATGGTTTTGCCCTCCAGCTGCGGATGGCCGGCGACCTCGATGGCGGCGAAGAGCAGGACCCGCCGTTCCACCGGAATCGCACCGAGGATCTGGCGGCCCATCATCGCTCCGGCGAAGGCGGGAGCGGCGAGGTGGGTGACGCTGCGGCTGCGGGTGAGGGCCTCCGGGTGGGCAGCCCGCAGAGTGCGGTACACGGCGGTGGCGAAGTCGTCGTCGTACAGGCGCAGCACGGCCCGCAGGTCCGCCTTCAACGACCGTGCGTACAGGGCTGCTTCGAGGTTCGTGGTGTCCGAGCTGGTCAGCGCGAGAAGGGTGTCCGCGCGGTGGATCCGGGCCGTCTCCAGAACGCCTTCCTCGGTGACGTCGCCCAGCACCACCGGGACCCGCAGGCTGCGGGCGAGGGTCAGCCCCCGGGCCTCGGGGTCGGACTCCACGCACACCACCGGGATCTCCAGCTCCCGCAGCCTGGCCAGGACCCGCGTACCGATCTTGCCCAGCCCGAGCAGGACGACGTGACCGGAGAGGGTGCGGGGCGGGCGGCGCAGCACCGTGGCCGTCCGGAGCGCGCCCAGCCCCTCCAGGGCCGCGGTCACCAGTACGGGCAGGATGAGCAGGCCGACCACGCCGGCGAGGATCTGGAGCAGCTGGCGGCCGGCCGGCTCCCCGACGGCCGGATCATTGATCGCGAAGATGTCGAGGAGGGTCATGTAGGCCGCATGCAGCGGGTGCTCCCCCGTCGTGACCCAGCCGGCCAACGCCAGCGCCCCCACCGCGGCCACCAGGCCGAACAGCGCCCAGCGCAGGCGCCGGGAGAACAGCGAGCCCATGGGCAGCGCCGCCGCCGCGAGCCTGCTGCCGGACTGCTGCGGGCCGGCGTGGGACACCGCTTCCAGGGCGACGACGCCCCGGCCCGTCGCGGCCGCGACCGCCCGGTCGTCCGGCAGTAGCTGCGGCCCCCGCTCCCCGCTGTGCTCGGCTCCCTCGGTGCCGGCCGGGTCGGCCGTCGTCGCGGACAGCAGTGCCAGGGTGCACAGCCCGGGATCCGCTACTTCCCCCCGTCCGGGCGGGGTGCGCTCCACGGCCCGCAGCAGCAGCCCGTCCGCCTGGACGACCTTGCCCGTGCCCGCGACCGCGGTGGCCGCCAGCGCGGGCGCCGCCGTGTCGGCGTCCGAGAGCACGGTGGTCGAGGAATCCAGATCGCGCAGGTCGATGCCGGGGTCGGCGACGACGGCCGCCTGGTCCAGCAGCTCCTCCAGGTGCAGGCCCAGCTTGCGGTTGTAGAGCCGGATCACCAGCCGCAGTCTCGGGTTCAGCCGCCGGGCCACCAGCGCGGCCCGCAGGTTGGTCTCGTCGTCCTCGTAGACCAGGGCCAGCGCCGAAGCGCCGGCCACCCCGGCGGCGGCCAGCACCTCCTCGGTGGGCTCGACCGCCGCCACCCACCACCCCTCCCGTACCGTCTGCCGCTCGGCGGAACCCGGCCGACGAGACCTCGCGGAAGGCACCCGGGCCCACAGGCCGACACCGAGCCCGGCGCCGCCTCCGGGGCGACGATCCGTCCCGGTCAGGCCGTCCGGGGGTGCGGGCACCACGAGGGTCACCCGCTCCCGGTAGACATCCCGCAGCTCGGCTGCCAGACGATGCGCCAGTCCATCGTCCCCGCAGACGACCATCCGGCCACCTGCGTCGGCGTGTTGGCGTGGTGAAGACGTCGACGACACGATCCCGGGACGCACCGAACCCCCCGCTGTCCCGAGGGCCATGTCCCGAACGGGCCCGGACGCGCTCACGCGTTGCGCTCGCACGCACCCGGCAGGCGGGGGGCGGCAGGGCTGTCCGCCCCGCCGCCCTCGCCCCTCCCCCGCCGCCGGGGCCCCCGACTCCCCCGGCAAGCGCGTGCCCCACTCCTGCTGCCGCACGCGAGCGCGGAGGACAGGAGCGGTTCACGCCGTCATCCTGCACGAGACCGCCCGGTCTCCGCACTGCCGGTGGCCGGCAGTCTTCAAACCGCTCCGATGCCGGTGCCGGCAGTGTCCTTGCCGCATGTCACCCTGGTCCGGCGTCAAGAACATGTCAGGGGCGCGTCGGGATCGGGGAGAAATCATGGCGGAACACACCGTGGCGGAGGAGTATCTGGCGGGGTACGCCCAGATGTTGCTGGATGCCTGCAGCACCGGCCGACGCCTCACCCGGGCCGAGCTGGATGCCCGCCGGACCGAGGGCGAACGGGCGGCCGAGGCAAACCTGGGCCTGCGCACGCTCGTACGCGCACACCTGGCCGACGCGCGCAGGGTCCAGGAATCCCTGACCGCGCCTCAGGCCGCCGGCCTGCTCACCGTCGTCGAGCACGCCGTGGACGCCTTCGCCGAGGGCTTCGAACGTGCCCCACAGCTGGCTGTCCGTCAGGAGGAGGCGGCGCGAAGGGAGTTCATTGACGACCTCCTTTACGGGGGCAGCGATCTCGGCCGCCTCGCCGAGCGCGCCGAGCGTTTCGGGATGCGTCTGTCCGGGGCCCACGCGGTGGCCGTCGCCATCGGGCCCGAGCCGTACGGGGACGGCTATCCGGTCGCCCGAGGCGTCGAAGCGGCCGTTCACGCCCGCTTCGGGAACCGGCACACCCTGCTGGCCACGAAGGACGGCCGCCTGATCTGCGTCGCACCGGGGGATCAGCCCGAGGTCCTGGTGTTCTTCGCCAAGCAGGCGTACGCGGCGACCAACGGCGGCAGGGTGGCCGTGGGCCGCGCCCATCCCGGGCCGGGCGGTGTCGTCCACTCCTACGAAGAGGCCCTCAACGCCCTGGAACTCGCCGACCGGATGGACCTGGAAGGACCCGTGCTGCACGCCGCCGACCTGCTCGTCTACCCGGTCCTCGCCCGGGACCGCCAGGCAATGGCCGACCTCGTGGAAACCACCCTCGGCCCGCTCCGAGAAGCCCGCGGCGGCGCGCAGCCGCTCATCGACACGCTGTCCGCCTACTTCGACAGCGGCTGTGTCGCAGTCGAGGCCGCTCGCCGCCTCTCGCTCAGCGTGCGCGCGCTGACCTACCGGCTGGAACGCATACGCTCGCTCACCCAGACCGACCCGGGTGACCCCCGGCACCGCTACACCCTCCAGACGGCAGTCATCGGGGCGCGCCTGCTGGGCTGGCCGGACGCCTCGTCCTGACCCGGCGGCATCACCTCTGAGGTCGCCCGGGAGCCGACGTCAGAGGTGAGCCGGCCCCGAAGGGCTCCCGCCGGCAACCTCGCGGCACAGGAAGTGGGGCTGCCGGCATACAGCCCCACCTCGGCTGCGGCAACACGGCCAAGGGGTGGGACCGCGCCTGCTGCAACCCCTCAAGAAAGTCCTGAGAACCGGCGTCTGCCCGATATCCACCGGAAACACTCCCTCTCGTCCCGCTCCCTACGGCCGGGGACGGCGGCCGGCACCGCCACGAAAAGACCAGTGCTTGAGGATCCGGGGTCCGTGTCGGGCGGGCGACAGCCCACCACCCGCCCACCCCTCGTCTGCCACCGGTCCGCAGGTCAGGTGCCACCGTCGGCCACCGCCCGAGCCAGTACATCGTTCGGCTCCGTCTGGCGTTGTCCGCCGCAGACGGCCCAGCGCTGAATCAGGAGGTGTGAAACACGCCCGCCCCGGCCGCCGCGTTCCTACTCGGGGTGGTGCGGTTTCACACGGTGGGCGGGCCGAAGCACCCCATCCACGAGGTCCTGCGGCGGGCCGCGGCGTATCTGTCGCAGGACCTCGTTCTCCTGCTCCAGCAGCTTGATCCGCCGACGAGCCTCCCGCAGCTCCGCGTTCTCCTGACTGCTCACTCCGGGCTTGGCCCCGTCGTCGATGTCCGCCCGGCGCATCCACTTCCACAGCGTCATGGGATGGACCCCGAAGTCGGTGGCGACCTGCTCGACCGTCACGCCCGGGCCGCAGTTCCCCGCGACGCGCACGACGTCCTGGCGGAACTCTTCCGGACAAGGCTTGGGCACAGCAACATTCTTCCCACCTGCCTACAGCGCAAGCCAGTTCAGATGTCACCCGATCGTGCGGCAGACCCACCAGACCCACCAGACCCACCCTACGAATGGCTGGGGTCTCCCATGAAGAACATAGAGCGGACCGGCCCCGTCATCGGCGCCCTGGCCGCCGCCGAAGGAACGCGCGGCGGCCTTGACCGGGCGGTCATGCACGCCGGCCACGGGGGCCCAGTACACCAGCCGGGCATGCGCCGACGCCTGCCGCAGGGCCGGCGTCCGCCAGTCCATGAGCGCGATCGGCTTCAGCGCGGACAGCGCGCTCGCCGAGTCCTTCAAGGCGACGGTCGTGACCGCGCCTGAGTCGCGGCCGTTCGCCCGGCTGGCGGCCTGGGCGGCAGCCGTGCCCGTGGGGGGCGCGGTCCACACCTGCGAGCTGGTCGACGTCGCCCCGCTCGCCGGGCGGCGGGTGCTCGTCGTCGGCGGTCGGCAGAGCGCGTTCGAGTCCGCCGCGCACCTGGCCGACCACGGGGCGGCTCGCGTCCACGTCGTCTACCGGCACAACCCTCCGCAGTTCGCGGCGGTCAGTTGGTCGTTCTTCGAGCGACCGCCGACACTGACGGAACGGTCAGTTGACTTTGCTGCCGACGACATTGGTGGAACCGGGGCTCAACACGTTGTTGTTGATGGGGATGTTGTTGAACATCGTGAGCACACCACTGAGGTTGATGGGCAGGATGGATCCGCCCCCACCACCACCCGCATTGTTGATGGTGACGCTGAAGGCCTTGCTCACGGTCTGCGCCGGGTTGGCGCTGTCCGTCGCGGTCACCGTGAAGGCGTACGTCCCGGCCGTGGTGGGGGTACCGGAGAGCAGTCCGTCGGAGGAGAGGGTCAGACCCGGCGGCAGCGTCCCGCTGACCGAGTACGTGACGGGCGGAGTACCCCCCGTCGCGGGGCCCGTCACGACGGGGACGCTGTACGCGTTCCCTGCCGTGCCAGAGGGCAGCGGGGTGTCGGCCCAGGGCACGGTGAGCGGCGCAGCGGGGATCGTGTAGCGGAGCCGGATGGTGGGGGCGTCGGTCGTACTGATGGCGGTGGCTCCCGCCGGATTCCGGATGTAGGAGGAGCCGGCACCGCCGCCGCTGGCCGATACCCCTGGCATCGGGTTGGTGGACGCGCCGGATCCGCCTCCGAAGTAGCCCCCGCCACCGGCTCCGCCCGCACCGGCTGCGGCACCCTGACCTGCCTGACCATCTGAGCCATTGGGTTCGCCCCCACCGCCGGAGGAGCTGCCTCCCCCACCGCCACCACCGTTTCCAGGGGGAGGCACAGGAAGGTCCTCTCCACTGCCACCGCCACCGCCTGCCGTAAAGGGACTCGCAGTTCCTCCGATACCGCCGGGATTCGTGGCAGGAGACGGGCTCGTTCCCCGGCCGCCGTTGCCTCCGGGCGCACCGAATCCGCCGCCGGCACCACCCACGTTCAGCGGGAACGGGCCAGCGCCGCCCGGGCCGTTCCCACTGCCGCCGCCAAAGGGACCGACCCCTGCTCCCCCACCACCCGAGGCAGCGAGGAGATAGGTGTTCAGTCCCTGGCTGCAAACGCCGTCGCAGATCGTCGTGGCGCCACCGCCTGCACCCCCGAAGCTTGCGTTCCCACCGCCGTTGAACCCGCCCTGGGCCGGAGCCCCTTGATAGGACTCACCCGGCGCCCCGACCCTGAGCGTGTAAGTGTTCCCCGGTGTGACGCTCAGCGTGCCGGTAACCCTGCCGGCAGCCCCACCGGCTGCGACCGGTGCCCCAGCACCGTCTCCGCCTCGTCCGCCGATGGCCTCCTCGATGACGAGGGACATGACGCGGTCAGGGATCGTGAGCGTGAACTCGCCGCCGCCGTTCGGCCCCGGCGAGGCGACGCCGGTGTAGGTGCACAGGACAGTGGTGGACCCGTCAGGCGAGGGGGCGACTTGCATCGATGCCTGACCCCTGCTCGTGCTGGTGGCGCACACAGGCGTGTCGTCAGCCTGTGCCGGAGCGGAGACGAAGACGGGACTCGCGACCGCAGTGAGAACTGCCAGGTAGGTCACCAGGGGCCGGCGGGAACGAGCACCGGGCAGGGCGGTGGACCGACGGGCCATCACAACCTCCATGGAAGGGCTTTACTTGGGCACACCGACGAAACGGGACGGACGGCCCCGCGGATGGCCGACGCAACGCAGGCCAGTCTCGTGGCATGCGCACCCCGCCTCTGCTGACGCGCGGCGGTCGGGCGCTGTGCCAGCCGATCGGAGCAGCGGGCGCGTCGGGAGCCGGCGAGAACCTCAGGCGTCATCCACTACGCGTGCGACTCGTCGCGCCGGGCGGACGAGGGTGGTCAACCCCAGCGACGGCACCACCACCGGCTTCGCCGCCCTGTCGAAGAGAGGGCTGGTGGAGCGAGCGTTCGCATGGCTGATGCGCTCACGTCGTCCGGCGCGCAACAACGAAGCCCTCGCCGTCACCCTGCGACGCTGCGACGCTGCGACGCGAAGGAGTCGGTCACCGCCATCGCCAGACACCTCGGCATCGGCCGGTCCACCCTGTACCGCACCGTCGCCTCGTACGATGAAAGGTCACGTCCGCTGGAGTGGTGTATCGACGGCCACTCGGTGATCTCGTCTTTGAGGTTGTGCGGTGAGTTCGGTCGCGGCCCGTGCCACCCGCACCGTATCCGCCGGGATCTCCCCAGACGCCTTCGGCTGCATCGACATCCGCACCCGCCCCAAACGGCAACGTCGGCCTTCAAGACCACAACCGGGTCTTGAAGGCCGACGTCACACACGGGCCCGAATCGACAAACAGCATCCCGTTGTACGGCGGCCGGGCCTCTGGAACTGCGGTTTGAGGGGTGTCAGGTCCGCCACGGCCAGTAGCTGGCCGTGGTGTATCGGTCGAGGATGTCCTGCAGGGGCCGGCGGTAGGTGTCCCTGGTGTGGTAGGTGAAGTACGGCTGGCCGCCGCTGTCCTTGTACGTCACCATCATGGTGTGGTCCTTGTCGGTGCCGCCCTCGAAGTCCATCTGCATCACGTCGCCGACACCCTGGTACCAGACGTTGGACAGGCCGTAGACCCGGCCGGAGTACGTGGCGAAGTCGGCCCACCGGTTGACGTTGATCCACGAGGGGGTCTGCCCGGACTGGACGTACCACCATGTGCCGGTGTGTGCGTAGGGCCAGCCGGCGTCCTTCCAGCCGCCTGCCCTGAGTGCCTGGCTCACGAAGTTGGTGCAGTCGCCCCCGCGGTCGCTGAACGTGCGGTAGTAGGAGTTGTAGTTGAACACGTAGCGGTCGGCGTACGCGGCCATGGCACCGTAGTTGTAGCCTGCGGCCAGCCCGGCAGCCTTGCCCACGGGACGGCTCGGCCGTCCCGTCGCGGCACCGCGGAGCGCCGACCCGGCGGGGCCCGAAGCCTCCGGCTGTACAGGCGCGGGCTCGTTCATGGGCTCCAGGCCGGGCGCGGGAGCCAGGTGCTGGCCTGCCAGCTTCCACGCGGTGCCCTCGCGTTTGAAGGTGAACACACGGTCGGCCTGGTAGGAGGTGTGGTCGGGTTCGTCACCGTGGACCTTCTTGATGGCGAAGCTCGTCGCTTCGACCACCCTGAGCGTGGCGGTGTCGCCGTCGACCTGCAGAGCCTTCGTCCGTACGACCGTGGACGACCGGGTGTACGAAAGACCCTTGCCGATGAGCCGGTCCCGCTTGGCGCGCAATGCGAGCTGCGCAGTGCTCGCCTGCCGGGCGGCCGCACTGTCCATGCCAAGCGTGGCCCTGCCGGAGACGGATGGCTGTGGGAGGGGAGCACCTGCCACCAGTGCCGTGTTCCTCGCAGAGAGGTAGCTCTGGGCGGCGGAGGCGAAGGCAACCGGATCCGCCGCGACGGAAGTGGGCAGAGCCGAGGCCGGGACCGACAGCGAAACCCCTGCCAGCGCCACGGCCAACGCCGCGGCCACAACGCCGCCCCGAGCCGAGCGCGGCAGGAACTTCCCCCTCCTGGCGGCAGGCCCCGGATGCACAGGTAATTCGTTCACAAGTCCTCCCTGGCTGAGTGGATGGGCTCCAACCTTCAGCCACCCGAGAGTTGTTGCGCTGCCCCCGGCGAACCGTGAAACAACCCGCACCGCACCCGGAAACCGGCGCCCACCGCCGCTGCCGCCCCATCGCGGAGCACCGCGCACCGAGCACCGAGCACCGAGCACCGAGCACCGAGCTGAACCTCGCCGTCCCTCCGCCTCACGACCAGGACGCCTTGTTCAGGGCGCGTTCGGAGGCTGCGAGGTGGACGGCCGAGGCGAGCCAGGCACCGGCGCAGCCGTCGCAGGCGGTGTCCGTCGGGCACCCGAAGGCGTTGCGGGCACGACGGTCCGCCTCGACCGCCGAGGTGTCCGCCAACTCGGCGGCCGTACCGAACCCGGCGCGGCGCACGGCTCAGCGGGGCCGGACATGAAGAAGGCGGCCTCGGATGCCCGCCGGTCTGAGGCGTCGAAACTCGCCAAGGCGAATGGCTCCTCGTCCTCGACGCCCCACGCCGGCACCCCCTTACCGGTGGCGACCTAGGAGCGCGTGGCCGCTCCGCACGCGTCGACGGCGGGGTCGCCACCGACGATCGGTGTGCTGCGGTCGTACGGGTCCGTCTCCGGGCCGGCGTGCTCCGTTCGGCGATCCGCGCCGAAGGGCGGGGTCAGGTACCCGGTCGGGGCGCCGCAGCCGCCGTTGGTCATGTTGTACTTGTACGAGAGGACCGAGAACGTGCCGGGCTCGGTGCGCACCTTGTCAGGGTTGTCCCAGCTCAGGACGAGCTCGCGCCGGACGATCGTACGCACGATGTCGTCGCCGTCGCCGCCGCCCGCTCCGTCCGCGCGGGTGACCGGGTAGACGAAGGTGACGTCGGCGGTCACCTGGACCGCCCCGAGTTCGCCCTCCTGGTAGCTGAGCCGGCCCCGTGCCTTCACCACGTCGCCCACCGGCTGAGCCTGGGAGGGCCGGAACCGGCTGAAGAGGAGGAGCGGGTCGTCCTTCTCGCCCGGGGTGCGGAGGGCGGTCTCCAGGAGCTGCTGGACGTCCTTCTGGTGGGGGTTGATCAGCGCGATCGCCTTCTCGGGGCGCTCGCCCCGCAGAACCCCGCGGTCCAGGTTGGCAGCGACGAGGAAGTCCCGGGTCCGGGCAAGGGCCTGCGCGACCTCCGTGGCACTCATCCACCCGACCGCCTTGGCCTCCGGCACGGTGATCCCGGCCGCTCCGCTCGCCCAGTCCGCTGCCGGCGAGCCGCGGAACGGCTCCTCCCGAGTGGGGCGCTGGGCCGCCTGTGCCGGAGGGGCCTGCGTCGGACGGGCCGACTCTCCCGCCAGCGGCGCCGGGCCGCTCCCCCCACCGGTGAACGGATCCACCACCCGCTCCGGTGCGAGGGCGACCACCGTCAGCAGCCCCATCGAGGCCAGGAAGCCGACCACGTACCAGCCCCTGCGCCGCTTGGGGCGCACGGGCGTGTAGCCGCGCCAGGCCGTCGGGCCGGTGGCGGGTTCCTCGCGCAGCCTTTTCGCCACTTGGCGGGCCCGCGCCGACGGTTCTTTGGGAGCGTCGGCGGCCCCTGCCACCGACTCGCGCAGAAACCGCTCCCACTCCTCATCGGACCTGGAGGAGCCTTCCGGCTCCGTGCCCGCACCCATCCCCGTACCCCCGTACTCAGCAGACCGCGGTCCATTCCCTGAACCGGGTTCGATCATGACACGAGGGGGCTGACCTCGATTCTTTGACCTCGGGTGAGTGTTCGGGGGACCCCGGAGTCCCGGCCGAGCCGTAGAGCGGTCGTGCCGGCCGGCCCGCCGCCGGTCCTCCGGTCAGCGGCGGCCGGTCGACAGGACGACGAGGAACTGGCCGCCGCCGGCCTGGACGTCCGCGGTCACCGGGAGTCCCGGCACCAGTCGGGAGAAGCGGTCCACCAGCCAGTCCGCCGTTTCCCGGGCGTCCTGCTCGGTCGGGCACCGGCCCACCGTCTCGCGACCGCCCTTGCGCTCCAGCCTTTCGGCCACGGTGATCAGCGGTGCGGGCTCGACCACGTACAGCCGCTCCGGCCAGGCGATGACCACCTTGACCGCGCCCTTGCGGGTATTGCACCCGCGGTGTGCGAGCCGCTCGGCAACCTTGGCCTTCCGGTCGGCAGTCCTGCTGTCGACACTGGGGCCCCGCGGGTCGTTCACCGACTCGTGGGGATCGACCGGCTCGTCGCACACCCAACACCGCCAGCCGTCGCGCTCGGCCACATCATCAAGAAGACTCATCCGAGCAAACTACCTCCCCGGGCGCCACCCTCCGCACCGGGGCCCAGGTCCGGCAAGAGCCGAAAGAGACGGCCCAAGCGCACGCCGCCCGGGCCCGAATGGTCCGGGCCCGTGCCGCAGGACCGTAGGCGGCGACGGCGGAGAGCTGCACGAAGGCCCGTTCGTACACCTCGATCTCCCCGGGAGGGGTGACGGTCCCCCGGACAGACAGCAGCTCGATACCGACTGGGCGCCGTCGTGCCGGTACTGGGCGAGAACGCCGCCGTCCTCGCCAGCTCCGGGGTGCAGGTCACCGCCGTGGACTTCTCCCCGATCCAGGTCGAACGCGCCCGCCTCTTCTGGGCCGACCTGCCGGGCCCGGACTTCGTCCACGCCGAGGCCTGCACCTTCGTCGACCAGGACCTGCGGCTGCGGGACGCCGTCTACTCCACGTGGGGCGCGGTCTGATTCACCGAACCCGACGAACTAGTGCTTCTCGTCGACCTGTCCGAGTCGTCGCCTGCCCTTGGGCACGATCACCGGCGCGAAGCCGCTGTTGCGGTCCCTCGGTACATCCACCGTGACCGGCCCCGCCGCCGTCACCGCCTTCGGATACACGCCGTTGCGATGATTACCCGACCCCCGACCCCCGGCCCCCGGCCCGCCCGGTCGCCCGCCTCGTAGCCCAGATGATCGGCCATCTCGACCTTGCAGGGCCCGCTCCACCACTGCATTCATGATCTGCCCCAGCAGCCAGCCGGCCCCGTCCAGTCCCATCCCGGACTCCATGGCGTCCGAGGTCAGCCCGTCGATCGCCTCCGGCGACAACACCCGGGCCAACCGCCCGGCCGCCGCCTGCCCGCCGTCCACATCCCGCTCGTCGCCCTGCTCATCTGCCCGCATGATCGTCACAGCCTGTTACTCCCCGATGAGGAAGGAACCCGACCATCCAGACCTGACCACCACCAACTCACACAATCATGCGCGCATCCCCGTCGTGGACGGGTCGGACGCCGTACCGGCCGAGCCCGCAGAGGAGGCGAAGGGCGAGACGGGCGGCTACAGCTGCCAACGCATAGCCGCGCTCGCCAAGAGCGGGGGCGTCACCACGGCATCCCCCGGCACCACGGGAGCGTGCGGAAAGACCGTGTACGCGGGCTTCGCCCTCCGGTGAACGTGCCCCATGGGCTGGCCCGCGGGCCAGGTGCGCGACGGGCGGCCTCCCTAGCCTGGTTGAACCGAAGCGTCCAGAGAGGTGGGAAGATGGAGCGCCAGACACCGCTCGCGCCTCAGCAGCAGAACACGCACCCGCTGTGGCAGCAGTTCCAGCAGGAACTCCACAACCAGCAGCAGACCGTGCAGAGCCTGTGGCAGCAGTTCACCAGCCGGCAGAACCAGCCGGTCCTCTCCCAGCAGTTCCAGCAGGAACTGCAAAACCAGCAGCAGGCCGTCGAGAACCTGTGGCGAAACTTCGTGGCCGGGCACGGCGTGCAGGGTCCGCAGGACAAACAGAGCATGCAGCAGCAGTTCCTCGATCTGCGCTGGCAGGAGTTCGTGAGCAGCAGGGAGACAGGGCTGAGGCAGGAGTTCCTCGACCTGCGCTGGCAGGAGTTCCTGAGCCGGTTCAACGCCCCCGTGCAGCAGGCCAAGCCGGTGACGGTCTGGAACCCCTCCGGCTCGACGAACAACTGCGTCCACACCTGCTGCGCGTACCTCCTCGGCGGTGGGCACACCGCCGATTCCGTTGCTCGGCTGACCGGGATCCCGGTGGCCGCTCCGGGGTCCTACGGGCTCAGCATCCAGCAGGTGGACCTGGTCGTCCAAGGATGCGGTCTGTTGCGGAAGGTGCGCACCTTCGAGTACGTCGATTCGCTGTTCGAATACCTTCTCGCGCTCAAGGGCGGCGAGGACGACACCAAGCTCGGAACGTACCTGGTCCGCTTCGACCGCTCGGGCGGCACCGGCCACGCGGTGATCCTCAACGTGGACGGCACTGGGTGGCGGTGGCTGGACCCGCAGGTTCCGAACGCCAACGTGGACGACATCGAGGGTCTCACCGGAGCCGGTGCGGAACGGTGGCAGCTCATGGGGCCGTACTGAGAAACGCGTGCGCCCGAATCGGCGCGGCCGGTCACGCCTGTGCGGCGGTCCCGCCGCGCCCCGTTCTCAGCGACCGCGAACCCGGGCGACAGCCCGTTCCCCAGACCGGTGACCAGGCGCATCACCCGCCGACCCTCCCGCCGGGCCAGCCAGCCTGCCTCTCGCGAACACATGCGGGACTGACCGCGGCCACCGCCGCGCTAACCGCACTTTTCGACTCACACCATGGCATCGAGCCGCACGGCCCGTCAGCCGCTCACTCGCACACGGCCACCCAGGCATGCTTCTGGACGGATCTCAAGAGGACGTTAAGTCCGTTTCTGGTAGCGGCCGCGGCCTCGTCCGGGCTGGGCGAGGAAGCCTTGGCGGATGAGGCGCCCGAGGCGGCTGCGGGTGATGTTGACGGATGCCTCGTCAGTGGGGATGCCGAGGAATTCGTGCAGCTCACACGCTCGGAAGACCTGGCCGGGGTGCTGGTTGAAAGCGTTCACGATGGCCTGGTAGGCGGTGTCCGTCTCGGGCAGATCGGGCTCGCCGCCAGCGGGTGCGAGTTCGGCGATGACCTTGGCGGTGGCGGCCAGTTCGACGAGTCGCCCTTCGGTCTCGGCCAGGGCTGCGCTGCGCTGCGCTGCGGTCAAGTGCTGGATCTAGTCACGTAGTTCACCGGCCCGGACGGCGGCCTCGTCGTGCTGGGCATGGAGACCGGCCAAGAGCTCGGTGACGTTCACGCGGCCAGCCCGAGAGTGTCGCGCCAGGCCGGCGGCGGCGTAGTGAGGCGGCGGGCCATGTTCGCGACCGAGGCCCAGTAGACGCGTGAGGCAGGGGCGTCGGGCCGGTGGTCGTACTCACGGGCGAGGCGACGGTGCAGCATCAACGTGCCGTTGACCTGCTCCACGATCCACCTCTTCGGTTGCGGAACGAAGCCTTTGCCCTGGTCAACCAGAGCCTTCTCCAGGCGGTTGCCGCACCGATCGGCGGCCTGGTCGAGCAGGGCGGTGCCGGCAGTGTTGTCGTGTGCAGAGACGACCAGCACGACAACGCCGATGAACAGCCCCATCACATCGACGGCCAGGCCGCCCTTGCGGCCCGACACCTTCTTGTGCGCGTCCAGTCCCGTCGTGGTCTTGAGGACACCAGCCGCGGCGCGGACGGACTGGGTGTCGATGATCACGAGGGACGGGTCCTCTAATCGCCGGGCCCTCTCCCTCACCAGGCAGCGCATGAGTTCCTGGATGCGCTGGTCGAGACCGTCCTGGCGCCACAGCGTGAAGTAGTAGAACACCGCCGACCAGGCCGGCAGATCATGCGGCAGATAGCGCCACTGACAGCCCGTCCGGTTCTGATAGAAGATCGCGTTCACGACTTCCCGCAGATCACAGGCTCCGGGATCCCCGGTCGCCGAACGCGCCACCCGCTCCTCCTTCCAGGCCGTGATCATCGGCTGAATCAACGCCCACTGCTCGTCCTACAAGTCGCTGGGGTACGGCATTCTCACCATGTACCGAATCTCGGTATGAACATGCCCAGCAGGTGTCCGGCGTGGCGATCAATACCACGAGCGAGCGATCACGAACCGATGAAGATCGGACTTAACGTCCACTCAGTCCGGTGCGGGGGAGCTCGAAGAGGCGCTCGACCGCGTCGGCTGGCACCATGCCGACCCTCCGCATCCACCATCCGCAGGTAAGAGAAATGAAAAACGCCTAAAATGCCGCAGGTGGCGAAGGGTCCTCCCCGCCGACGCGGGGGTGTTCCGGCACTCCTTGACGGGATCTGGGACAGGGTCCGGTCCTCCCGTCAACGCGGGGGTGTTCCGGAGTTGCTCCAGCCGCGTGAGGCGGCTGGTCTGTCCTCCCCGGACTTCCAAAAACAAGCCACATGGTGTTTTTGTGGATGTGCTGGCGGAGGATCCGCGTCGCGCGGAAGACGATCCGCAAGATCTCGGAGGGCAGGGACCACCTACCCGGGCTCCTTGGCAACGCCAACACGGTGCGCGCTTCCCACGCCCATGTGCAGCCCTCCAGCGCTCAGGCCTGCCTCGTCCTCGGCAAGGTCGACAAGCACTCCGCCGAGACCGCCTCCTCGTGGATCGCCGTGGACACCGGCCCGTGGATCTTCGGCCAGGAGGTCCTGCTGCCCGCCGGCACGATCGTCCGCGTCGACACCACGGACGAGAGAGCTTACCTCGACCGGACCAGGGGCCAGGGGCCCGGTCAAGGCGGCACCGGAATTCGTCTGCGACCGGCACCTCGGCAACCCCGACTACCACCGGGAGGTCGGCGGTTACTGGGGCGACACCCCGATGGCCGCCCCTACTTCCGAGCCCTGGACACACCTGCGCTCCCGGTCCGTTCACCCTGCGCGGGTGGACGTGTACCGGGCGACCTGGACGAGCGGTGCCGGGCACGAGACGTAGTCCGCTCCGCAGTCGGCGAAGAAGCGGAGTGCTTCGCCGACTGCCGCGTGCCCGCCGCAGACGCCTACGGCGAGACCGGGCCGGACCGCCCTGGCGTCGCCGATCGCCCGGCGCACGAGCGCTCCCACCGCGTCCCTGTCGAACCGGTCGAAGGGCGACGCGTCAAGCAGGCCCAGGGACTCGTAGGAGGGCAGCAGTTCGAGTTCTGCGTCGTCCCGGGACAGCCCCCACACCAGTGCGGTGAGGTCGTTCGTCCCGATGGACAGGAAGTCGGAGTGCCGTGCGATCTCCCCTGCCAGCAGGGCCGCCCGGGGCGTCTCGATCATCGCCCCGCACGGCAGTGCGGGGCCGCCCGCTCCCTGCGACCGGTCGCGTACCTCCGCCACGAGGGTGCGTACGAACTCCATCTCGGCCGGTGTACTGACCATCGGGACCAGTAGCTCCGGCCGCGGGTCCGCACCGGCACGGCGCAGAGCAGCAGCGGCATCGCTCAGCGCCCGGATCTGTGCCGCCGCCAGTTCCGGCATCAGCGCGCCGAGCCGGACCCCTCGCACACCCAGCAGGGGGTTGTGCTCCCTCAGCCGGTCGACGGTCTGCGGGAGGAACTCGTGCCGCGGCGGGTCGAGCAGTCGCACGACCGCGGGCAGGCCGTCCATGGCCCGCAGGATCTCGGTGAACTCGGCGCGCAGGAACGTCTCGATCCGGTGCAGACCCTCGTGGAGGTCCGGCCCCCGGCCCGCGAGCAGCACCCGTTCCAGGAGGGATTTGCGTTCGCCGAGGAACATGTGCTCGGTGCGGCAGAGGCCGATACCGGTCGCGCCAGCCGCGCGCCCGGCTGCTGCGTCACGGGCCGAGTCCGCGTTCACCCGCACGTCGACGGCGTGCGGGCCGGACGCATGCCGGTCCAGCCATGCGGACAGGCCGGGCTCCGTCTGCGGGGCGCCGGCGGCGGTGGGGGTGCCGCGCACGGCACCCCGGTGGAGGAGACCTGCCGAGCCGTCGACGGTGACCTCGGTGCCCGCTGCGACCAGGGTGCCGTCCCCCAGCCGGATGGCACCGGCGCCCGGGTCCACGACGGCGTCGGCCAATGCGGTGACGGAGGGCCGCCGCAGGCTCCGCGCGACGACTCCGGCGTGGGACGACCGACCGCCGCGCTGAGTGATGACGGCATCCGCCGCGAGCAGGCCGCCGAGATCCTCCGGCCGGGACTCGGTCACGGCCAGGACCACGCGGTGACCCCGCCCGGCAGCGGCCTCTGCCTCTTCGGACCGGAACACGAGACGGCCGCTCGCGACACCGGGAGCCAGCCCGATGCCTCGCGCCAGGAGGGTCAGTCCGGTCGTGTCGGCCTGCGGAGCGAGCGCCCGTACCAGGTCGTTCTCCGAAGGCATGGAATCCGGATCCTGTCCGTGTCCTGCCGACCGGGTCCCGCGGACCGCTTGCCGTACCCGGACCGCCCCTGCCAGTTCGGCCCGGGCCACAGAGAGGACGTAGAGGCGGTTGTCGTCCACCACGAAGCCGAGGCTTACGGGGTGGCCTGCACGGCGGAACTCGTCGGCCGTGAGGGACGCGAGCCCGGCGGCCCAGGGCCTGCCTGCGGCGGCCGTGGCCAGGCCCACGCCGCCCTGTGCCAGCAACTGCGATCCAGTGGAGTTCGCACGGAAGGTACCGGCCAGGCAAGCGGGACCGCCCGCCACTGCGTCGTGGGAGTGTGCGGTGCCGGTTCCGCTGTCCGGTCCGAACCCCAGCGGCATCACCCCGAGTGTGGCGCCGGCGGGAAGCGGGCCGTGGGCGGCGAGGCGCTCGAGGGCACGGACCACCTGTCCGACCGTGTCCTCGGGAAGGTCTCCCCCGGCGGGGTCGGCGAGCAGGCGGGCGAGCTCGGCGGAGCGCGCTCCGGTGAAGCCCGGTCCCGCGGCCTCGGACAGCCAGTCCTCGCTGGCGGGAGTCAGGCCGAGGTACGAGATCCTCCGCGAGGTGCCGTCACCGGCGCTGAGGGAGAACAAGACGGGGCGCTGCGGGTCTCTGGGCGGTGCCCCTCGGTGATGCTCGCGGGTCAGCCGGGACAGCGCTTCCCGGATGACCGTCGGCGCAGCGTGGACGTGGAGCGTCGTCCGGGCCGGTCGGTAGGCGGACAACCGGGCAAGAGTCACCGTGCAGCCCCTCTACGAGAAGTCGTCGGTGCCGAGGCGACGCGCCCGGGCGGCCTGCCGCCGGTAGAGCGCCACGGCCAGCAGGGCCCATATCAGCCCGATCAGGGCTTCGTATGCCACCTCGGCGGCCCAGGGCCGGCCGTCCAGCAGTCTGCGGACCGCAAGTACGCCGTGCCGCAACGGCAGGAGACCCCCGACGGTGTCGATGACCGGCGAGCTGCCGGCCGGGATGAACAGACCGGATCCGGTGATCACCAGGTACATCATGCCGTTCGTCAGCAGGGGCTCCGCCCGTCGGCCCATCGCCGGAGAGGCGGCTACCAGACCGGCTGCTGCACTGGTCAGCGCCATCAGCGCGAAGAGTGGAAGCGCGGGGATCAGCGACAGCGCGAGGCGCGTATGGCCCGTGAGCGGTGCCACGAGGAGCAGGCAGAGCGACCAAGTGAAGAGTGCGTTGGCCAGCCAGGGAAGGGAGCGCAGCGCGAACATGCCGGCGGGCGAGATGCCCGACAGCTGCAGCCGGTAGAGGGTTCCCGCCGTCTTCTCGGCGCCCGGCACGCCACCCACACCGCCGATGGTGCTGAGGGCGAGGACGAGGGCGAGCGAGCCGACGAACGCGAATGCGCCTCCGCTCTGTCCGGCGGCGACCCGGCCGAGCAGCGTGAAGAACAGGCACTGGGCGAGGGCCAGGGGCCAGACCGAGGTCACCTGGATGCGCCAGGGGTTGTCGGCCAGGTACTCGAGGAACCCCAGCCGCACCGTCGCCCGCACCCGCTCAGACGACATCAAGGGTGGCCTCCTTCCGGGCTCGCGTGACCACGCGCTGGAAGAGGAGGGCGCCGCAGAGCGCGTAGATGGCGGTCAGTCCGGCAGCGGCCGCCAGCGGCCATGGCTGCACGCGTCCGGCCGCCGCGGCGCCGAGGAATTCCTGGAGCCAGTGGAGGCTGATCCCGTAGGAGAGCCAGCGGAGCGCCGCGGGCAGCAGCTCGGGCGGGATGAGGATGCCTCCGAGCACGTACACCCCGTAGATCAGCATGGTGGAGATCTGCATGGCGTGGCGGGTGAGGACGAACAGGCACGCGATCAGCATCCCCACGGCCGCGCCCGACAACAGGGCCGTCAGCAGGCCTGCAGCCAGCCATCCCGGATGGTGCGCCGACACGGGCCGGCGCAGCAGCAGGAGCACCGCCAGCAGGGCGAGGGAGATCTGACCGATGGACAGCAGGCCCGCTCCCAGCCCCTTGCCCAGCACCACCAGGCGTGCGTCCTTCGTCCCGGTCACGGCGCGGGCCAGCACTCCCTGTGCCCGGTCCCGGGCGAGGACGGCGCCGGTGCCTCGCACGGTTGCGCCCCAGAACGCGGTCAGCAGCACGCCGGACACGGCGTGGGCGGTGCGCTGCGGGCTCTGGTCGGGCAGCGACAGGAGCAGGATCAGCAGGAGTGCCGTCGGCTGGATGACGGTCAGGACCAGGGTCGCCGGTGTGGCGAGCAGTTCGGACACGCGCATCCGGGCACTGACGGCGAGGACGTCCAGGGTGGTCCGGAGGTGTTCGACGGTACGCGCCGCACGGCTCACGGAGTGCTCCCCTTGGCCGCGGCGCCCTGGAACGAGGCGAAAGCCTCCTCCATCCTGGCCGGCCGGACCTGGACGTCCACCACGTCGCAGCGTTCGAGGAGGGCACCGAGGCGGGCGAAGACGGAGCCGCCCCAGGTCTGGAGCCGCACGGTGATCGTGGCACCCCCGGCCGGGCCGGGACCCGGTTCGACGGTGGCCCCCTCGGGAAGCACGTCGTCCAGTGCGGGGAGTCTGCCGCGTGTTCGGACCACGACCACGGCTGCGTACCCGGCCCGCCGTGCGAACTCGTCCAGCGGGAGGTCCGCGCTCAGCCGGCCGGACTCCAGCATGACCACACGGTCCGCGAGCCGTTCCACGTCGAGAAGGTAGTGGCTGGTCAGCAGGACGCTCACGCCGTCCTCGCGTAGTGCGGAGACCACAGCGCGCAGCCGTTCGGCTTCCGCCGGGTCAAGGCCGATGGTGGGCTCGTCCAGGAGCAGGACTCGGGGGCGGGGCAGCAGTCCGATCGCGATGTGCAGCCGCTGCCGCATGCCCCGGGAGTAGGTTTCGACCCGTCGGTCGGCGGCGTCGGACAGTCCGGACCTCTCGAGCATGTCCGCGGCCCGTTCCTTGAGCTCGGCGCGCGTGAGGCCGGCCAGCATGCCGAAGAAGTGCAGGTTCTCCCGTCCGGACAGGCGAGTGTAGAGGCCGCGGTCCCCGCCGAAGACGACGCTCAGGTTCCGTCGTACGTCCTTGACCCTGCCGACGACGTCCAGACCCAGCACGCTGACGTCGCCCGTGGTCGGCAGCAGGAGGGTCGACAGGATCTTCACGAGTGTGGTCTTCCCGGCGCCGTTCGCACCGAGCAGGGCCACGATCTCGCCCGCAGCCACGTCGAAGGAGACATCCGTGAGGGCTTGGACCGTCTTGCCTCCGGATCCGTAGCTCCGCCCGACGCCGCGCACCCGTATCGCCGGCCCGGCCACAGGCATTCCTCCTCGCCCCCACGTGGGGATCATGCCGTGATGTGCGCGCAATCCTGCACCATCGCCGGGTTCCCGGCAAGACCACCCCGGGGCCTGCGCGGGTTCCTCAACTCACCTTCCACAGGGGCCATTTCGGCCTGGAGGAGGCCGGGGGAGACCCGTTGCCGGACCGACCGGCCCGTTGGTAGCGTCACGCTGCCAGGCACATCGGTGAACCGGGGGGATCCGTGACGCTCTGCGAACTCGACATCGACTACGCCTTCTCGGATGCGGAACGGGCCGCATTCCAGCAGTCGCTGCAGGACGTGACCCTCAGTCCGTTCAGGTTCTACGAGGCTTTCCGACGCCAGGTACGCTCGGTCGTCGACAAGGGCGGCGTGCCGGAGCGCTTCGTGGAGTTCTGCCGCTCCCTCGCCGCGCTGGACCGTGCCGAGCATCCCGTCGTCATGGTGCGCAACACGCCGTTCGACGAGGGCGTCCCGGTTTTCGATGCCGATGATCCGGTGGCCTCCAAGTACCTACTGAAGACCTCCTTCACAGCCGAGTCGTTCATGGAGTCCTTCGCCTATCTGTGCAGGCTCACCGGGATAGGCAATCTCGACATCGCCCAGGGCGACGTCTACAACGACATCTACCCCAGGCGTTCGAGCTGGCAGACACAGTCCTCCAAGGGGCTGCTCGCCCAGCCGTTCCACAAGGACCTGGGGAACCAGCCCGTGGTGCCGGACCGCATCCACATGCTCGCGATGCGCAGTGACGAACGGAACCAGGTCTACACGGCCTTCGCGCGCAACGTGGACATCCTGCGGCAACTGTCCGCCTCGGAAAAGGCATTGCTCCGGGAGCCTTTGTTCCACACCCCGTCGGACCCGGCGACCACCCATGCGGACTTCCTGCCGGAGACGGCTCACGCGGTGCTGACAGGATCCTGCGAACTGCGTTTCATCGAGGGGCGGACCCGCGGGAACTCGGCCGGGGCGGAGGAGTTGGCAAGGAAGATGGACGCCCTCCCGCACACACACAAGAGGCGCGTCTTCCTGCGCCCCGGCGACTTCATCGCGCTGAGCAACAACCTCGCCCTGCACGCCCGGGAGGTGCACGCACTGGGTGACGAGGTGGCGCTGCGCTCTCGCTGGATCATCAAGTCCGCCGTGGTGGAAGACACAGGGAGTCTCGGGGAGCACAGGGTGGCTCAGACCGACTACCTCGTGGCCGGCTGATGCGGGTGGACGAGACGGCCAAGCCGCTCAGGGTGGCCCTGGTGAACATGCCCTGGGCCCGCATCGACGCCCCCTCCATCCAGTGCGGCCTGCTCAAGGCCCTCGCCGTCCGGGAGGGGCACCACTGCGAGGTCCACTACCTCAACATCGAGCTGGCCGTGCTGCTGGGACCCGAGCTGTACGAGGGCATTTCCGACATGCGCTCGGAGCGGTTGCACATGCTCGGGGAGTGGCTGTTCGCGTACGCCGCCTTCGGCGAAGTGGTTCCGGAACAGGAGTACTTCGAGGAGCACCCGGAGCTGGAAGCGCTGTGGCGCGAGCTCACCGGGCGCGGGCTGGATCACCTCGTGGAGCTGCGCCGAGCGGTGCTTCCCGCATGGCTGGACAAGGCTCTGGGCGAGGTCGACTGGGGCGGCTACGACCTCGTCGGGTTCACGTCGACCTTCCTGCAGAACACTGCGTCGCTGGCGGCCGGCCGGCTCCTGAAGGAACGATTCCCCAACGTTTCACTGGTATACGGCGGGGCGAACTTCGACAGCGAGATGGGGCCCGAGTACGCCCGCGGCCTGCCCTGGCTGGACCACGTCGTGTCGGGTGAGGCTGATGAAGCCTTCCCGGCGCTGCTGCGGCAGATGGCCGGCGGGCCCGCCGGCGCCGCCCCCGGCGCGGAGGTCGCCGGTGCCAGGATGCTGCTGGACCAGGTGGGGCCGGCGCGGCCGCTGCGTGCGCTCGACGGTCTGCCCGTCCCGGACTACCGCGAGTACTTCAACGCCCTGGAACGGCACGGCAGACGGGCCCTGCTGGGCGACCGTCCGGTGCGGCTCCCCGTCGAGTTCTCGCGCGGCTGCTGGTGGGGGGCCAAGCACCACTGCACCTTCTGCGGCCTGAACTCCGCGGGTATGGCGTTCCGTTCGAAGAGCGGCGAGCGCGCCATGGACGAATTGACCGAGCTGCTCACCGCATATCCGACCGTGCACGTGGACGCGGTCGACAACATTCTGGACATGACCTACCTGACGTCCCTGTGTGAGGAACTCGGAAACCGCCACTGGGATGTGAACCTGTTCTTCGAGGTGAAGGCCAATCTGACCCGGGGGCAGCTCAAATCGATGCGGAATGCGGGCATCCTCCGCATTCAGCCGGGCATCGAGAGCCTGAACACCCGTATTCTCGGGCTCATGCGCAAGGGCGCGACCAAGTCCATCAACGTGCGCCTGCTCAAGTGGGCCCGCTATTTCGGCCAGACCGTCCAGTGGAACGTGCTGACGGGAATACCGGGCGAGAGTGATGCGGACTACGAGGAGCAGGTGGCGCTCATCCCGCTGCTGCACCATCTGGAGCCTCCTTCCGGCTCGGCCCGCATCTGGTTGGAGCGGTTCAGTCCGTACTTCACCGACCCGTCGTTCCGGCTCTCCCACATCCGCCCGGGAAGCAGTTACCGGCACATCTATCCAAGCCATCTGGACCATGCGAAGATCGCCTACTTCTTCGACTACGGCGTGACCGACGTGGCCTCCGAGCGGGCGGTCGACGCCTTGTCCGCGGCCGTCCTCGAGTGGCAGCGCCGCTGGGCGGAGCCCACCCGGCCGACCCTGCTCTACCAACGCCTCCCCCACCACCTGACCCTGATCGACCGGCGCACCGAGCGCGCACGGAAGGCCGTGCTGGAGGGGTGGCAGGCACACGCGTACGAGGCATGCGGCGACGCGGCGAGAAGCGTGCAGGGGGTGCGCACCGACCTCGAGCGGCTGGGTCACCGCCTCGCCACGGCCGAGGTCGCGGCATTTCTCGAACGCTGCTGCCGCTCCCGCGTGATGATCGAGGACGAGGGCAGGTATCTGGCCTTGGCCCTTCCGGAGAATCCGGATTGGTAATAGCCTGCCTGGAAGCAGTTGGTATGCACATGCCATAACGACGGGAGAAGACGCAATGTGGTGCAGCACTCTCCAGCCGAAGGTCGAAAAGCCGGCTGTCGCCAAGCAGGAGACCGCTGAGACGGAGAAGACCGGCGCCTCGTCGCGCTGACCGCTCCGCCGTCCGCCATACCGGAGCCTGCTCCGGTATGGCGGACCTCGACATTCCGCCGCCGGACAGCGGCGGCACCGCAGAGCGGGGGGCTCCCATGACCACGGCACGGCTCATCGACCAACTGACCCTCCCGCTGCTGCGCGGACTCCTCGGCCTCGACGACGATGCCCCCCCGTACGTGCTCACCGAAGCGGCGGCAGCCGTCCGGAGCACCGTTCCCCAGCTGGTGTTGTCCGCGGCCCAGCGGTGCGGTGAGGAGCTGGGCTCCGGCAGCCGCGACACCCTGGCGAGAGCGAGACAGCGTGCCGCAGCGTACGAAGAGATCCTGCGCCGCGTCGTCAAGGCGGTTCCGGGAGCTCGCGTCGTCAAGGGCGCTTCGCTGGCCCGGCACTACCCGGACTCGCTGCTCCGCCCCGTCGGCGACATGGACCTCATGGTGGCGACGGAGCAGCAGGTCTGGGAGGCTGCCGCAGCCGTCCTCGACTCCTGCCCGGTGCAGGACACCGCCGTCGTCCTGCACGGCAGCCGGCGACCGCTGCCCTTCGTCACCCTGACCTGGCCCGGCACCGACCGGTGGCTGGACAAGCCGATGAAGGCCGAGATCGTCTGCACTCCCCTGACGGGCAACGCGGGAGCCGTCGGTGTGCGGCCGCTGGCGGCGCCGCGCGACAGCTGCCTGCCGGACCTCCTCTCCGTCTGCGAGGAGCGGTTCCAGCGCCGGTTCAACGCCAAGGACATCGCAGACGTGCTGGTCCTCGCCGACACGGGGCTGCCTCCTGCCGCCCGAATCGTCGACACGGCCGCCGCCCACCAGCTCGCGCCCGAACTCCACGAGCTCCTGTCGTACGCCGCCGCGCATTGCGACATCGGCCCGTTCGCCGCCGTCGTGGACCTGCTCGGGGAGCGCGCAGCGGCCGAGCGGAGCCGCCGTGAGGCCTGGCGCAGGCCGCGGACCCTGCAGAGCCTGGACCACCCGGTGTGGCGCGCGCTGGCCTACGGTGTTCCCGTTCCCAGCATCCCGCTCAGACGGGCGGCCCGCCCGGACGCTCGGATCCCCGTACGGTACGAGCCGCTGGGCGCGCACCTGCTCCACCACACCCCGATCGGCGACTTCCTGCTCACCGTCGAGCAGACGGTCAGCCGCGATGACTACGATCGAGCCGTCAGGCGCTCGGAGGCACAGGGGGAGGCGGAGCCCACCGGATGACCTCCGTCCGTGTCATGACCTGGAACCTGTGGTGGCGCTTCGGCGACTGGCAGGAGCGGCGCAAGGCCATCCTCGGCATTCTGGAGGAGACCGACCCGGACGTGTGCGGACTGCAGGAGGTCTGGCAGGACCGCGATGAGAACCTCGCCGGATGGCTGGCCGCCGAGCTGGGCCTGCACTGGGCCTGGGGCCCGGCACGCAACCAGCATCACTGGCAGGCCCGCATCGGCGACCCGGACGTACAGCAGGGCACGGCCATCCTCAGCCGGTGGCCGCTGACCGGGGTGCGCACGACCATCCTGTCCGAGGTGCACGGCCGCACGGCGCTCGGCGCCGTCGTGCAGACGCCCACGGGCGGGCTGCCGTTCCTGACCGGACACCTGTCATCGCGCGGCCCCGACACCTTCCGGCGCGACCAGGCCCTGCGTCTGAGCCGGATGGCGGTGGGAATGCCGGACGCCGTGCACCCACCCGTCGTGACCGGGGACTTCAATGCCGCCCCCGGTTCCCCCGTGCTGGAGCCGCTCACGGACACCTTCTGCGATGCGTGGGCCGAGGCGAACCCCGGCGATCCCGGCGGGACCTGGCTCGGCGGCACTGCGGACACCGCCCTCCGGCCGGACGCCGGGGCGGCGGGACCGGCGCGCATCGACCACATCCTCGTGTGCCGGGAACGCGGCACGGCCAAGCGCGTGGTGTCGGCCCGCCTGGCGGCGCTCCGTCCCGTCGCAGGGATCCGGGCCTCCGACCATGCGGCGGTCGTCGCCGACCTCGTCGACCGTCGGCTGCCGGCCGGCCACAGGGCTGTGGTCAGCGGGCCCGGACCGTCACGGACGTGACCACCGGGTCGGTCCCTGCGTGGGCGATGCGCAGGATCACGGCGCGGGAAACCTCGTCGGCCACCTCGCCGAACTGGGTGAAGCGGCCGTCCAGGTGCCGTGCCGGGGCGAGGGTCACGAAGAACTGGGATCCGGCGCTCCCCGTCCCGAGGTTAGCCATTGCCAGCAGGTAGGGCCGGTCGAAGGCGAGCCTGCCGGGGGCCTCGTCGGGAACCCGGTACCCCGGTCCGCCGTGTCCGGTGCCCGTCCGGTCCCCGCCCTGGACCAGGAACCCCGGAATCCGGCGGAAGAAGGCCGTGCCGTCGAAGAACCCGCCTGTGCCCTCCTGCTGGGTACGGGGGTCCTTCCAGGTCCGGGTGCCCCGGGCGAGCCTGACGAAGTTGTCCACCGAATAGGGTGCGATCTGCGGCCACAGCTCCAGCGTCACGTCCCCCTCGGACGTGTGCAGGACGGCCGTGGCCGTCTCGTAGCGGTCCAGCGACAGCGTGATCGGTTTACGCAGGGTGCGGTCACGCACCCGAAGCGCCCGCTGCGCGGGCCCGTCAGGCAGCGTACCGGCCGGCGAAAGGGCCTCTGCGGGTGCGGAGTTCCCGCACCCGAGGGTGCCGGGGGCAGCAGTCTGGAGCGTGGCTTCCGTCCAGGACAAGTGGTCCGATTCCGCCACCGGCACCTGCCGTTCGGCGCCCACGCCGGTCCAGTCCGGGTCGTGCCCCCGGCACCGCTCGGCACGGTGGGCGTACCACAGGGTGCGGACCTCCTCGGAGGCATGACCGATGAGTGTCTCCTCGTCGCCGGAGGCCTGGGCGTCCAGTACCCGCGGCATGTCCTCGGTCTCGAGGTACTTGTCGAACAGCGACCCGTTGTTGTGCTGCATCGTGAAGCACTGGTCGACGAAGACGGTCTCCGACACCTCGTGCTCCACGTACCGCCGCAGCAGTTCCGCCACCGGCGCCCACAGCGCTCCGCCGTACTCCGTCCCGGGCCCGGCGAACGCTTCGGCAGCCAGCGCAAGCGCAGGTGCCTGGCCCATCCGGCCACGGGTCCGGGCCCACGCGACCTGGCTCGACTGCTCGGTCACCTCGTGGAGGAACCCTGCCAGCGGTTCGGGAAGGGCGTCGCTCACCGCGCGCTCATAGTGGCCGAGCTCCACGCCGATGATCATGTCCAGCTGGCGCGCGAAGTACAGGGCGAGCCGGGGCACCCAGCGCGCGAACCTGGTCCGTGCACCCCGGTGGCCGTCGGCAGCAATCGCTTCGAGGGCATAGAAGTCCGCCGCGAGCGAAGCGGCGTCGACGTGGTCGACGTACCACTGCGGATCCCGGGCCGACATCTCCTCCGCCATGGCCGCGAGCGCCTGCTGCCGTCCGACGACCCCCGACAGGTAGGCTCCCCAGCGCCGTTCGACCACGGAGTACATCCGGGGGTAGCGCCACGCAGACCCCAGCACATCCACGCACGGCCGGTGGTCGGGATCGCTCCGGCCGACAAGACGGCCCGCCGTGAACTCGACCATGACCTTGGCGAGCAGGGCACGCATGCGCCGGTGGTACGGCGTGCTGCCCGGCAGCGTCCGGGCCAGCTCTGCCGGTATCCTCCGCGGGCCCGGCAGCACCGCCAGCATGAACCAGCTCACCAGAGTGAGCGTGCAGTCCGCCAGGGTGGACCCGTTGAACCTGCGGCAGTCCACGTAGGCGGAAACGGGCCTGCCGTCTGCCATGAGGAAGCCGGCGCCGGGTGAGTACGGGGCGAAGGGGACGAGTCGCACCGGCAGGGAGAGCGGCACGTCGGGCACTCCCAGAGCCTCACGCAGGGGAGCTTCCGTGCGGTCGAGGTCGAGCAGTTCCTCCAGTTCCACGGCGGCCGCCTCCCGCCTGCCCTGCCACTGCGCGAGGGCGGGCTGGAGTTCGGGCGCCGCGGCATGCAGGGCCTCGCCGATCAGCCGTGCGCCCGGGCGCAGTTCCTCGCTCGGAGCCAGGGCCGGCAGCTCCAGCGGGTCGGCGGCCTGCGCCAGCCAGGCGGGGAGCTCGTCGAGTCCATGGGCCTGCCAGGAGCGGACGCCTTCCAGGAATCCTGCGATTTCGGGGACGGGTGGGCTCGCGACGAGGCTCGTCTCCCAGGGGAACCGGCCGCGGAGTTCGCGGTTGAGTGCCAGGAACAGGTCCAGCGCACCACCGGTCTCGAAGCCGAGTTTGATGTGGGCCACGGTACTATCCTCGGGTCCGGAGCAGCAGTCCTGCGTCGAGCAGTCGGGCCACGAGGGCGCGGCACCGGTCAGGGTCCAGTCGTTGGTAGGCGACGGCGCGGTGGCGCAGTCTGCCGGCGCGTTCCACCAGCTCCTCCTCGGTCACCCCGTTGCACAGCCCCCATACGAGGGCGACATCGGGCCGCATCCGCACCCGGCGGCGACCGATGACGGCGGCCGTCACGGCCTCCGTGTGAACCCTCGGAAAGCAGTCGGCGACGCGGTTCAGGGGGCCTGACGAGCTCTGCCGCCAGGGCCATTCGTCCAGGGGAACGCCCTGCCAGCCCAAGGTGGCGGCTGCGATCGAGCAGGTCTGCACGAGGCGCTCCAAGTCGTCCGGTGAGGGAACGCCGCCGCACAGCAGGTCTCCGCGCAGCAGCGTCCGGAACCACGTCAGGGGGAAGCCTTCCGGAGCGGACCGCTCCAGCTGCCTCCAGACCCACTTGGATCCCAGGTGGAACTCTCCGCACGCCGCCGCAACCGCCTTTCCGGCACCCAGGAGGGCCGTGCGACCGGCCAGCAGACAGGCATCACCGTCGCCGTCCGCGCGGAAGCCCGAGACGTCCTCCATCGCCAGGTGGACGGCGGTCAGCCAATGACGGATCATCTGGCGCCGGAACTGCGTGGCACCGGACCTCAGCCGGTCCCGGAGGGCACCCACCGTTCCGGTATCGGCCAGGAACTCCGCGCTCCACAGTCGTGCGGCGAGCTCCAGGTCCGCGCCGGCGGTGGGGACTTCCCCGGCGCTCGCGGAGAGGTCTGCTGCCAGGACCCGGTCCACGGCGGAGCAGAGCCGTTCGTACGGCACCAGGTGTGCGTCCACGCGCATGCGGCCGGCACCCAGCGTCCTGCGCTCCGCAGAGAGGCGGGGACCGATCAGATAGACGTCGATGTCACTGGCTGCATTGCCCATGCCCTCCACGAGGCTGCCGCTGAGGAACACCGCATCGGCTCCCGGTGTCTCCACGAGGCTGCGGCCGATCAGCCGCCCCGCGGCGAGCCGGGCGGCCCGGTTGTCAGGGGCTTGCATCCACCGGCCCCTCGGCACGCGACCGCACGGGCGCGGTCGGCACGGAAGGTGGCGTGTGGAGTGCGGTTGTCGGCACGCCCACACGCCACCCGGTGGCGCCGTTCACGAGCCTCCTGCACGGCGGCTGCGGAATGGTGAGTACGGGGTCACACTCCGCGCGGGCCGTCTGCGTGGACGCCGAGCAGGTACACGCGGTTCTCCAGTGCAGCAGCCTCAGCGGGCTCAAGGTCGGAGAACTCGATCTCTTGCAGATCCTCTTCGCTGTTCGCAGGAACGGATGGGTCGAATTCCGGTGCTCCGTCAGCTGTCATGGCCATACCATAACGAGAACCGCCGGACGTCGGAAGGTGCCCGGCCGAAGTCCCGGTGGATCACGGCCGGTTTCTGCTGTCCAGTCCGAAGGGGAGGATTTCGCGGTGATGTCAGGGCCGAGTTACTTTGCCCAGTTGCCGAAGTACGGGCTTGGAATCGGAATCAATCCATCCGACTTCCATGTGCGATATCTGGAACACGGTGCCGACGCCCCCGACTTCTTCGAGGTAACCGCCCCGAGCTCACGCCACCGCGGGCCGGCCTCCTACGCAGAGCTGCGCCGCAGGGGCCGGGCCGCACCGGACGGCTTCGAGCGCCGTACGATCCACGACCTCGTCGGTACGGCGCGGGTACTGGTACACAGCACCAACGTCAATCCGGCCTATGCCGATCCGCCCTCGACATCCGAACTCGACGAACTCAAGCAGCTGTTGGAGCTCAGCGGCGCGCCGTGGGTCACCGAGGACCTGGGCGTCTGGCTGATGAGCGAGCGGCACGTGTACCCGCACTTCATGCCGCTCCCGCTCACCGCCGAGTCGCTCACGGTCTGCATCGACAACGTCATGCGGATCCAGGGCATCCTGGAGCGGCCCTTCAACGCCGAGTTCCCTCCCATGACGTACGTCGTGGGCGATATGAACGCATTCGAATTCTTCTCCCGCCTGTGCGAGGCGACCGGATGCGGAATGTGTGTGGACGTCGGCCACGTCCTCAGCTATCAGCTGGCCCGAGGGTGTTCTCCGACCGCGGACTTCCACAAGCTTCCCTGGGAGCACGTCACGGAGATCCACTTCGCCGGCGGGGCCATTGATCTCACTGGCGAGGGCTTCTTCTACCAGGACGACCACGGGGACCGCGAGGTGGTGTCGGTCTGCTTCGACCTGATCGACCAGGTCGTCGAGAGTGCCCCGAACCTCAAGGCCATGGCGCTGGAGCTGTTCGGCGCCAGGCAACCGGCCGCTGCGTTGCGAAGGCTCCGGTTCACGCGCGAGCGGAAGACCGTCGCCGCCTGGCTCGCCGGCTCTGAACCCGCCGGCGAAGTGCTGTCGGTCGAACACAGCCGCCGCCACGTGAAGGCCCTGTCGGTGGCCATGTACGACCTCCTCCACTCCGACGAACCGCTGTCGGGACAGCGCCTGACCGAGCACGGTCCGGAGTTCCTGGACGCCTTCGCCACCGCCGAGCGCAGGCGCTGGGACTACGACCGTCGGTCCCGCCTCATGATCCTGGGCGGCAGCGTCACCTCGTACTTCCCCGTTTCGACCGGGTGGCTGCTGCGAGAGTCGGGCCTGTCCCAGGAGGCCCTGTTCGGCCTGCTCATCCCCTCCCTGGACACCGGCCGCCCCCTGGATCCGGACTCCGTGGGCGATGCACTGCACACCGTCCTCGCCGGACTGCCCCGGGAGCGGCTCCTCCACGAGCTGCTCCGGTGTGAGATCTGGATGAACCGCTGCCCGGAGGACGGGCCCGCGGACCGCGAGGCCACGTTCTCCATGGACCTCGAGCGCGCCGCCCGGGGGTTGGACGACCCCGATGCAGTCCTCGCCTCCTTCGAACAGGACGTCCGGCTGGTCGGCCTCGGCGACGGCAGGTTCGCGCGGCGCGGCACCGCCCCGGAACGCCCAGCCTCCCCCGCACCCGGCACACTGCCGGACCCGGAACTCCCCGTGTGCGGGACGGCCCGCTGCTGCTCGGGGGACTGACCTCTGCCGCAACGGACGGCCGGTGGGGCTGCGTCGGGGAGCCCCACCGGGCCGGCGTGGGCTTGGCAGACGGGGCAGCGCGCCGACGCACGGGTACGCGCGTTGGCCGGGAGGCTACGGCAGCGGGGTGCGGAGCTGACCTGCGACAGGGAGACTCACCTTCAGCCGAATGCCCGCATGGGTCTGGTGCAGGTTCGGGTGACAGGTGCAGTCACGCGGCCTGGAGGGCCGGTGTGGTCATGACGGTCTCGTATTCGACGGGGGTCAGGCGGCCGAGTGCGGCTTGTCTGCGGCGTCGGTGGTAGGTCCGTTCGATCCAGGTCACGTGGCGATCCGCAGTTCCTCGCGGGTGGTCCAGCGTCGGCGGTCGAGGACGTCCTTCTGCAGCAGGCTGAAGAAGGACTCCATGGCCGCGTTGTCGCCGGCCGCTCCGACTCTCCCTATGGATCCGGCCATCCGGTGGCGTTCGAGCGCGCGGACGAATTTCCTTGATCGAAATTGCGATCCGCGAGTTCCCGACAATCACCGACCAGCCGGAGGGAAGTCACCGGTGACTGCCCGGACGTCACCGGTGACTCTCCGGCCCACGGGTGACGGGCCAGCCGACCGGTGACATTCCGGGACGGCAGGGCGCTGACCTCCGCCGGGGAGTTCCGCGCTCGCCGGGTGTTCCGGGGATTCGCCTCCACCACCACAACAAAGCACAGGCCGGTGCCACCGGATCTGGCCGGCAGCGGTGACGGGCCAACGGGCCGTGAGGTTCGCGCAACTCACCGGTGAGTGCTCGAAGAAGTCACCGCGCGCAGGGAACCGGGGCCCGCGTCCGGGCATCCGCGTGCCGGGCGGCCGCCACACGCTGAGCCGCCGTTCCCGCCTCTGGCACTGCCTTGCCGTTCGCTGCACAGCCGAAGTCCTCGGCAGGCAAGCCCGGACGACATCGTCTCGCACGACGCGGTGTGGGCTCCGAGCCCTCTGGACGCGGGCCTCTTCGTTGCGGTCCCGCCCCATGGCGGCCGGCGCACCCCGGGCGGCGGCTCACGCCGGGAGAGGCCGCGGCCCGTCCCGGCTGATGCCCGCACGGGGCGGTGACCTTCTGACGGGGGGCGGGTCAGCTCTTGGTCAGGGTGCAGCCGTAGGCAGCGGTTCCGGAGCCGCTGTAGGCCTCCGTCTCCAGGTAGTACGTGCCGCTGCCCGCTGCTGTGCGGGTGAAGGTGAGGCTCTCGCCGGTGCCCGCGCCGTCGTTGACGGAGCGTTCCAGGGTGCTGCCCGCCGAGTCGAGCCAGTAGAGGTCGGCGTCGTAGGCGGCGGGAACGGTGCACGTGACGGCGGCGGTCTGTCCGGAGGCCAGGGCTACCTTGAAGTAGTCGCGGTCGCTGGTGGACTTCATGCTGCCGGTCACGGTGGCGGGCGAGGCGAGCCCGGTGGCGTCGTCGGCGGTGCCGCGGGTGTCGTTCGGCTCGCTCTCGGCGAGCGTGCGGGCGCCGCCCTGGCTGCCGCAGTCCGTGAGCGGCGTTCCGTTGTAGAGGTTGGCGTCGGGCACGCCGTTGGTGACGCTGCGCAGGTAGTAGCCGCAGGTGGGGCGGTTTCTGAAGTCGTAGGTCGATCCGGGGGTCAGGCGCCAGATCTTGAATCCGGTGTAGGTGAGGGGCGTGCGTTCGACGGCCTGTTCGGGCTGGTGGTCGGCGAGGACGACGTAGGCGTCCTCGCCGTACTGGGTGGCCTGCCCGTTGCGGTCGAGGAAGAGTGATCCGCCGCCTTCCTCGACCCCGACGCCCCAGGCGGCGCCGTCGGGGGTGAGGCCGTCCTTCACGGCGCGGGCGAGGAAGGACATGGTGCGGCCCATGCGGTCGCGGTCCACGAAGTGGGAGTCGTTGAGGACGGCGCCGTAGTCGGCCCATTCGAACATGCCGGTGGTGAAGCTGACGGAGCGGTGGTACGGGTTGGCGAGTGCTTCCGTGCTGGTGACGCTGCCGTTGCAGGCGTCGTAGACCAGGGGGCTGCTGATGTGGTGGCCGGCGCTCCCGCCGCCGGAGCCGCCGCCCTTGGCGACGACGGATTCGACGGACGCCTCCAGGGCGGTGCCCTTCCAGGCGGCGTAGCGGCACTGGTCGCCGCCGGCGAAGTAGACGAACTCGGCGTTGCGCACGTCGGTGTTGACCTGGCTGTTGTTGCCGTCGTTCGCCGCGGTGAGCGTCCAGGTCGTACAGGAATTGACCCCGGCCAGCGCCATGACGGTGTCGCACTCAGGTGTGGGACTTCCCGAGGTGGGGGCGGAGCCTGCGAGGACGACGACGTCGAGGCTGCCGGTGCCGCCGCGGATCTCGTCGACGGCGCGGGCCATCGACGCCGTCACGACGCCGCCCGCCCCGTTCATGGTGAAGGCGGGGCCGTTCCACGAGGCGCGGCTGACGTCTGCGGCGCTGCCAAGGCGGATCCGGCCGGCGGCCGCGTGGGCGGGCTGCTGGAGCGTCAGGGCTACGGCCGCCGCGCTCAGGGCTGCGGCGAGGAACGCGGTGGCGCGGGAGGTTGGTCGTTTCACATGCGCTCCAGAGATGTGGCTGAGGGGGGAGCCGCCCGGGGCGGCCGGCGGAGCCTCGATCCGCGGGACAGGAGACTCCAGGAGATTGGTATCGGAACATACAAGTCGGCAGGATCACCTGGAAGATGTACAACGAGATTCAGATGCGACGGCGTCCCTTGACCCCCTATTCGGGAGCCTGAATCACCACAAAAGGCTCCCCTCTCTAGCTCGCTGACACGCGTTATGAAAACGTAACGCACGTTACATCTGGCCACTTCAATGATTGATCTGTAACTTCTGCGGTTGTGATCGGCGGCTGAAATCCGCCGACGAGGCACCCCCGAGAGGCTGCATCCCATGAACACTCGTCCCTCCTGCCGTGCGGCGGTGGCCGCAGCGACGGCCGCCGCGCTGGTGTCCCTGAGCGGCTGCGGTGACGGCGGCGACGCCGCCCCGGTCCCGGCGGGCCCTGTCACCGTCGCCGGCGTGCAGATCAAGAAGGACCAGGCGCTGCACGACCTGCTGCCCGAGAAGATCAGGAAGGCGGGCAGGGTCCGGGTGGCCACCGACGTCCCTTACGCTCCCTTCGAGATGTTCGTGAAGGAGGGCGGGAGCGAGCTCACCGGCCTGGACTACGACCTGGGCCAGGCGCTGGGCGCCAAGCTGGGGGTGTCCTTCGCGTTCACCCCGCAGAAGTTCGACGGCATCATCCCCGGCCTCCAGGCGGGTAAGTTCGAGGTCGCGATGTCCGCCATCACCGACAACAAGGAGCGGCAGAAGGTCGTCGATTTCGTCGACTACTCCCGCTCGGGGTCGGGTGTCCTGGTCGCCGAGGGCAATCCGTCGAAGGTCACCACGCTGGACGACCTGTGCGGGCGCAAGGTGGCCGTCCAGGCCGCGACGAACCAGCTCGACCTGCTCACCGGCCACCAGACGGCCTGCGCGAAGGCGGGCAAGGCGAAGATCAGCATCCAGACCTTCCCCAAGGACTCCGACGCCCAGCTGGCGCTGCGCGCCGGGAAGGTCGTCGCCCAGGTTCTCACCAAGCCCGCCGCCGGCTGGGTCGCGAAGACCGCTGACAGTGGCGGGACGTTCGACCTCGTCGAGGACCCGGCCGCCCCCGGCGGGTACGGGGCCTCGCCCAACGGGATCGCCGTCAGCAAGCAGCTGCCCGAGCTGACCGACGCCATCCAGAAGGCCCTCCAGGCCCTGATCGACGAGGGCACGCTCGCGCTCGTCTACAACCAGTACGGCGTCGGCTCCATCGCCGTCGAGACGGCCACCAAGAACGCGGCGGTGGACTAGAGATGCCCGTCACCAAGACCCCTGCCGCACTCCGGTCCGACGAGGAGCGGCACGTGCAGGAGCAGCCGGAGATCGTCCCGGTCCGCAACCACGGCCGCTGGCTGGGCGCCACGGCCTCCGTACTCGCGCTCGCCGGACTGGTCGGCTCCCTCGCCAAGAACGACAACCTGCGCTGGGACGTCGTCGGCGACCACCTCTTCGCCGACCTCGTCTTCGACGGCCTTGCCACCACCCTGTGGCTCACCGCGGCCGCCATGCTCCTGGGCCTGGGCCTGGGAACGCTCGTGGCCGTCATGCGCCTGTCCCCCAGCCCCGTGCTCTGCGGCCTCGCCAACCTGTTCGTCTGGGTGTTCCGGGGCACCCCGCTGCTCGTTCAGATCATCTTCTGGGGATACGCGGCCGCTCTCTACTCCCAGGTGAAGATCGGCATTCCGTTCACCGATGTCACCTTCTTCCAGGCCGACACCAACTCCCTGCTCACCCCCGCGGTCGCCGCCCTCCTGGCCCTCGGCCTCAACGAGGCCGCCTACGCCTCGGAGATCGTCCGCGCCGGCATCCAGTCCGTGGACCCGGGGCAGGCGGAGGCGGCCCACTCCCTGGGCATGCGCCCCGCCCTGACGATGCGCCGGATCGTCCTGCCGCAGGCCATGCGGGTCATCATCCCCCCGATGGGCAACGAGACCATCAACATGCTCAAGATGACCGCACTGGTATCGGTCATCTCGGCGCACGACCTGATGTCCAACATCCAGGCCGTGTACGCACAGAACTACCAGGTCATCCCCATGCTCGTGGTGGCCAGCCTCTGGTATCTCGCCCTGGTGACCCTCCTGGGCATCCCCCAGGCCTGGCTGGAGCGCCGCTACGGCCGCGGCACCACCGGCGCGGGACACACCTCCCCGCTGCGCCGCCTGCTCGGCGGAGCCGCAGGCCCCAGGAGCGCCCCGGGCGCGAAGAACGACAAGGAGCGGAGCCGATGAGCACGGCCATGGTGCGTGCCGAAGGCGTGCGCAAGCAGTTCGGCGGGCTGGAGGTCCTCAAGGGCATCGACCTGTCCGTCGAGCGGGGGCAGGTCTGCTGCCTGCTGGGCCCGTCCGGGTCGGGCAAGTCCACCTTCCTGCGGTGCATCAACCACCTGGAGAAGGTCGACGGGGGCAGACTCACCGTCGACGGGGACCTCGTCGGCTACCGGCAGCAGGGCAGCAGGCTGTACGAACTGCGCGAACGGGAGGTCGCCGCGCGCCGCCGGGACATCGGCATGGTGTTCCAGCGGTTCAACCTCTTCCCCCACATGACGGCCGTCGAGAACGTCACCGAGGCGCCCGTGCGGGTCGGCGGGGTCTCCCGAAGCGAAGCCCTGGAGCAGGCCCACGCACTGCTGGCGCGGGTCGGCCTGGGCGACCGGTCCGGCCACTACCCGGCCCAGCTGTCCGGCGGGCAGCAGCAGCGCGTGGCGATCGCGCGCGCCCTGGCCATGCGGCCGAAGCTGATGCTGTTCGACGAGCCGACCTCCGCGCTCGACCCCGAACTCGTCGGCGAGGTGCTCGATGTGATGCGGCAGCTCGCCGCCGACGGCATGACCATGGTCGTCGTCACGCACGAGATCGGGTTCGCACGCGAGGCCGGCGATACGGCGGTCTTCATGGACGAAGGCGTCGTCGTCGAAGCAGGCGACCCCCGCCGCGTCCTGGCCGACCCGGAGCAGGAGCGCACCCGGGCGTTCCTCTCGAAGGTCCTGTGAGCACCGCCGCCGCCCGGCAGGTGCAGACCTGCGAGCTCCTCGGTCCGGCCCGCGCGCACCATTCCCGCTACCTGCGCGATCTTGAGGCGCTGGTGTCCATCGACTCCGGCTCCTACAGCGCCGACGGCGTCAACAGAGTCGCCAACTGGGTGGAGAACCGCCTGCTCCTGCTGGGCTTCGCCGTCGAACGGATCCGTTTCGCACCCGAGGGGGCGCGCAGGTGCGGGGACGCGCTGATCGGCCGCAAGCGCGGCCGCCTCACCGAGGCCGACGGCGGCCGCCGCATCCTCCTCGCCGGCCACATGGACACCGTGTTCGAGGACGGCACAGCGGCCGCCCGCCCCTTCCGGCTCGACGGCTCCATCGCCACGGGTCCCGGAGTCAGCGACGACAAGGGGGGCCTGCTGGCCGGGCTCGCCGCCCTGGAGGTCCTGCACGGGCACGGCGCGGACACGTACGAGGAGCTGGTCTTCCTGGCCACTCCGGACGAGGAGATCGGTTCCCCCTCCAGCCGCGGACTGACCGAGAGGACCGCCCGCGGGATGCACTACGGCCTCGGCCTCGAATGCGCCCGGGAGAACGGTGACCTCGTCATCGCCCGCAAGGGCGTCGCCGACTTCCTGATCACCGTCACCGGGCGTGCGGCCCACGCCGGCATCGAGCCCGAGCGCGGGGCGAACGCCGCGCTCGCGGCGGCCCACCTGGTCGTGGCCCTCCAGGCCCTCAACGGTCGCTGGGACGAGGCCACGGTCAACGTCGGTGTGGTCCGCGCCGGGACCCGGGCCAACATCGTGTGCCCGCAGGCCGAGCTCCGGGTGGAAGTCCGCGCGGCCACCGCAGCCGGCGTCCGGCGCGTCCGGCAAGCCATCCAGGAAGTCGCCGGACATCCGACCGTGCCAGGGACCACCGTCGGCGTCGAGCAGCTGGACCTCTGCCCGCCCATGGAGGACACCCCCGCCTCGCGCCGCATGCTCGAAGCAGCGAGGCGCGCCGGCCGGGCCGTGGGCGTGGAATTCGGCGCGGCCGCCACCGGCGGCGTGGGGGACGCCAACCTGATCGCGGGAGCCGGAGTACCGACCCTGGACGGTCTGGGCCCCGTCGGCGGCGCCGACCACACCCCACAGGAGTGGCTCGACACCTCCACCGCCCCCGAGCGCATCGCCGTCCTGGCCGCGCTCATCGCCGACCTCGGCGACGCCCGCAACCCGTGACCCGGCGCGCCCCGCCCCGGCCGCCCGGGGCGGGGTCCCGCCCGCACACCTGCACGCCCGCACCCCCACCCACGAACCACGGAGGAACCATGCGCGTCCCACCCCGCCCCGCCCGCCGCGCCGTACTGACGTGCAGCATCGCCCTCGTCCTCCTCGGCGCGGCACCCGCCGCCCAGGCCGGGCCCGGGCACGCCGGCGGGACCGGCTCACTGGTCCTGATCGGCGGCGGCCTGAAGGCCGACAACAAGGCCGTCTACGGCGAGATCGTCAAGCGCGCGGGCGGCTCCGCGGCCCGCATCGGCGTCATCACCGCGGCCTCCGTCCCCGAGAGCCGGGACCCGAACGCCGGCGACCCCGCCACGTGCAGCAACTCGGCCTGCAACGGCGCGTACTACGTCGGCCTGTTCAAGAAGCACGGCGCGTCCGAAGCCCAGTGGATACCCCTGGACACCGATCACGTCGCCAACTCCGACGACCCCGCCGTCGTCGCGCAGGTCAACTCGATGACCGGGTTCTTCTTCGGCGGCGGCGACCAGTACCGCTACATCACCACCCTCCTGCGCGGCGACGCCCACGAGGACTCCGCGGTCCTCGCCGCCATCCGGGCAAAGCTCGCCCGCGGAGCCGTGGTCGCAGGTTCCTCGGCCGGGGCGCAGATCGCCTCCGGGCCCCACATGGTCAGCGGCGGCGAATCCTACGAGGGCCTGCGGGACGGCAGCACCCCCGGCTACTTCGCGGACCCCGCCCGCCTCGGCCACATCCCCCGAGGCGGGTTCGGATTCCTGACCTCCGGCCTCATCGACACCCACACCGGGGCGTACGGCCGCGAGGGACGGGCGTACCGCCTCGCCGCCGACACCGGGCACGACCGCGTGTACGCGCTGGAGGAGAACACGGCCCTCATCGTCGACGCCCCCGGCAGCAGGCACGAGCGGATGACCGTCCTGGGCCCCCAGGGCGTCGCCGTCCTGGACCTGCGCCGGACACTGGTCCGCTCAGGCGACTCCGGCTGGGGACTGCGCGGGGCCCGCTACTCCTACCTCACCGACGACGACCGCTACCACCCCCACTCCTGGACCGCCTACCCCGCCACTGACAAGAGGCGGCTGCGCGCCACCGGCACCAGCGCGGTCCCCGCCAACCACGACGTCTTCCACTCCTCCGCCAACCCGGCGGGCACCCCGTACTCCTTCCGCGACACCGCACGGGCCCTCGGCGCAACGCGCACTCAGAACTCGGCGAAGTCCACCACCTTCGAAACGGACCCGCAGTTCACCGTCACCTTCACCAAGGGCGCGGGCTTCAGCGCCTGGAGCGGAGACGGCACCAGCCCCCAGACACTTCTCGGCCTCCGGATCGACGTCGCACGCAGCTGACGGCCGGGTGGGGCGGCCCGGACCGGCCGCCCCGCCGCACGGCACTCCTTGGAGACGTCCGTGGCACCCGGCCTCCTCGCGGACCTCTCCCCCTCGATGCGGGCGGCGGGGGCATCAGGACTGCTCGACACGGACCGGCAGCAGGATTGCACTGCCCAGGTCGGTGCAGGCGACTCACCTGGGACCGCTCACCGTCGGCGGCGGGCTTCCAGTGCGTTCGCATCGTCCCGTTCACTGCAGCCTCGCTCGTTGCTCGTGGACGCAACGGGAGACGGAACGGGAGACGGAACGGGTCCTTCGCGCTTCGCCCGGCCCGATCCCTGCGGCGCGGCAGGTACTAAGCTCGGCGGACGCGGTACGAACCGACCGGAAGGATCCACCCGACGATGAGCGGCACGCTTGCCGACAGCATCCGCGCCACGCTGGGCGACTTCAGCCCGGCTGAACGCAAGGTCGCCCGCGTACTGCTGGCCGGCTACCCGTCGCCGGTCTTCGAGACCGTCGCCGTGATCGCCGAGCGAGCCGCCGTCTCGACACCCACAGTGCTGCGGTTCGCGGCGCGCATGGGCTACCGCGGTTTCCCCGACCTCCAGGCCGCGGTCCGCGGGGAACTGGACGCCCGCAGCGCCTCCCCCATCACCCTCTACGAAGCCGCCGGCCTTGGCCAGTCAGACGACAGGCAGGGCGGTGCCGGGATCCTGGAGCGCGCCGCCACCGTGTTCGCGCCGGCGCTGACCCAGACGCTCGCAGAGATCCCTCCGCACGACTTCGAGCGCGCGGTGGAGCTGCTGGCCGACCGCAAGCGCCGTGTCACGCTCGCCGGCGGGCGGTTCACCCATCTGTTGGCGCAGTACCTCGGCCTGCACCTGATGCAACTGCGGGAAGAAGTCCGCCTCCTGCCGGACCGGCCAGTCGAACGCACCGCGGCGCTTGCCCAGTTGACCCGTCGCGACGTCGTGGTGCTGTTCGACTACCGCCGCTACGAAGCGGACAAGACCGCTATCGCCCAGCTCGCCGGTGAGGCTGGGGGCAGGTCCGTGTTGTTCACGGATCCCTGGCTCTCCCCCGCGGCAGCCCACGCGGACGTGGTCCTGCCCGCGCAGGTGGGGACCATGGCCCCGTACGACAGCCTCGCGCCCACGATGGCCGTCATCGAGGCGGTCATCGCGGGAGTCATCGAAGCACTCGGCCCCGAAGGGCACCGCCATCTGAGTCGCAACGAGGACACCGCCCGCCGCGTGGGCCTCATCTGAACCGGCGGGGCGGCCGGCTCCCCCTTGCACGGTTGGTCCGACTTCAACCCCCTCCACTGCCCGGTGAAGCCCCCGCAAGTCGATGCCTTGACTTCGGGCCGCGCACAACAGGGAGGACCGACCAGCACGAGTACGGAGCGCACGCTGTCGCCCCCGAGACCGACCTTGCCCGCATCGCAGGCGGCTCGTACCCGGCCCGCGCCCCATGCACTCAGTCGGTGTGCACGTACGCGGACCGGATGGCGTCCACCCCGCGCTGCTTGCCGGGGCGTCATCTACGAGCAGGAACCCGATGTCCTGTACCGACCCGACCCGGAGGGCATGCGGGCGAAGCCCGTGGTCGGCCGGACCGACGAGGGGTCAGGGGGTGAACTCGGAGCGGCGTGCCGCGACTCGCCTGCTGCGGTGAGCGGGGGTCTTCACCCGCCCGCTCAAGCTCCTGGGCATCAACCGACCAGCACCATGGCAAGATCACCAGGACTTTGAATCAGTCCGGTCAGGAGCTCTTGCGGTGGCGAAGCTTCATGGAGCTCTTGACGGTGTCCATCAGCGAACCGACCGGCTTCTCTCCCTGCGACCCGCAACTGCGACCTGCGCCAGTCACTCTCGTACTCACCGTAGTTGGCCATCGTGACTCCCTCGTAGTCGTCCATGGCCTCCTGGGAGCTGCCGGCCTGTAGGCCTGCCGGGGGCACCGAGACCCCCAGGCGGACCCGATCGCCGCCACTGCCGGCTTCGGGCTCGCACAGTGAATCCCACGCAAGGCCGCCGAAGCGTCTTGAGACCAGGCTGCCCTTGACGGTCCACGCCATGCCCAGCTCGAACGTAACCGGCAGCTCACATCCCCTCCCCGCGCCAATGGGGCCGGCGGCACTGACGGCATCCACGCGCTTCGGCCCCTCGTCGACGTCGTCCGTGACATCCGGGCCGGCCAGGCAACCGTGGACCAGACCGCTGACCACATCCTGACGCACCCGCGAGACCGGCTGCGCAATCACAGATCTGACCTCCCACGACGTCTCTCCGCTGCGAATCGCCCTCGTTTCCGGCTGAGCTCTGCTCGCGGAAAATGCCGCTTGCGCGCTTCCGCCGAAGACGCCGCCGGCGGGAGCGACTGGGACGTGCCGGTGGACTCGACCACGGTGCGGGCCCGCCAACACGCCGCCGGCGCAAGTAGGCAGCGGCCGCGGCAGCCCCTCAAGCGAGGGCGGGCCGGGAACCGATCGGTCCGGTCCGGTGTTGCGGAAACTGATCCCCCGGCCCGGGGAGCTGGCCGGCGTCGTAGTACGATGTCATCCAATGGATGACGGTAGGGATGTCGTCCATCTGATGACCAACTGAGGGAGGTGTCCGTGACCGCAGCCGATCGGCCGTCCGCGGGCGGTGCCGACGCCCAACGCCCGGCGTCCTTTTTCGCCGCCGCGGCGGCTCTTGCCGCGATGAACGATGCGCTGCGCCAGGGCCGGCACCAGGCCCCCGATGCCGCCGGACCGGGCCCCGAGCAGGCGCTGGCCTCCTTGATGCTGCTGCGGGAAGTGCGCGAACAGCTCGCAGGCTGGGAGACCGGCCTGATCGAAACCGCCCGCGACGCGGGCGCCAGCTGGGCGGACCTGGCCCGCCCCCTCGGCGTCGCCAGCCGACAGGCCGCCGAACGCCGGTACCTGCGGGGCCGCCCGGGCGCCGTCGGCACCACCGGGGAACAGCGGGTGACGGCCACGCGCCGGGCCCGGGCCACCCAACGGGCCACGGCCACCTGGGCCCGCGCCAACGCCGCCGACCTGCGCCGCCTCGCCGGGCAGCTCACCGCACTCCCCCACCTCGGGCCCGAAGCACACCCGGCGCAGGCCGCCCTGCACGCCGCCCTCGGCTCCACCGACGCAGCCGGGCTCACCGAGCCCCTGACCTCCATGCGCCCCTACCTCGATGCCCGGCACACCGATCTCGTCGAGTGCCTGGACGCCCTCGAAGCCCGGCGCGCGACGGCCGTCGCCGCCGACGACTGACCTCCGCCACAGGGCGCCGCACCCCTGCGGGCGCAGTGCGACCCGCCCCGAACCACGCCGGTGCAGGACAACGATCCGCCTCGGCCCGACTCCCCTCCGTACACGACGTTCCCACAGCAGGAGACTTACATGGCCACCAGTGTCGAGACGCTCGAATTCCAGGCAGAGACCCGCCAGTTGCTTCACCTGGTGATCCACTCGATCTACTCGAACAAGGACATCTTCCTGCGCGAGCTGATCTCGAACGCCTCCGACGCACTGGACAAGCTGCGTCTGGAATCGCTGACCGACTCCGGCCTCTCCGAAACCGACACCGCCGACCTGCACATCTCGTTGGAGGTCGACAAGGAGAACCGCACCCTGACGGTCCGTGACAACGGGATCGGCATGACCCGGGACGACCTCGTGGAGCTGATCGGCACGATCGCCAAGTCCGGCACCGCCGGCCTGCTGGAGAAGATCAAGGAGTCAAAGGACGCCGCCACTGCCGAAAGCCTGATCGGGCAGTTCGGCGTCGGCTTCTACTCCGCCTTCATGGTCGCCGACAAGGTCACCCTGCACACCCGGCGGGCCGGCACGGAATCCGGTACCCGGTGGGAGTCCGACGGAGCAGGCGCCTACACCCTCCAGCCCGCAGAAGGCCTGCCCGTGGGCACCTCCGTCACCTTGCACCTCAAGCCCGCCGACAGCGAGGACGGGCTCGCCGACTACCTTTCCGAGTGGAAGATCCGCCAGATCGTCAAGCGGTACTCCGACTTCATCCGCTGGCCGATCCGGATGGCCACCGAGCGCACGGACGCCGAAGGCGAGACCACCCGCGAGGTCGACACGCTCAACTCGATGAAGGCGCTGTGGGCCCGGCCGCGCGCCGAGGTGACGCAGGACGAGTACGACGAGTTCTACCAGCAGATCAGCCACGACTGGACGGCCCCGGCCGAGACCATCCACATGCGCGCAGAGGGCACCTTCGAGTACGAGGCGCTGCTGTTCATCCCCGCCCAGGCGCCCTTCGACCTGTTCTCCCGCGAGACCAAGCGCGGCGTGCAGCTGTACGTCAAGCGCGTGTTCATCATGGACGACTGCGAAGCGCTCATGCCGGACTACCTGCGCTTCGTCAAGGGCGTCGTGGACGCCCACGACCTGTCGCTGAACGTGTCCCGCGAGATCCTCCAGCACGACCGCCAGATCCAGGGCGTGCGCCGGCGCCTGGTCAAGAAGGTCCTCGGCGCCCTCAAGGACATGCAGTCCAAGGACGCCGAGCGCTACGCGAAGGTGTGGGACCAGTTCGGCCGGGTCCTGAAGGAGGGCCTGGTCGAGGACCCGGACAACACCGAGGCCCTGCTCGGGCTGGTGTCGGTCGCCTCCACTCACGACCCGGAGAAGACGACCACGCTGCGCGAGTACGTCGAGCGCATGAAGGACGGCCAGGACACCGTCTACTACCTGACCGGCGAGACGCGCGCGATGGTGGAGAACTCCCCGCACATGGAGGCCTTCGCCGCCAAGGGGTACGAGGTCCTGATCCTCACCGACCCCATCGACGAGGTGTGGGCGGACCGGGTCCCGGAGTTCGCCGGCCACCGCCTGCAGTCCATCGCCAAGGGCCAGGTCGACCTCGACGAGTCCGCCGACGGCGACCAGGAGGCCGACCCCGAAAAGGCCCGCCGCGAGGAGGACTTCGCCGCCCTGCTGGCATGGCTGAGCACCACCCTGTCGGAGCAGGTCAAGCAGGTCCGCCTGTCCTCGCGCCTGACGACCTCGGCGGCGTGCATCGTCGGCGAGTCCCACGACCTGACGCCGACCCTGGAGAAGATGTACCGGGCGATGGGCCAGCAGGTGCCCCCTGTCAAGCGGACCCTGGAGCTCAACCCCGCACACCCGCTCGTCACCGCCCTCCGCACCGCACACGACGCGGGCGCCGACGATCCCGCGCTGGCGGAGATCGCCGAGCTGGTCTACGGCAGCGCGCTGCTCGCCGAGGGCGGCGACCTGCCCGACCCGGCCCGCTTCACCCGGCTGCTGACCGACCGCCTCACGCGCACTCTGTAACCGGTACCTGCGGTGGGGGTGGGGGTCGGAGCCGACCCCCACCCCTCCGAGGTGCCGCCGGCCTGGCGGCCGCCCGTTCGTTCTGTGCCTGGCTTTACGCCTCGGCATCGAAGCCGGGCGCGCAGGGCCGAGGGCCGTGCATGGCCATCGCTGACGAGCGTACGCCGCCTCGCCGACAGCCGGGGTACCGCTGCCGCCCGCAGGTCACGACGGCGCCGTGGCCGTGACACTGCCGGGTGAGGTCCAGGGGCGAGCCCGACGCCTTCCGTGACCGGATCGGCGGAGTCCTGCCGTCTCGGCCGGGACCGCGGCGGCCGCCGGCAACAGAAGTTGGGGTACGTCCCGGACGTCCCGCTTCGTGATTCGGGGGCACGTACATGTGTCCTGTGGGCCCTTGTCGGGTCGGGCCACGGGCAATATGGTGCGCTCGCGTCCGCACGTCCGCCCACACGGCCAGTTCTTCATCCCCTCTCCCCGTCGAAGGGACGCGTCCGTCATGCGCAAGAAGGTCATCTCGCTGCTCTCCGTGTTCGGTACGGCCGCCGGACTGCTCATGGTGTCGGCCGGCCCGGCGGCAGCCAGCCCGGCATGCACCATGCACGGCTTCATCGGGGCCTACCAGGGGACCATCGTCGACATCCCGATCGCGTCCGGCGGGACGCACTGCCACCTTCAGCAGGGCTACGCCAACGAGGCAGTGCGGGTGCTCCAGAAGTCCATCGTCCGGTGCTACGGCATCAGCATCCAGACCGACGGACAGTTCGGGCCGCGTACGAAGGCCGCCCTGATCGAGGTCCAGCGGCGCGAGCGCATCAACCAGGACGGCGGATACGGGCCGCAGACCCGCGACGCCATGTACCACACGGTGGCGGCGTGGGAGGAGCAGCAGCCGATCGGCTGCAGGCGGCTCAATCGGCCGTAGCCGGTGTCGGCCCGGCGTTCGAGGTGAACCCCACCGGCGCGAGCACGTACAACTTCGGCAACAGGGTCTCCTGGATCTCGGTCGGCTTCGCAGGCCCGAGCTCCCGAGAGGCCCTGCCCGACACCGGAGCTCTCCCGGGATCCGGGCCCGGCAGGGTTTCGGATCCCGGGAGTGGCCGTCATCCGGCGCTCAGGGCGGTCCACTTCTGGTTGGAGCCGCCGTGGCAGTCCCACAGCTGGAGCTGCGTGCCGTCGGCGGTGGAGGAGCCCGGGACGTCGAGGCAGCGGCCGGAGGCGGGGTTGCGGTAGCCGCCGTTGTGGGGCTGCCAGACCTGGTTGGCGCCGCCGTGGCAGGCCCAGAGCTGCACCTTGGTGCCGTTGGCGGTGCCGGCGCCGGCTGCGTCGAGACACTTGCCCATGGAGCGCAGGGTGCCGTCGGTGTAGGCGGACCAGTACTGGTTGGCACCGCCGCCGCAGCTCCACGTCTGGACGGCGGTCCCGTCGGCGGTGCCGGCACGGTTGACGTCCAGGCACTTGCCGGCGATGCCGGACTGCACACGTGCGGGGGCGGGGGCGGGATTCCTCAGCCACCCGGCACGGTCCGCGGCCTGGATGCCGCGGTGGAAGGCGTCGGCCATCTTCCGGTAGCCCGAGTCGTTGGGATGCAGGGCGTCGGCCAGGTCGGCCGTGGCGGTCAGGGCGCTCATGTCGACGTACGCGACGCGTTTGCCCGCGGCCTGCGCCTCGCTCACGATCCGGGGAACGGCCTGGTTGTACGCGGCCCGGTACTGCTCCTCGGAGCCGCTGGTGGACACCACCAGGGAGGCCACGAGGACGGTGGCGTCGGGCGCGGCGGCGGTGATCTGGCCGACCAGGGACTTTAGCCGGGCGGTGGCGGTGGACACCTGGTGGGAGCCGTTGAGGTCGTTGGTGCCGATGTGAAGCGTCACGACGTTGGGCCGGTAACGGGTCAGTGAGGCGTCGGTGAGGGCGGCGACCTGCTCGATGAGGTATCCGGAGTGGCCTTCGTTGTCGGGGTCGGACATCGAACCGGCCCGCCCTGTGCCCACGAAGTCCAGCGGATGGCCGTCCACCGCGAGCCTGTCCCACAAGGGCCCCCGGTAGCCGTTGCCGGTACTGCTTCCCACGCCCCAGGTGATCGAGTCGCCCATCGGCATGACCCGTAAGGGCGTGTCGGAGGCGGCGGAGGCAGGGGCCGGCCCTGCCGCCGTCACCCCGAGCACGGCGGCGGCGAGCGCGATCAGTGGGAGAAGCCGAGACCTTTTCATGGGGTTCCCTTTCCTGGGGTGGGGCGTCACGGGAGGGTGGTCCACTTCTGGTTGCTCTGGCCGTTGCAGGTCCACAGGACGACGGGGGTTCCGTTGGCGGTGCCGGCCCCGTTCGCATGGAGGCACAGACCGGCGTGGACGTTGCGGACGGACCCGTCGGCCTGTCTGGTCCACTTCTGGTTGTTCTGGCCGTTGCAGGGCCAGATGACGACCGGCGTGCCGTTGGCGGTGCCCTGGCCGGAGGCGTCCAGGCACTTGTCGCCGTAGACGCGGATCTCGCCTCCGGCCCACGTGCTCCAGAGCTGGTTGGCGGCGGTGTGGCAGTCCCAGATCAGCGCCTTCGTCCCGGCCTCGGTGGAGGCCCGGTCCACGTCCAGGCAGCGGCCCGATCCGGTACCGCGCAGGCGTGCGGTGGTCGCGGCCTGCGGGCTGCCCCCGGTCATCCTGAACACGGCGACACCGTGTGCAGGCACGCTCGCCGAGATCGGGCCGGAGGTGCCGGACGTGCCGCCGGTCCACAGGTCGGTGAGCGTGAACGGCCCTCCGGTGAGGCCGACTTGCGCGGCCGTGGCGGTGATGGTCGTGGTGCTCCCGCCCCTGTTGAGCAGGCCCACGGCGACCGAGCCGTCGGCCAGGGGCTTGGCGAACACCTCGGTGCCGCCGTCGTCACGCACCCTGCGTCCGCCGGCGCCCAGCGGATCCTGGTTCACCGCCACCAGGCGGGGGTTGCGCAGGATGGCGCTCACGTCGGCGGACATGGTGCGGATGTCGTTGCCGGCCATGAGCGGGGCGCCCAGCAGCGCCCAGAGGGCGAAGTGGCTGCGCGACTCGGTCAGGGACAGGCCGGGGCGGCCGACGACCAGCATGTCAGGGTCGTTCCAGTGACCCGGACCCGACTGCGCGGCCAGCGGTGCGGTGATGTCCAGGACGTTGCCGACACCCATCGGGTAGCTGTTGGTGTTGGTGTTCTGCCAGATGTCGAGCAGGTCCTCGGTCGTCCGCCACAGGTCGGCGACCTGCCCCCAGTCATGGGTGGCGCCGGTGGGGGCGTGGAAGCTGTTGGGGTTGATGCTGTAGACGATCGGGCGGCCGGTGGCGCGCAGGGCATCGCGCATGATCGTGAACCGTTCGACCTGTTCACCGAGGGTGCCGCTGCCGGAGCACCAGTCGTATTTGAGGTAGTCCACGCCCCAGGAGGCGAAGGCTGCGGCGTCCTGGGCCTCGTGGCCCTTGCTGCCGGTGGAGCCGGGGTAGGTGCCCACGCCCTGTGCGCAGGTGCGCTCGCCCGGCGCCTGGTAGATGCCGAACTTCAGGCCCTTGCCGTGGATGTAGTCCCCGAGCGCCTTCATGCCGCTCGGGAACGTGGTCGGATTGGCCCGGAGGTTGCCCGCCCCGTCGCGTTGCGGGTCGAACCAGCAGTCGTCGACGACGACGTACTGGTAGCCCGCGTCCTTCATGCCCGAGGACACCATCGTGTCGGCGGCCTGGCGGACCTGGGCCTCGGTGATCCCGCATCCGAAGCTGTTCCAGCTGTTCCAGCCCATCGGCGGGGTGAGTGCCGGGCTGCCCGGCGCGGCCTCGGCGGTCGTGGGGGCGGAGGCGGTGACGCAGGCCGTGAGCGTCAGTGCGCCGGCCGCGAGGAGGCGCAGTAATCGTCGTGGCAGGGATGCCATGAGGATTCCTTTCTGGTCCGCACAGCGGAAGCCGCTGTGCGGACCGGCTGGGCGGAGGTCAGGAGCGGTTGATCGGATGCGGCGGATCAGCGCTGCAGGGTGAGCACGCCCGGCCGGTACGGCAGTCGCTGGTAGGGGGTCCCCTGCGGTGTGGCGGGGTCGTAGCCCTGGTAGAGGAACTGCAGGTTGCAGGGGTCGACGGTCATGGTCTGGTCGGCGTTGACGCGGACCAGGTCACCGTGGCTGATGTCATTGGTCCAGGTGGCACCGCTGTTGGCCTTGCCCGCGAACGGGCTGCTCTCGCTGCCGGCCTGGAGGGTCCACGGGCCGTTCAGGCCGGCCGCGGTGAACGACCGGAAGTAGCGGTGCTCGTTCACCCCCCGGGCCTCGACGATCATGAGGTACTGGTTCCGGCCCTGGACCTTGTAGACCTCCGGCGCCTCGAAGAGGTTCTTCGCCGTGTCGCTCATGACCGTCGTGTACGACGAACCGAAGCTGCCCGGGAAGCTGCCGATCGGCACGGTCGACTTGTAGATCTTGCCGTTGTCGTCTCCGAAGAACAGGTACATGTTCTGGTCGTCGCCGATCAGAGTCGGGTCGATCGGGCCGCCCTCGGGGAGACTGCCGGTGAACAACGGCTGCGGGGCGGACCAGCCTCGGGGATCGGTGGGGTTGCTGGACGTGCGGTAGGTGAAGGGCCAGGCGGTGCCCCACCCGTTCGAGGCCAGTACCCAGATGTTCTTGGGCGCGAAGTAGAACAGCTTGGGCGCCACCGCCAGTCCCTGGCTCATCCCGGTCTGGGTGGCCGTCGCCATGTCCGACCAGTTCGTGAAGGGACGAAACGCCATCGTGCCCCACGACGAACCGTCGGACGTGGTCGCGTAGACCAGGTTCTGGCCGTTGTACGGCACGGTGGTGAAGTCCTTCAGCGCGACCCACCCGTTCGCCGGCTGAGCCAGCGGGCCCGTCGAGGTCCACCGGTACGTCGACGGAAGGGAACAGGTGTTGCCCGGCTCGGACAGGCCGGTCCACTGCTGGTTGCTGCCGCCGTGGCATGCCCAGAGCTGCACCGCCGTGCCGTTGGCCGTGCCGGCGCCCGCAACGTCCAGACACAGCCCGGACTCCACGGCGACGACCGTGCCGTCGGCGTTGACGCGCCACTGCTGGTTCGTTCCGCCGTTGCATCTCCAGATCACCGGTCGGGTACCGGCCGTGGTGGAGTGGCCCGGAACATCCAGGCACTTGTCGCCGTACAGGGTCAGCCGGCTGTCGTCCGTCAGGGTCCACCTCTGGTTGGTCCCGCCGTGGCAGTCCCAGACGTGCAGGTTCGTGCCGTCGCTCTGGCCTGCGCCCGGCACGTCGAGGCACCGGCCTGAACCGACACCGTGCAAGGCGCCGCTGGTCGCGGCTTGGGCCGGGCCGGCGACGAGCATCGCCGCCAATGAGACCAGGGCCGCGAGCACGGCGGGGAGCGTCAGGGACCGATATCCGCGGCGGAGTCGGCGTCTGCGCATGGTGACCTCTCACATCCTTGAGTAGGCGGTTCGGGCGTCCTGGCCCGGAGCCCGGTCGCCTGAAGGGGTGCGGTGGCATGTGGTTCGCGGTCTCCGGCGCCGCCGGACGAGGCCCTGCCGCGTGCAGGGCGAGGCACGCCGGGCCGCCTTGTCGGTGGCGCGGCGCCGGAGGCGGCACCTCTGCGACGAGGGGCCTGATGGTCCGATTTCACGAACAGCGTGCGGCACTTCGAGCAGAAGATAGATTTCGAGTTGAGGATCCGTCAACGCTTTTCGAAGAGTTGCATCTCCGGCGTTTTACACCCCACCCGGATAACAAAAATTCCGGGCCGTCATGCAAGTTGACCTGAAGAGGGCGTGCCGTTTACGCGGAGGGCCAACGCCTCCGGCAATGCGATCTGTTCGGATATCGATTATTCGACTGCGAGCCAGGTGTTCTTCTTCGAGTTCAGATCGGTCGCCGGGTCGCAGGTCCACTGGTGGCTCTTCGCGCCGGGGTCGGTCGAGATCCCGCTGACGTCCACGCACTTGCCGCTGTGCACCGCGACCAGCCGGGAGTCCCTGCGGTTGCGACCACCTGCACGATCTGCTCGATGGCTCGCCCGGCGCGACGCGCGGTGGCGGTGCGCGCCCCACGCGCCCCTCGGCCCCCTCCGTACGGAGGCCGAGCGGGCGCAGGCGTCGCTCGCTGGTGGGCTGCGGTTGCGGCCGGCGTCGCCGCCTGAGGTGGTGTGGATGGTGCAGCACGCCGTGCGCAGCGCCCTCCGGCGGCGCCACGGTGCGCGGTGGCCGTGCAAGAGCAGCGCTCGTGCAGTCGGGCAGGCCGTTCGCCGTCGCCCCTTGCCATCAGAGGCCTCACCGGTGCATCGAAGGGCACACGCAGTGCATATGGGCATGACGTAGCGCACCAGGAACGACGTTGAGGAACGCCCAACCGGTTTCGGCAGCACCCCCGCGAGCGGGCAATGGGTGCCGAGGCGCAGAGCGGCGTCAGCGGCCGTTCGGCCGTACAGCCCCACCGAGGGTCGGTTCGCGGGGGCCCGGGAAATCGGAGGGGCAACGGAGTGGTAAGGGCGTGTCGGTCGAGTGACCTCGCCTTCCGGGCGGGCATGTTTCCGGCCTACGCGGTGGCACCTGTGGCTTCGTGTGCGACATGACGACGACTCCCCGCCGCCCCCGCCGCTCCCGCCGAGCCCGTCTGCTCGCACTCTGCGTGGCCGCCATGGCCACTCTGCCCCTGGCGAGCGCCTCCGCCACCGGTGTCTCTGCCGCCCCAGCCGTCACCCGGGCCCCGTCGCCTCCGGCCGGCGACGGGGCGGAGGTGCTTCGCGACCGCACCATCCCGCTCCCTCTCGACGCCTTCCGGATGCTGTGCACCACGGCCCCGTTCGGCGCCCCGCGCGAATGGACCTTCGACTTCTTCGACAACGTCCGCCTCACCGCCGTCGAGGACGGCATCGACGACAACGGCGGCACCCGCACCTGGTCCGGCCACGTCAAGGGCAGGCCGGACACCAGCGTCATCGTCTCCCTGCGCGGAGTCTGCTCCACCGACCGCATCCCGGCCGGCACCACCCTCGTCGAGGTCGTCGCCGACCTCGGGGAGCGCGTCTACCACCTGGAGACCCTGCCGGGGCGCCCCCTGCGCGCCCGCATCACCGAGGAGGACCCGGCCAAGCAGCCGCACCACGCTCCCGACGAGCTGGCGGTGGCCCCGGCGGCACGCACCGCTCCCCGCAGCTCCCTCGCCGGGCGGGCCGCGGCCACCGCGCAGAACCCGGCCGTCATCGACGTCATCGCCGGGTACACCCCCCTCGCCGTCCAGCGGGCAGGCAGCGAGCAGCAGGTCGTCAACACCATCTACTGGGCCGAGCGCAAGATGAACGAAGCCCTCGCCGACAGCGGCGTCCCGGCCAGCATCGACATCATCGGCACCTACAACACCAACTACACCGGCAACAACACCTCCTCACTGATGTGGAGCAAGCTGAGCAACCCGCAGGACCCCGCGCTGGGCACCGCCGCCGCCGATGCACGCCAGCGCTACGGCGTGGACCTGATCACCGTCGTCAACAGCGTTCCGGGCCAGTCCTCCGGGCAGGGCAGCCTGCCGGTGCGCGGCAACTTCCACGACAGCCTCGCCTTCTCCGTCGTCGACTACGACTCGCTCACCGGCTGGTACAACCTCGGCCACGAGATCGGCCACAACCTCGGCCTCTTCCACGACCGGCGGACCCTCTCCCAGCAGGTCCCCGACGGCAGCTGGGTCAACGAGCTCAACACCCCGTACGGGACCGGCTGGATCACCCCCGACGAGCAGCACACCGACCTCATGGCGTACGCCAGCTCCTGCCGCCGGCCATGCCGCACGGAGAACGTGTACTCCGACCCGTCGCTCAACATCTACGGCCAGCCCCTCGGCGACGAGAGCAACAACAACGCCAAGCTCGCCCGCCTCACCACTCCCATCGTGGCCGGCTACCGGTCCCTCACCATCCCCCGGACCCGCTACGCCCTCACGCTCGAAAGCACCGACGGCGGCAGCGTCCGCCCTGCCGTCTACGGCCCCTACAAGCCGGGCACGGTCGTCTCCGTCACCGCCACCCCGGCCCCCGGCCACCGCCTGGCAGCCTGGATCTACGACGGCCGCCAGTACGCACCAGCCGAACAGGTCAACGTGACCATGGACGCCGCCCACACTCTCAGGGCGGTCTTCATCGAGACCTGAGGGACGTCATCCCGGGTCATCGAGCGCGTCTGAAAGATCGTGCAAGTCCGTGATGTGGCAGCCTGGCCCGGGGCTCGGCCTCGGGCCTGTGGGCCAGGCGGAACGGACGAGTCATGGCGGACAAGACGGAACCGGTGGCTGCGGTGGCGGCCGGGGACAAGACGGTCGACGAGGTCGTCGAGCGGTTGCTCGATAGAGCCGATGCCTCAGGGGGCAGCGCTGTTCCACTCGGTGCCCCTGTGGGGCCTGATCGCCCTGGCCGGAGCCACCACCGCGGCCGGCGCAGCGGACACCCTGTCCCGCTGCGCCACCGCACCCGCCGCCTGGCTGATCATGGCCGTGGTGACGGCGTACTGCCTGGCATCACCCGCCGTCCTCCCCGTCCTCTGGAACGAGGAGAACGAGGAGAACGAGACCTAGTGACAGCCCGGTAGCCGCCCACACGGGCAAAGAGGAGGGCCTCCCCCACAGGGGGCCCTCCTCTTTGCCCATTCCGCTCCCGCACTGTGCAGGTCGTCATCGGCGTCTTCACGGCCTCGTCGCCCCCGCCCGTCCCCGCTTCTGCTCGAGCGCCGCCTGCGGTCAAGGGCCGTCCTGATCAGAGGACTGTTTGCGCTAAGCCCGATCGTTTCTGCAGTGAACCTGACATTCCGGCAGGCGCGGCCCTGCTCGACAGGCAGACGGACCGGGATAGATCTGGAGACAGCCCGCAGGAGTACGCGGGCTCCCTGTCGATCGAGTGAAAGCAGATCCCTGTGCTGAAGAGGTCTCTGGTCGTCGCTGCGGCTGCGGCAATGACGTTTGCGTCGGCCGGCGTCGCGGCGGCTGACGATGTCGTGCGTGTGGTGGAGAGTGCGGAGGTGACCATCCCGGTCGCCAGCGGCGGGTATCCCGGCCGCGCGGTGGCGAAGGCGGAGTGCCCGGCCGGGGAGACCCGAACGGGCGGCGGTGCCATGGTGGTCGCGGGCAACTCCTACGCCGACCGTTATGCGGTCGGCGCGAGCATCCCGATCGCGGGTGAAGGCTGGTGGGCGTTCGCAACGAACTCCGACCCGAACGACCCCGGGAAGCTCAAGGCGTACGCGATCTGTGCGAAAGTCGTCAGGAACCCCACCCTGACCACTCCGTGACCGGGCCCGCCGGTCACCTTCCGCTCCACGGGCTCGACGAGAACGCAGGCGCGGCCTGAGTGACAAGAGCTCCCTCCACGGATGGACGCTGTTGGTCGATCGACGAGGGGCTTCGTGACGACGGCCTGTGCGACCCCGTGGGGGTTGTGCAGGCCGTCGTCGTGTGGGTGGGGTGGGGTTTCGGTGTCGCTGCGTGGAGTGGATCTGTTGGAGATCCCGGAGGAGACCGTGCGGGTGGCTCGCGCGGTGTTCCCGTCACATCGAGGAGGTCCGTACACGCCGACACAGCACGGCCGGAGTGTCGATGCCGGAGGTGACACCACGGACTCTGCCAGGGCCTGCGAGGCCGCTTGACGCCCGGCCACGGACCGGCGATACCGCCGGGCCCCTGCCGCCTCATCGATGAGGAAGTCATCGGGCCGGTTTCGCCGCAGCCCGGGATCAGCGGCGTTGCAGGATTCCCACCGCCGCGACCGCGTCCTCCACCGCGGCGAACACGGGCAGCGCCGGCTGGTTGACCCTCATCAGGTGACGGGTCGCAGCCAGCGGACACGCCGCCGCCATCGGCATTCGCTGCTCGACGCAATGCCGGAAGATCCTCAGCACCACGGAGACCACCGCATTCGTGCCGGCCGCACGGGCGAGGGCCACCACCAGACCCGACGGGCGCCGCTCGGCGATGAGAGTGTCGAGGGCGCGTGCCAGCTCGGCGCGCTGCGACGTACCGACCGGAGCGTGCACGCCGACCACCAGGCAGTCGTCGTGATCCCAGCTGAGCATGACCACCACACCCTTCCACCCACATCAGCCGGCACACTGCCGTGACGCGTACTCGACGGGAACCCTGCGGCCCACGCCGGACACCCACGCCCCCGGTTCCGGCCGCCACGGCCGGTGCAAAGGGACGAGGAAGAAGAGAGCGGCGTGCCGGTGAGGCCCGGCCATCGTGACGATGGTCCGGCCCCGACTTCGTTCTCAGGGGCGGAGCCCTTGGGGCTCCTCCACACCCTCACACACACTCCACCCGGGCCGCACACCCACGGGGCAGGCGAGTGAGCACACGGCCCCCGCCAGCCCTGCCGCCCGCCGCCCGCCGCCCGCCGTGCAGTGTCGGCATGGAAGGTGGGGCTGCGGGCGAACGCACAGCCCCACCTTGGCTGCGCAGCACGGCCAAGGAGGGGAGAAACCGCCCTGCTGCAACCCCTCGGGAAAGTCCTCAGACCAGATGTCTGCCCACCACCACACCAAACAGACACGGAAAAGGCAGGCTGGCGGCCAGGACCGGGTCGCCGACTGCGGCAGTGGTCGGCAACCCACACCACCGTGCCGGTGAAACCACCCGGACCGACCCGCGCCCGGCCTGCCCGGCCCGGGCGCGGGTCAGGGGCCGGTCGTGACGGGCGGGGTGGGCTGTCCGTAGAGGGCGGTGAGGGCGTCGTATAGATCGCGGAGGGCTGCTTCGGCGTCGTGGAGTCCCTCGGTGGAGGGACTGTGGTGGCGGCGGATCAGGGGGGCGAGGGCGGTGGCGCAGTCTCCGGCCAGGTGCCCCAGCGGGGTGTGGTGGCGGGCGCCGACCAAGGCCAGGGCGGTGACGGCTTCCCGGATGCGGTCGAGGCGGGCCTGTGGTGTGGCGCCCAGCGGGTACGGTGCCAGCCGGCCGAGGAGCGTGTGGGCGAGCGCCCGTTCCTCGTCGGTCGGCGCGACAACCACGACGGCAGCGGTCCGTGTGAACACACGGCAGGCGAAACGCATGCCGGTCTCGGCATCGGTGCCCGCGGTCACGGCGCGCGTCAGGGCGCGCGGGTCTGGCGCGCGGGGGCGCAGCCAGGGGGCAGGGGTACTGGTAGAGGTGGGGTGCGGCATGGCGGTGCCCGCCATTTCCGGGGATTCGGGAGCCCATCACGGTCGGCCACCTTCCGCGACGCGTCGCGGGAACTGAAGGCCGTCACGCACGCGGCCTCGGACGGCCGCGCACAGCCGAGCAAGGCTTCCGTACCGTCCGACAGCCACACGCTACGTGACCTTGTGGTGGCGCGGGGTCCCTCACCAGACCAGGCTGGTATTACCCCCAGTCTGCCCCCATTTCCCCGCAATAGAGACCTCAGGGCCAAAACCGTACAGACCGACGGTCGTGGGCACCCCCGGGGCTGCCTGCCCCCGGCAACACGGGGCACCGAGCCTCACCCGTGCGCGCCCTTTCGCCACGGCTACCTGCGAGCCCGGACCGGCACCCCCGGGCCGGGAAGCGCGCAGTTCCTCGCAGCGGCGCGGCGAATACCCCACCAGGGCACAACGACTCCACCCCGCGCATCTGCCCGGTGCACGGATCAGCCGGCAGCCGCCCGGACCTACGGGACGGCGTGCCGGGCGGGGCCGGGTTCCCCGCGCGGGCATGCCCACCAGGACACCTCCACCCACGTCCGGCGTGAGCGGGTCCCGGCGGCGGGCGCGGACGGTCACCTGATCCGCGCGCACCGGCCTCCTCGAACGCCGACACCGGCACCAGCGCGGCGCGCAGCCCTTCCGCGTCCACCGCATCCACAACCTTCCCCGGCCAACGCCCCCCGGGCCGGGCGCAGGAACCGCGCCGGTGGCCACCGCCCACCGCCACGCCCCCACCGACCCCCGCAGCCGTGCAACCGCTCCCGCCTCTTCCAACAGCCCCGAAGCGCAATGAAACGTGCCCCGCTCGCACGTTGCGCCGCCCGACCGCCGGGTTGCATGCCGGGTCTTGGGTTGACCCTGACACGGTGTGAGGGGGTTGGCTGATCTCACCCGCCCGGCGGCCCGCCGGCCGGGATCACCTCGGTCTCCGCTCAATCTCCACGAAGGATTCTCGTGCTCGCTTACGTCGGTTCCGGCCCTTACTGCTTCACCAACTCGCTGGCCATGATGCTGGGTGAGGAGGCGCCCTCCACGGCGGTCATCGAGACGCTGACGGGTTCACCGTTCGGCGCGCAGCTCCTCGGCGGTTCCCTGCCGTTGTTCGATCCGTACGGCTGGGACCCGGAGCTCGGTCTCGATGCCGCGATCGCCCTGCTGGGCTGGAGCTGTGAGCGCACCGACGGAGGGACGCCGGCGGAGGCGCTGGAGCGGTTGCGGACCGCCTGCTCGCGGGGGCCGGTCCTGGTCGGGCCGGTGGACATGGGCCTACTGCTGTACCAGCCCGGCACGCCCGACGACGGGGGCGGCGACCACTACGTCGTGGTGCTCGCCGCCGACGAGGACGGCGTCGAACTCCACGACCCCCACGGTCACCCGTACGCGACACTGCCCACGCAGGCGTTCCTGTCCGCCTGGGAGGCGAAGGCGATCGGCTACATCGACGCCCCGTTCGTGATGCGGGCCGACTTCGTACGCGAGCACCCGACCACTCCTGCCGACGCGCTCAGGCGGTCGCTGCCGGCGGCCGAGCGGTGGCTGGCCGGCCGTGACGACCTGCCCGTGCCGCCCGGCACACTGGGCGGGGCCGCCGCCGTCGAAGCACTCGCCGACATGGTCGCCCACGGCCTGCCCCCGCACGTCCGCACGCTGCTCACCGCGTTCGGCGTCCGTGTGGGAGCGCGCCGCCTCAACGACGCCGCGACCTGCCTGCACGAGCTGGGGCTGTCCCACGCAGCGTCCCTCGCACAGGGCCAGGCCCGGATCCTGGGCGGTCTGCAGTACCCGCTGCTGCACGGCGACGACCAGGCCGCGGCAGCGCAGCTGCGCCGGCTCGCCCCCACCTATGCACAGCTGCACGCGGCCCTCGCTGCAGCGCGGGGCGACGCGTCCTGACCGGACGGATCCGGCCCGGCCCTCATCGAACGGGCCGGGCCGGATCCGCAAGCTGCCGCCGTACGGCTCCAGGCATGCCGGGCACCGGGGGCACCCGTGCACGGCCTCTGCCCGCGGCCCCGGACCGCCACCCCGGTTGAGGATGCGCGCAGGCCCTACAGCGGATCGGCGGAGCGGACCCGGTGCAGATGGACGAGGACGTCGTAGGCCCGTCCCAGGGCGAGGACGGGCAGCGGCTCGGGGATGAACGTCGAACCGGCGTCGTAGACCGGCCGGGCCCGGTCTAGCCAGGTGCGGGCGGCGGCAGGTGCGGTGCGCAGGTCGAGGTAGAAGTCCCGGTGCCGGACCCGGTCCAGGGAGTGCTCGTTCATGCCGGGGCGCGCCGCCGGTACGGTGACCGGCTTCCACTCCCCGTCGAGGGAGGTGTCCTTGGTGAGGAAGGAACCGCCGGCGAAGCTGAAGCCGATCGCGGCGTAGCCGCGGCCCAGGCGGTCGCGCAGCAGGGCGCCCTGGGTCCGCGGGTACATGTCCGGATGGGTGGACCGGTATCCGACGTGACCGTTGTGGGGCGACAGCAGCACCTTGTGGCCGGTGTTGCGCTGCCACCACAGCACGTTGTCGGCCATGGCCTGGTCGCGCAGGCGCTCGGCGGCGGTGACCGAGGCCGGGTCGGCGAGGTCGACGGTGGCGAAGGCGAAGGTCTGCGCGATGTTCCGCGCGTGCTGCACCGTCCACGCGTGGTCGCCTCCGGCTTCCGGCTGCCGCCCGGCGTTCTGTTGCCCTGCGACCAGGTCAAGTGCCTCCTGCGCGCGGGCGGCGTTCTCCTTCCGCTCTGCGAGCGGAAGGCTCAGATAGCCGCAGATGTCGTCGAACGGGCGCAGAGCGGCGTACAGCTCGGTGAGCCGGGGCAGTGCCTGCGGGCGGGTACGGCGTACGGCGTACGGCGGACGGCGGACAGCACGCGCGCGAAGACGTGGTCGCCGAGCTCCGGCACCCCGAGATCGTCCCCCATGAAGTGGACGCGGCGGCCTGGGTGCCTGCGGTTGTGCTCGCGCATCCAGCCGATCAGGCTGACGAACTCCTCGCGCTCCCAGGGGGATCCGGCCAGCGTGTCCCGTGCGATGCTCCGCGGGTCGCCGGCACCTCCCCGGAGGTACTCGTCGATCCTGAGCCCGGCCGACCAGCTCATCTCCAGGGCGAAGGTGGTGAAGCCGCGCTCCTCGACGAGGTGCCGGAAGACGCGCTCCTTCATGGCGAAGAACCCGTGCGAACCGTGGGTGGCCTCGCCCAGCCCCACCACCTCCGCCTTCTCGACCATGGCGCCCGCCCAGTGCCCGCAGGTCGGCGCTCCGGCCGCCGGGGTCGGTGGAGCGCAGGGGGTGCGCTGCCCGTTCCAGGGAGCGCAAGAGGGCTGCTTCCTCTTTCCTCGCGCCCGAGCCTGCCGACGCGGCCGGCCCTGCCGGAGACGGAGACGGAGACGGAGACGGGGCAGCCTCGCCGGGGCCGGCCAGCGCCGTGGCGGCCAGTCCTGCCGTGAGTGCGAGCAGCCGTCGCCGGCCGGTCGCCTTCGTCGGGTATCCGTGCAATTGCGATCACTCCTCGTGTGCGGTGGCCCGGACCGCACTGGGGTGGTCCACCGGGTCGGGCCGGGGCTCACCCGGGGAGTCCGTACGGCGGGGGTTGCCCCGGTTCCCGGCCTCGTCGGACCGGAGCCTCCCGGGCGGGTCCTGCGGCGTCCGTTCAGGCCTCGGGTCCGGGGGCGAGGGTGGTGAGGGCGGTGGCGAGCTGGTCGAGGCGGGCGGGGTCGAGGGAGTAGAGGACGTAGTAGCCCTCGCGGCGGGTGGTGGTGAGTCCTGCCTGGGTGAGCTGGTGGAGGTGACGGGAGGTCACGGAGGGCGACAGGCCGAGGAGGGTGGCGAGCTCCTGCGTGGTGCGGCCCTGGGCGGCGAGGTGGGTGATGATCTGCAGGCGCGGGGCGGCGGCCAGGGCCCGCAGCGCGGTGAGGGTGTCCTCCTGGCTGGCGGGGCGGGCCGCCGAGGCCGGCGCGAGGGGCAGCGCAGGGTAGGTGATCCGCAGGGGCCAGGGTGCGTCGCAGGTGACACGGACGTGCGGCCAGACGTAGTGACTGGCGGTGAACGTCACGGGATGTTCGCGGCTGACGGTCAGGTCGTGGTCGTGCGGGCGGTCGAGTCTCAGGGTCCGGCGGCCGGGGTCGATGCGGATCTGCGGGGCCAGGGTGCGCAGCATCGGGAGCAGCCCTTGATGGGCGATCCTGGCTCCGGAGCGGGCGATCGACTCGTACAGGGAGGGTTCGATGCGGTCCCACTCGTCGGCGAAGGCCGCGCTCCAGTAGTCCTCCAGGACGGTGAGCACGTCGTCGAGGGCCGGGAGGGGGTCGGCGAGGATGCCGTCCAGGCGTGCCGCCCGGCCGGGGTCGGTCTGCCGGAGTGCGGTGAGGGCCGCGTCGCGGGCGGCGGGGTCGGCGACGAGGTCGTCCCCCGCGTGGCGGGTGGCGTGGACGAGGGTCCGGGCGAGTTCGGCGGCCAGCAGGGCGGGCGGCAGCGTCCGAACGGCGGCGAGCTGCCCCGCGAAGTCGGCCTCGTGATCGCCGGCCCTGCTCTCGAAGAACGCGGGGATGTAGTCGGCGACGACGGAACCCTGCTCGCGCATCCGCCGGCGCAGGCCGGCGGGCAGACGGCGGCACCGCCGGACCCACGGGACGTGCAGGGCGTGGTGTCCGGGATCGGTGAGGACGTGCCAGGAGTGCACGGCTTCGAGCAACGGTGAGACGGAGAAGGCGATGTCCTCCTCGGCCGTCTCGGCGAAGCGCAGGGTGATCACGATTGCAGGATTTCACAATCAGTTGATCCGAGCCCGCCGCGTCGCTCAGGCTCGGGAACAGACCGCATGCGCCGTCAGGCCGCAGGTCACCCCTCCCCCACGCCGAGCGAAAGGCCACAGGTCTTCCCCCATGAACACGCCCGAGGCGCTGTGGCGAGCCGTGCTGGACACGGACGGCTGCACGTACGCCGTCCACACGCACGCCCCCGCGCACAGCGTCGCCGAGCGGCAGGCCCTGCCCTTTCCCTGGTCGCAGGCGGTCAAGACGCTCGCCTTCACCACCCCGGACGTCGCGCTGCTGCTCGTGGTGCTGCGGGCGGAGGACCGGGTGGACTTCGCCCGCCTGGCGGCCGTACTCGGCACCAGCCGGTCCCGGCTGCGCCCGGCGGACCCCGAACTGCTCGCGGCGGAGGGCCTGGTGCCCGGAGGCGTCCCGCCGGTCAGCCACCGGCCCGGGGTGCCGTGCCTGATCGACACCGCGGTCGCCGAAGCGGACGGTCCCGTCTACTGCGGCGCGGGCACGGCCGACCGCACCCTCCAGCTCGACTCCGCCGTCCTGGTCCGCCTACCGCGCGCCCGGGTGGCCTCGGTCTGCCGGTAGCGACCACGGCCCCGGACCCACCCCCGCCGTCCCCGCACGACCGCACGACCGCTCGACCGCTCGACCGCTCGACCGCTCGACAGAACAGGAAGTCCCAGCCGATGGTGAGTACCGAAAGCCTTCTCGCGTTCGCCGCAATGTCACTCGTCGTGATCGCGATTCCCGGGCCCAGCGTCCTGTTCGTCGTCGGCCGCGCCCTGGCCCACGGTCGCCGTACCGCGCTCGCCACCGTCCTGGGCAACCTCCTCGGCTCCTACGCCCTCGTCCTCTCGGTCTCCCTCGGCGTCGGCGCCCTGGTCCAGAGCTCCGCGACCGTGTTCACCGCCGTGAAGCTGGCCGGCGCCGCCTATCTCGTCCACCTCGGTGTCCGGGCGTTCCGCCACCGCGGCCGGCTGCGCGCCGACCTGGTGACCGAGGCGGGCGAACGTCCCGGCGATCTGCGCACGGTTCTGGACGGCCTGCTGGTGGGCGCCACCAACCCCAAGGGCCTGGTCTTCTTCGCCGCGGTCCTCCCGCAGTTCGTCGACCACGGCGCCGGGCACGTACCGCTGCAGATGATGGTCCTCGGCCTGGTGGCGGCCGGAATCGGCCTGATCTGCGACACCGCCTGGGGCTTGGGCGCATCGGCCGCACGGACCTGGTTCGCCGGCTCCGACCGGCGCCTGTCGGCGATCGGCGGCGCGGGCGGCATCGCACTGATCGGCCTCGGGCTCACGGCCGCCACCACCCGGGCCTGACCGCTCCCGGGCTACCTGTGGACGATCGCGTTATTCCCCAGGCCCTGGTATGCGGGCTAGGCTGCGCCGGGCAGTCCCAGGACGACCAGGAGAGCAGAGGACAGTTCTTCCGCGAACAGGGCCGACCCGGTGAGTGTCTGCCGGATGGCTTGCTCGTCGGGCGTCAGTCCCGCGGCGGCCGACCAGGCGAGTGCGCCGGCCACGGCGGGTTCGATGGGGAAGTGCTCCAGAGGTATCTCGTAGCTCTTCGCCATCTCGCGGTTGAGCAGGCCCTCCCAGGAGTTGCCGTCCGGCGTGAGGGCCTCGATGAAGCCCACATCACTGTCGAGGAAGGACACCGTGACCGCCGGTGTCCCCGTTCGCTGGACGAGGTTGGCAAGGCTGCGCCGTCCGGCGTCGGCGAAGTCCGTGACCTGCCAGCCGTCCGCCAACGCCTGCGTGTCACCGATGTCGGTGAACCCGGCTGCCCGCATGAGCTGGTGCAGTTCCCCCGTGGACCGGGCCGTCAATGATCCGCCTGAGTCTCCCATGGCCCGCAAGTTGGCCGATGCCTCTGACAAGCCAACTCGTGCCCCTGAGACGTCGCCAATGGGGCCGGGACGGCGGTGCCTGGGCTGCCGGCCGGGCGACTCACCTCCCTGCTGCGCCCCGAGGTGCCCGCGGAAACCGGCCCGGCCCGTCCCTGACCTGGACCGGGCCGGGTCCGCCCGGTCGGAGCACGGGGCGCAGCGGGTGGACGCGGTCGTGTGGCGCCAGCCCCGCGGGGCCGATACAGCCCGAGGTGGAGACGCCCACGATCGCCGCCGAGCCCCTCCCGGTCGCCGCGCCGACGTCGGACGGCGCCTCGAGGCCGCGATGGCGCCTCGGGTGCCACCCGCCGACGGTTGGTTGCTCCCTCTGGGTGAGGGGGACCGGGCTTGCGGTCGTCTCGGGAGGAATGTGCAGCACCCGGCGCCACGCGCGGTGCGTACCGCGGGGACCGACCGGACCGGGTCAGCGGGTCGTGTGCCGGAAGCCAATCCGGGTCCGGCATCCGCTCCATGGCAGAGCCAGGTCAGCGACCTGGTGCTCGTCTGTTCTCCTGGGCCCCCGCTGGTGGTCAGGCGTGCTTGTCCGCGGGCTGGTGGGTGGGCTGGACCGACCAGGCCGGGGGTTCGTCGTTGCCCGACTCCTCGTCGCCTTCCGCGTCGGCGAAGCTTGCGTGGATCTTGTCCGGGGCGTGGTGGACCGGGGCGTAGACGGCGTAGAGCTGCAGGGGTTCGTCCCCGGTGTTGGTGACGTTGTGCCACGTGCCGGCGGGTACGAAGACCGCCCAGCCGTCCTCGACCTCCTGATCGAAGTCGAGGCGGTCCTTCGCGCTGCCCATCTGAACGCGGCCGCGGCCCGCGTCGAGCCGGAGGAACTGGTCGGTCTCCGGGTGCGCCTCCAGGCCGATGTCCTCGCCCACCGGGATCGACATGAGGGTCAGCTGGAGGTATTTCCCGGACCAGGCGACCGAGCGGTAGTGGGTGTTCTCCAGCGTCGCCTGCTCGAGGTCGAAACTCTGAGGTTCGGGCCCGATGTCCTTGATGGTCATGCTTCTCTCCCGGTCGACGGAGGTGTTGGCCGCTCTGGCACAGGTATTGCGCCGGGCCAACCCTTCCAGACTGACCGGGTGCTGAGCACGCGCGTCCCGCGGTCATTTCCGCGCCGAGGCCCAGTGGTGAGCTTGGCAGGCGTCCGCTGCGTCCAGAGCACGTCGACGAGCCGGTCGACCGGGACGTTTCGGCCCGGGCCGAAAGGAGGATTCCCAGGACGGTCCGCGCGTGTCGGCACCCGACCGTCACCGGCCGCCCGCCCACCCGGACGTCCAGCGGCCCGCGAATTCCCACCTGCAGCATGATCGGTCAGATGCGCCAACGGCCGCGCCTCGGATCGCGTGTGCACCCAGCACGCCGACGTATGCCAGAGAAAGGAGCAACCGGACGCTGTCAGTGGCAGGACCGTACGGTCCGGGTGGTGGCTCCATGACGGGTCACACGGGCGGCTGCAGAAGCCGTCGTGCGGTGCTCGCCAGTGAGGACTGGTGGGAGGCGGGCGGGCTGATGAAGTCCCGGACCCGTCTCGCGCTCGCCCGGGCTGAACCCGGGCCGGGCGCCGCACCGCAACGGCGGACGCAGCCGGCCCGAACGGCGTTACCGCGAAGCACGGAGTTCCTGCCAAGAATGGAGGACCTCGCCGCGGACACTTCTCACAGCGTCCACTTCCACGCCCTTCGCCACGGTGTACGCCCTCAACCAGGCCGTCAAGGACGCGCAGCAAGCCCCCACGAGCACGCCGGCACCCTCGTCCGCACCGGCCGCGGGCCCGCACCCGGCCCTGGCCGCACTGCTGATGCTCCGCGAGGTCCGCGAACAGCTCGCCGGCTGGGAAACCGGCCTGATCGAGAACGCCCGCGGCCAGGGCGCCAGCTGGGCCGACCTCGCCGGCCCCCTCGGAGTCGCCAGCCGCCAGGCGGCCGAGCGCCGCTACCTGCGCCTGCGGCCGGGGAAGGCCGGAAGTACGGGCGAGGAACGCGTCCAGGCCACCCGCGACACCCGGGCCGCCGACCGCAGCGTGGACGCCTGGGCCCGGGACAACGCCGCAGACCTGCGCCGCCTCGCCGGCCAGATCACCGCCCTCACCGGCCTGCCCGCCGGCGCCGGGGGTGCCATCGGCGACCTGAACCAGGCCCTCGCCCACGACGACACCGCCCGCCTCGTCCGCCCCCTGACCGACGCGCGCCCCCACCTGCGGCCCGAGGACGCCGACCTCGCCGAACGCATCGACGCCGTCACCCGCCACACCGACCAGCTCCGCCACGACACCCACGACACCCACGACCAGCGCAGCACGTGATCCGCACCCGATACGGCACGGCCCCGGCCGCAACGGGTGCCGACGACGGGTGGAACGCGGAACGACACTGCAGGCTGGCCCGACGGCGTCGCCGGGCCTGCGGCCCCCCGGCCGTGACAACGGTCGCCGGACGGCGAAGTCCGGCCACCCGGAGCGTTGTTCAAGACGTGTAGCAGCCGAGCCTTCACAACTCCCCCTCAACCGTAGCCGCGGGTGCCAGACTGACCGACGCTCCGTCAGGAACGACCCGCACGTCCATCGCCGCTCCGGACCGCGGGGCCCGGGGCCGGCGGCCATGCTCACGAGAGGGGAAGCAGTGGCACCACAGGAATCCCTGCTCAAGATCTACGGAGACCGGTCGTACCGGCACGTGACGATGGCGCGGCACCAGGGCACCACCATCGCGTTCGCGATGGACGCGTCCCGCCGTATCGTCTACTCGGCGTTGGACCTGTCCGGCCCGCCGGCCAAAGGCGAGACGGACACCGCGTACTGGAGCGACAACCCGGCCGAGCTGGTCTTCCCCCGGGAGCTGGCCGAGGTGGGGTACGCAGTGGTCGGCGCGACGGCGATGCCGACGGTCAAGCGCGGCGGGGCCGAGGCGGCTGTCGACGAGCGGCCGACGGCCCAGGAGACCGACCTCTTCCTGTCCACCACCGCGCGGCTGACGGCGGACGCCCCGTTCCACGTGGTCTCCGACAGTACGTACGTGGTGGTGTTACGGCAGTCGGTCGGCGAGACGCACTCCGACGCGGTGTACAAGCTGACCGGCGGCGGCTGCTCGGGCAGCGCGTCCCGCACGGACTACGTGCTCAGCGGTACGAAGAAGGTGCCGCTGGTGCGCGACACCCTGCTGTGCGACCGGTTCCTGCTGGTGGACGGCAAGCTCAAGCCGGTGCTCGAGGTCCGCTACAAGCGAAGCCGGCACGCCACCCGTCCCGAGTCGGCCAAGGACAGCCTGGGCACCGAGGACATGGAGGGCCGCCCGTTCCACGAGCCGACCCAGGAGCTGTCCTTCGTCCGGAACCTGACCCAGGGCCGGTTCGCCGCCGTGCTGGTGCCCACCGCGATCAGCGGCGTGCAGCGCTGGCAGCTGTTCGCCCACAACGACGCCACCGGGCGGGTCGACTCCTTCAGCGTCGAGCAGGGCGCCCAGGGCCTGTTCAACACCCGGGGCACCCGTTTCTACACCAGCCCCGACCCGTTGTACCGGGACGCGGTGTTCGAGCGCAGCCCGGGCAACTGCCCGTTCACCGGGCGCGAGCTGGTACCGGTGACGGGCACCGAGGGGCGTGCGGAGACCGCGCTGCGGCTGGACGGGACCGACGCCCACGTCGACCTCGGCGATCCGGCGGCGCTGCGGTTCGGCGGCAAGGCGTACTCGATCGAGGCCTGGGTCAAACCCGCCTCCTACGACGGCCCGGTGCTGGCCAGGAGCGGGGAGTACCTGCTGGCGGTGGACGCCGCCGGTCTGGTGAGCCTCACCCACCAGGGCGCGCCGTTGCCGCTCCTGTCCACCGAGTCGGTGCCGACGGACGCCTACACCCACATCGCCGCCACCTTCGACGGCACCACCGTGAAGCTGTACGTCAACGGCAGGCCGGCCGGCAGCGGGGCGCTGCCGTTCACCCCGGCCCCCGGTGTGAACACCCTGGTCGGCAAGGACTCCTCCGGCGGTACGGACAAGCTTTTCAAGGGCGACGTCGACGAGATCAGGATCTGGGACCGGGTGCGTTCCGCCGCCGAGCTCACCGAGGACATGAGCTATCGGCTGATCGGTAACGAGCCGGGCCTGGTGGCCTACTACCGGTTCGACGAGGGCGCGGGGAGCACCGCGTACGACCAGAGCGACCGGGCGCTGCACGGCACGCTCGCCGGCGGCGTGCAGTGGGCCGGCTCGGAGGCCCCGGTCGGCGACCACCCCGGGGTGCGGCGCGACAGCTTCACCCTCAAGGGGCGCTCGGTGGTGTCCGGCCTGTCGGCCGTGCTGTACCACCAGCAGGAGAACGCGGTCGCCGGGTACCGCTCCGACCCGAAGCCCGCCAAGCGGCAGGCCCGGGTGCTGCTGGCGTTCGCCGCCAGGTACGGCCAGAACCCGTGCCTGGCGAGCCTGGACTTCGCGGTCGGCCGCGACGGCCGGCTGGCCCAGGCGCCGGACGTGCTGGACCCGGCGGTGCTCAAGCGCCCGACGAAGGGCCAGGACTCGGAGCAGGTCAGCGCCCTGCAGCAGCTGATCAAGCGGCTGGAGCCGGAGGTCGCGGCCCTTCAGGCGGAGATGACCCGGCTGGCCGGCACCGCGGGCCGGGTGGCCGAGTGCCAGGCAGAAGTCGACCGGCTGAAGCCGGGCGTCGACGACCTGGAGCGGCGCTACTTCGCCGAGAAGGACCTGGTCACCTCCTGGACCTACAGCCTGGAACTCAAGACGCCGCGCCAGTTGGCCGGCGGCTACCTGGTGCAGTCGCTCTTCGCCATCCTCACCTCGGAGTACGAGGCCGGGGTGCAGTTCGTCCCTCCCAACGGTCCCCGGACGACCTGGCGGGTGGACGACACCGGCCAGAGCCAGAACGGCCGGCCCTGCCACTTCCTGGTCGCCCACGAGCGCAACCGGGACCTGCGCGTCACCGGCAACTCGACGTCCGAGACCGCCCGGCTGAGCACGATCGTCCGCGAACCGGGCAACGTCAGCGCGCAGTTCCAGCTGATCACCGAGGGCGAGTACGTCCGCATCGTCAACCGCGGCAGTCGGCTCGCGATCGGTTCGCCCTCCACGTACCAGTTGCCCCACCTGGTCCAGTCGAGCGAATGCCTCACAGGGGACTCGGGCCTGTTCAAGATGACGCGCCTGTCCATGCGCTCGGGTGTGGACGTGGCGTACCTCGCGGCCAAGGAGAAGCTGGACGCCGCGCGCCAGCTGCTCCAGGAGGCGCGCACGGCCCGGCAGCGGGTCGCCGAGCTGCAGCTCGTGCTGATCGGCAAACAGGCCGAACTCAAGGACTCGCAGGACCAGTTGGCCCGATTGTCGACGGCCCTGCAGGGGGACGACGACCTGACGGTGGCGATGCCGCTGCTGGCGGTGGACTCCACCGGTCTGAGCCTGTCCGGCGGCCTGCTCGAATTCGCCCGGGGCACCGACCGGCCCGCACTGCTGGACAGCGGCACCGGCAACGTCGTGCTGTACTTCCGCGGCGCCGAGAACCAGTTTTTCGCCGTGTACTACGACACCGCCGTCGTCCGCGGCGCACAGAGGCTCGCCGGGGACGGAGGCACACTCACCTTCCTCGCCCGCGACCCGGCGGTTCCCCTGGACAGCGCCACCATCAAGGTCGCCGACGGCGACGCGCCCGGCCGATGCGACCTGACGATCACCGTCGGGACGGACACCGAGACCTGGCGGTCCCTGCCGCGCAAGGCCGACCTGATGGCCGCCGCCCTGGCCGGGAGCCCCGGCCGGCCGGTGACGGTCGGCGCGGTCGCCCGGGTGACAGGCAGAAATGTGGAGCTGACCGGGGCCACCACCGTGCCGGTCCCGGCCAAGGCCCATCTCGTGATCGGCAGCACCGGCTACGCCGCGGAGGCCGACAACCCCACCGGCGCCAAGACGCTCACCCTCACGACGGCGGGCACCGCGATCAAGCCCGGCGACAAGGTCAGCCTGGTCGGCTACGACTGGGCCCGGGCGGAGTCCACCCGGGCCGGGGTCCTGCTGTCCGCCGGATCCCGGCTGATCGGGCTCACCACGGGCGGCGTCGACTCCGTCCCCAACGGCACGGCCAAGGCGACGATCACCGGGCGCGGCTGCCGCTGGCGGGCCGAGATGCCCGGGCGGGCCTTCCTGTTCGACGGCAAGGAGCAGTACCTGACCCTGCCTGCCGGCCAGGCGCCTGGCGTCGTTCTCACCGGCGACCTGACCATGGAGGCCTGGGTCAACCCCGAGTCAGGGCAGGGCCGGGTCATCCACGCCGGCGCGAACGGATCGGGCTACTCCCTCGCGCTCGCCCCCGTCGCCCTCCCGGCCTGGCAGTTCGTCGGTGGCACCAAGGCCGTGCTGACTCCCTCGCTCGACCTGGCGAACCGGGACTTCACCATCGAGCTGTGGGCCAAGCGCAACCAGTCCCGGGGCCGCGTCGAGCCGCTGCTGTTCCACGGCGCGACGGACGGCCGGGTCGACCAGTCCCTGCACCTGTGGGTCCACCCCGACGAGACCCTCTACTTCTCGCTGTACGGCGACGACCTGAAGACCGCCCAGGCCTACCCGGACCTGGAATGGCACCACTGGGCAGCGGTGTACAAGAACGCCACCCGCGAGCAGATCCTCTACCGGGACGGCATCGAAGTCGGCCGCCGCACCTCCAACGGGGCCTACACCGGCAACGGCCCGCTGATCCTGGGCCACTTCCCCTTCAACGGAGACTACCTCGACGGCCGGATCGACGAGGTCCGCGTCTTCGGGCGGGCCCGCACCCAGCAGGAGATCTCCGCCGAGCGCCACCAACGGCTCTCCGGCCGGGAGCCCGGGCTGCTCGGGTACTGGGCCTTCCCCGGGCCGAGCGGCCCGGCCTCACCGATCAAGGGCTACCAGGTGGTGGCCCGGGTGGGCGACCGGGTGGTGCGCTCGGCGGAGCGCTTCCCGTGCAACGAATGGGCGCACCTGGCCGCCACGTTCACCCAGTCCTGGGCCCTGAGCCTGAACGGCGGCGCGGGCCTGTCGGTGGCCCCGCAGAACTCGCTGGACGTCCTGGAGGACCTCACCATCGAGGCGTTCGTCCGGATCGACAAGCTCGGCGCACCGATGGGCCTGCTCGCCAAAGGCACGGTGGTCGACGGCGGCCGGGACGGCGTCCCGTACCAGTTGGGCATCCTGGCCGACGGCCGGGTGGAGTTCGCCTTCGCCGAGGCCGACGGCAAGGCCGTCCGCTACACCTCCGACCGGCCCGTGACGGCCGGTGCCTTCCACCGGGTGAGCGTGGTGCGCCAGCGCCGCAAGCCCGACACCTCCGCCGCCGCCCAGGCGAACGCGAGCATCCAGTCCGAGCAGGACATCCGCTTCTACCTGGACGGCGGAACCGCCGGCAGTCACCTGTACAGCGGGCCTGGTGCACAGTCCAACACCAGCGAGCTGGAGATCGGCCGGGGGCTGCACGGTGTCCTGTGCGAGGTGCGGCTGTGGAACTCCGCACGGCCGACCGTCCAGCTCGGGCTGCCGGTCACCGCGCGTGAGAAGGGGCTGCTGGCCCGCTGGCCCTTCAACGAGAATGCCGGGAACGTCACCGTCGACGTCTCCGGCTCCTTCCCGGCCAAACTGCGGGGCGCCCGCTGGACCCGCGACGTCGACCCCACGGCCAGCCCGCTGCGGCTGTACCGCAACGGCGAGCCGCTGTCCGAGGCCCCCGCGACCACCCAGGACACCGTCTCCTGGGGCGATGCCCAACTCACCCTGGGCGCCCGCCTGGAAGCGGGCAAACCCACGGAGCTGCTGGCCGGAACGCTGGAGGAGGTGCGGATCTGGCGCACCGTGCGCACCCGGGAGCAGATCGGCGACAACCTGTTCACCCGCCTGCGCGAGAACAAGCAGGACCTGCTCGGCTACTGGCCCTTCGAGCGGGACTCCACCGAACCCGGCACCACCTCGGTGCGCGACGAGGGCCTGCGCGGCAACAACCTGTCCTTCTCCGCGAAACGGCCCCGCGTCCTGCTCTCGACCGCGCCCGTGTCCACCGACACCGCCCAGGTCCGCTCGGCCCTCGCCGACGTCCGCACCCCCTTCCACGACACCATCGCCGGCGCCCCCGGCGCCACCGAGTACGCCGACCTCCAGTACGACGCGAAGGGTGAAGCGCTCGGTGTGCTCAAGCGCTGCTACGGCTTCGTCCGCGACGGCCGCTGGCACCTGGTCACCGGCTACAAGGTGGGCGACCTGACCACCGAATGGGTCGGCCAGGCCCAGTTCGACCCGCAACTCATGGGCTACATCGAAGGCGCCCCGCCGGTGCCCTCGGAGAACCTCACCGACAAGGCCGACGGCTACGCCGCCGCCTCCTCGGTGGAGTTCGCCGAGGCCAACCAGGTGGTGCGGAGCCTGTCCTCCAGCAAGACCCGCAGCGTCAACGCCGCCTTCGGCTTCGCGGTGGGCTTCGAGACCGACGCCAGCGTCCTGTCGATCACCGCTCCGGCCGGCTTCGGCATCGCGTCCCCCCTCGCCGACGCCCAGTTGAAGGTCGGCCTGACGGGCTGCCTTGAGTTCTCCAACACATGGAGCGAGGACACCAAGGTCAGCCAGGGCACCAACACCGCCCGCAAGGCCAAGCTGGCCCTGACCGGCTACACCGAGGACGCCGCCAAGGTGCTGAACTCCGCCGTCGGCCGCCGGTACGTGCCCGCCAACACCGGCATGGCGCTCGTTCAGTCCCAGACCGCCGACGTCTTCGCGCTGCGCCTGGCGCACACCGGTGCCCTGGTCGCCTACCGGATGCTGCCCAACCCGGACATCCCGCCGGACTGGAACCTCATCCACTTCCCGATCAACCCCCGCTACACCAAACAGGGCACCCTGGACGGCGCAGTCGGCTTCGACGACCGAGGCAAAGTCACCGACCCCGACTACCCCACCGCCACCGGCTACGGCGAGTACAGCTACTTCAAGCCGCGGGACGCCTACGCGCTCAAGCGCCGGATCACCCGCGACCAGCAGCGACTGCACGCCTTCTACGAATCGGTCTCGACCGAGACCCACCGCGCGGACCCGACCCAGGGACAGGCCAACGCGCTCCTGCGCTCGATGGGCATGTCCGTCGAGCAGCAGGAGACCGGGCGCAGCACCGCCGGCAGCGCCGCCGCCACCGGCTTCTCGCACCGGGACCTGGTCAACACCTACGTCTGGACGGCCCAGGGGGGCTTCTTCGCCGAGACCACCGAGGCCACCGACGCCGTCAGCGAGACGACCTCCGGCTCCTACGCGCTCAGCGGCAGCATCGGCGGCACCTACGGGGGCAACTTCGGCTTCAGCGGCGTGAACTTCTACGGCCAGCTCGAGGCCTCCGTGGGCGGCGGTTTCAGCGTCACCCGCGCCAAGGGCAAGGACGCCTCCCGCTCCTTCGGCCTCGACGTCCAGTGCGCACCCCCGGGCGACCTGCAGCGCCGCGACAAGGACGGCAAGCCCGTCTACGACGCGGCAGGCAAGCCCGTCCTGGTGCCGGGCAAGGTCGACGCCTACCGCTTCCTCACCTTCTACCTCGGCGAGAACAGCGCCAACTTCGACGACTTCTACCACAAGGTCGTCGACCCCACCTGGCTGTCGGGCAGCGACGCCCCCGACGCCGCCGCCCTACGGCAGACCCGCCAGAGCTCCGCGAAACCCCCGTGCTGGCGGATCCTGCACCGCGTCACCTACGTCAGCCGGGTACTCGCACCCATCCCGGCACCGGGAGCGCCGCCGCTGGAGAAGGCGATGCGCGCCGAGAACATCGACAGCAACTACGAGCTGATCAAGCGCCTGGAACCGCACGTCCGCCCCGCGGCCACCAGCACCGCCGCCCTCGCCACCGCCACCCGCGCGGCCCTGGCCGCCCAACTGCCCGAGCTCCTCCCCCACTCCACGGAGATCATCGACTACCTCAGCCGCTACTTCGGCATGGACAACTGACCTGGGCCCGGCCCTCCGTCACCTCGGAGGGCCGGGCGCTCCAGGCGTCCGGTTCGGACGGTCCAGGAAGTATTTCGGGGCCGCGGCGGTGACCGGGCGGGGCGCCGACCGAGGGCAGCAGCACGGCACGGACGCCCTCACATCACCGCCGAGGACCTGCCTAACTCGCTCCCCGAGTTGGCGGGGCCTGCGCCTGGCAGGCGCCGGGCACCTGGACCACCCCATGACCACCGGCAGGGTCACAGGCTAGCGCCCTCCGGGCGGGCAGATCCGGTGCGGCAGCCAGGTGGGGAAGCCTCGGCGTTCGTCCCGGGAGAGGTCGCGGCCGAGGACGTCGCAGAGTTCTCTCTTCCAGAGCTCCGGGTCGAGACGGAGGATGTTCACCACCTCTCTGTCGATGCGCCGGAGCAGCGTCCTGCCGTCGTGGGAAGCCGCCAGGAACTCCTGTTCCTCCGCGAACACATAGGACTCGCCGCGGTCCTCGGGGTCCGCCAGGTCCTGGAACCGTACGGAGTTCCCGTTGGCCAGGAAGTACTCCGAGGTGTCCGCCCGGAAACCGTGCTGGAACCCGCCGTACTGGTGCAGCGGTCCGACCGGGCCCAGCACCCTGCTCGGGGCCCGCCCCTCCCGCCCTGCCGACCACACCTCCACCATGGACCCCTTGGTCTGCACGACGGCGAAATCTCCGCTCCGGTCGAGCACGGCGGTGCTGACGTCGGGCCGCAGCCCGACCGCGAGCGCCTTGTTCTCTTTGCCCGTGCGCAGCGAAACGGCATGGACGACCGGGTCTCCGGCGACCAGGAGCTGTACGTGTCCGGGCTCGGGGTGGAAGGAAGCGGTGAACTGTGCCGGGTCCTTGGCGGCGAACGCCAGCCGGCGGACGTCGAACGGCTTCGAGAGACGACGGCCGTCCCGGGCGTTCCAGTGCTCGACGAGGAAGCCGGAGACGGTCAGCAACTGGTCGCCCGGGCCGAAGAAGACCTGCACCATCGTGTCCCGGGGTGGCGGCGCGGTGACGATGTCGGTGGCCGTCCGCAGGGAGGGGAGCTCCCAGACCCGGACCGTGGTCGGGCTGATGAGGTCGGCGGCCAGCGTCGCGTTCCGGTTGCTCTTCACCTGCGGCAGGTCCTGCGAGAACTCGGACCACGCCTTCCTCGAGGGCCGTTTCACCTCTTTGACGACGGTCGACCCTTGCGCGTCCATGCGTACGATGCCCAGGCCGTCCCCGTCCTCTCCGAGCCGGACCACCGTCTCGCCGCCCTCGCCCCAGGCCGCACCGCTGAGCAGCACCGGAGGGCTGTCGGCTGTGACGGTGCTCCAGGTCAAAGGGCGTCCGGTCACCGCGCTCTCGTCCCGGACGATCAGTACGGGCTCTTCCGGCTCGCCCACGAGGGTCAGGTCCTCGTCCTGCGATGTGGGCAGACTCGGGGGCCCCAGGGCCTCCCGTACCTTGCTTCCGGGCCGGGTCCCGACGACGTGCCAGGTGGCGCCCACCGTGCGGACCGCGAAATGGTCCCCCGTACCGTCGGCCGCGATGCTCTTGCACGAGCCGGAGAACTTTCCGGTCGCGTGACGCGTGAGCACCCGTCCGTCCGCCACCCGGACGGCCTCGTACGTGGGGCCGGCCCCCAGCCGCCCGTCCCGGCAGACGGTCAGCACCGCGCCGTTGCCCGACAGGGCGAGAGCCGGGACCTGCGACGCCCGGACGCCCGTCGCGAGCTTCCGCGTGCTTCCCGTGGCGGTGTCGACTCGCACCAGCGAGCCGGTCCCGGTCCTCTTCTGTTCGGCGTCGGGTCGCAGGTGAGCCACGAGCGTGTCGCTGTCCGGCCCGAACCACACCCGGTCGATCGCGGGCGGCCGCCCGGGCAGCTCCCGCGTGTGCCCGGTCGCCAGGTCCCGTATCCGTACCTTCCCGTCGGTCGCGGTGACGACCTCGCGCGCGTCCGGTGAGAAGTCCGCCAGACCGAGGCGTTGGTCGAACGAGGTTCCCGGCTGTCCGAACTCCGCACCGCGGATCTTGTTCTCCCGCCCCAGCACCGCCGTCCCGTCGGTCTTCGCGCGGTTCACGTCGTGCCAGACCAGGGTGCCGCCGTCCTTGGTCGACAGGTAGCCGATCCTGCGGCCGTCCCGGCTGACCATCGGGAAGAACACCTGTTCGGCGAGCGGGAGCCGGGCTCGTACGATCCGCTCGCCCGCGCCCCGGACGAAGAGCACGGTGCCGCCCTTCGAGCTCGTCACCCCGCCGACCTTGGTCGTCACGAGCACCACCCGGCCGTCCGTGCTCGTCGCCATCTGGTCGATCAGGGCTTCGGTCCCGGACAGGGCCCATCTGTCCTGTACGAAGCGGTCGTAGCGTCGCAGCAGCGCGTTGCGGGCCTCCTGGGTGGGGGCGAGGTCGTGAGCCGCCATGGCAACCAGGGCGGCACCGCCCGGGTCGCGCTGCGCCAGCTCGTCCGAGAGGACCGCCAGCGACCGGGACCGCCCCTCGGCCTCCCGTACGGCGCTGACCCGGGATTCCTGGACGAGGAAGGTGCCGAGCCCGGCGACGAGCGCCAGGACGAGGGCGGCTGCGCCCCACGCGACCCGGACGCGGCCGCGCCGGAGCCGGTGGCGGCGGCGTGCGAGGTGGATGAACTCCCTTTCCTGATCTGTCAGTTCGGACTCCCGAACCGACAGCCTGGCTTCCAGAGCGTCCAGTTGCAGCGGTCCGGGCAGCAGGTCGGGGGAACGTCCGGCCGTCTCCCAGCGGTCGAGGTCGTAACGCAGCTCCGCGCGGGCCGCCAGCAGCTCGCTGTCGGTCCTCACCTGCGCGGCCAGCGTCGGCCATGTGGTGATCAGGGTTTCGTGGGCCAGCTCGGCCGTCTGCGTTCCGTCGAGGTCGCCGTGCAGGACGAGCAGGCGACGCCCGGCCAGCGCCTGGGCGATCCGCCACCGCGCCTCGCCCGCCTCCTCGCGGGTGATCATCCGGCGCAGCGGGGAGTCTCCCCCGGGCACCACCCGGACGAGTCCGGTCAGCAGCCGCAGGGCGTCGGCCTCGTCCGCCGGGGCCACGCACTCCCGCCAGGCCTGCTCGGCGTAGCGCGCCAGGGCGCCGGAGACCCCGCCGATCTCGTCGTACGTCTCCAGGCGCAGCCGTCCCCCGGCCCGGCGGTCCCACAGCTGGGACAGGACGAAGCCGAGCAGAGGCAGGATGCCGGGAGCGCCGCCGGCGTCGTCCAGTAGGCGCTCGGCCAGGCCAGGGTCGTACGTCACGGCCGGCAGGGGTCTGACCGGCTCGCGGATCACCTCCTCCAGTTGGTGCCGGGACATGGGAGTGAGAGGGATGGTGGCTCCGCCGTCCAGCGCCGGCCCCAGTACCGGGTGGCTGAGCGCCGCGTCCACGAAGTCGGAGCGAAGGGTCAGGAGCACGCGGATGCCCTCCGGCTGCTGCTCGCGGAAGAGCAGGCCGGCAGCCTCCGCCGCCTCCGCCTCGGAACGGTCCAGGAGGGCCTCGGCCTGGTCGACGACCACGAGGACCCGGGCGGCCCGGGAACCGAGCGTGCGGTGGAGGGTGCCGGCCAGCCCCTGCTCGGTCAGCAAGGACGCCACCGACTCCGGACTGCCGACCGGAGCGGGCCCGCCCCCGCCCGCTGCCCGCTCCGCCACGTGCAGGCTGTACAGCTCGCCGGCGAGCGCGTGGCGCAGGGACGCGATGTGCCCGGCGTTGACCACCAGGACCGCATACCCCTCCTCCCGCATCCGCGGTACCACTCCCGCGAGCACCAGCGAGGACTTCCCGCAGCCGGAGGGGCCGTACACGGTGACCGGGCTGTCGCGGGCCAAGGCGGCGGCCACCCGGGTGATGTCGCCGCCCCGCCCGAAGAAGACCCCGGCGTCGGCTTCCCGGAAGGTGGTGAGCCCGCGGAAAGGCGTGCGCGGAGCGACCAGGGGAAGCAGCTCGGGAAGGGCTGCCAGGAGTGTGCCGGTCCGCAGGGCGAACGCCTGCTGTGCGCCGCGCCCGGGTTCGGCGGCCACCATCAGACCGACGGCCGCGCCGAGGTCGTCGTCCCAGACGGGACTGCCGCTGAAGCCCTGCTTGACGTGCACGCCCTCGCCGTCGCCCCGGGACAGCTGGATCCATCCTTCCCGGGTCGGCCCCCGGAACGTACCGCTGTGCCAGATGCCCCCGGGATGCTCGTCCGTGAAGCCGACGCTCCGGGCGGAGTGGTGCCAGACGCCCTGCGGCGGGTCGACCAGGGGCAGGGGCCGGGCGCCGGGTATCGGTTCCGGCAGTCGCAGGAGGGCCATGTCGCCGGTCCGGTCGGGCCGAACGGGAATCCAGCGCTGAACGACGGCGGTATGGTCACGGCCGTCGTACGCGGCCAGCGGCAGATCGACGGCGACCTCGGCCCCGGTCTCCACGGCGTCCTCCCGAGGCCGGTCCAGGGCGTCGGAGACCACATGGGCGCACGTGAGCACGAGATCGTCGGCCACCAGGAAGCCGGTGCCCGCCACGACGCCGTCCCGGCCCTTGATGCGGACGACGGCGCTCACGAGGGCGGCTTCGGGACCGTACGGGGAGTCGGGGCGCGGAACCGCGCCTTTCGGGGCCGCCTCACGACTGTCCCGGTGGTCCCTGTCCGAGGCGTACAGGTCGCCGTCGCCGGCCCCGTCCCCGCCTCGCGCTCCGTCTGTCACTGGACCCCCACCCGCATCAACCGCTCTGCACCCGCCCGGTATCGGTACCGGAGACCGTCCCGTCGCTCCTGTTCCAGGTCAGGCTCACAGAGAAGTTGGCCGCCGTCGCAGTGCTGGCGATGACGACGTCCGCGGCGGCCGACAGGGACACCCCGAACTGCAGGGTGATCTCGTCCGGCGCCTGGGCCATGCCGGAGAACCGCCCCACGAAGCTCTCCGCCACGGGACGTACGGTGTCCAGCATCTGCCCGAGCGTCTGCTCGGCCCGCGCCACCGTACGGCCGCCCCGCCCGACGCGGACGAGAGCCTCGTCCACCTCACGGATCTGGACCCGGACGGTCTCACTGCTGCCGTCGCCCAGGGGCACTTCCACCGTGTGGACGGGACGTTCACTCATGGCGCCACTCCAATGCTCTGGGGCTCAAGATCGTATCGAGGGCAGCCAGGCGGGGTGGGGGCGTCCGGCGAATGGGGACTGCAGTTCCCCTGTGATGCTGACCACTCGATGCCCGTGCGGCGGCGGGGTGTTGGCGGTCGTCGTCGCCGAGGCCCGCCTGCCCGGCAGGCTGCGGATCGGCGACGCCGCCGCGGGATTCCAGGACCTGGCGACGTCCGGGAGCACCGGCTTGCCCGTGGTCAGGCGGGCCGGGCGGGGGCCCGGAGTTCGAGCTTGTATCCGCCGTGTGGGGTGGGCCCGGCGATGAGGGTGCCGTCGAGCAGTTCGGCGCGTTCCTTCAGGCCGATGAGTCCCTGCCGGGCGCTGGGCAGGGCGAAGGACGGGCGGGTGGGAGCGGTGTTGGTGATCGTGACGCCGAACTCGTGGGCGTCACGCCACAGACGGATGTCGGCGCGGGCCCCAGGGGCGTGCTTGCGTACGTTGGTCAGGGCTTCCTGGACCGTCCGGTAGACGGTGCGCTGGGCGGTGGTGCTGATGTCGGCCGGCAGCTCTCCGGACAGGGTGGTCTCGATGCCGCTGTTGGCGATGAGCTGCTGGAGGTCGGCGAGGGTGGGCTGGGGGGTGAGTTCGGTTTCCTTGCCGCCGGAGGCCCGGAGCAGGGTGACCATGTGGCGGAGTTCGTCGAGGGTGTTCGCGCTGAGGGTACGGATGGTGCGCGCGGCCTCGCGGACGTCGGGGTCCTTGGCGGCGACCTGCAGGGCCCCTGCCTGTACGGCAATGAGGCTGACCTGGTGGGAGACGACGTCGTGCATCTCGCGGGCCAGTTGGGCGCGTTCTCGGGCGAGGACGGTCTGGGCGTACAGGGCGCGTTCGTGTTCGCGGGCCTCTTCGACCTCGACGAGCTGGCGGGCCACGTCGTGCCCGGCCTGGACGAGCTGGCCGAACAGGACGGGGGCAGCGGCCGTGGCAAGCGTGTAGACGAACTGGACGAGCGTCCAGGTGCGGTCGCCGTCGAACGCGTCGGACAAAGGCCAGAGGAGGGTGCCCGCTGTCGCGTTCAGGAGGGCGCAGCCGGCGAGCAGGGGGCGGTTGCGGGTGGATGCGGCCAAGGTGTACAGGGCGGCGATCGGGGCGACCGCGACGTCCATGAACAGGGTCATGGGCAGGGTCAGCAGGAAGACGGCCAGCGGGAATCGTCTGCGCAGGAAAAGTCCGGCGGCGCCCACGGCGGCGCAGGCCCACATCACAGGGGTGCCCTCGCCCAGGAGGTTGATCCAGGCGTCGAGCGCGGCCAGTGCCACGAGGCCCGTGTCGACGGACCAGGGCGGCAGGCGCCGCCACAGCGCCCGGGCCGTGCTCATGGCCGGTTGTCCCGGGTCGCGCCGTCGTCGGTGCGCGTGAGCACTCCGGCGCGCTCGGCGAGCAGTGCGGCCTGGACGCGACTGGTGACCCGCAGCTTGGTGAGGATCGAGCTGACGTGGTCCTTGACGGTGCCCTGGCTCAGGTGGATGCGGGTGCCGATGTCGGCGTTGGAGAGTCCTTCCGCGATCAGGATGAGGACGTCGCGTTCCCGGTCGCTGAGCAGCCTGACGCGCGCTGTGTCCGCGTCCTGGGGTGCTACGGCCCCCGGGTGGCTGCGGAGCAGGGCGCGTGAGGCCTTCGGTGACATCACCACTCCACCCGCGGCCAGGGTGCGGACCAGTTGGGCGAGCTGTTCGGGCTCGGTGTCCTTGAGGAGGAAGCCGGAGGCCCCCGAGCGCAATGCGGTGAGGATGTACTCGTCGGTGTCGAAGGTGGTCAGCATGGCCACGTGCGGCGGTTCGGGCATTTCCTGGATCTGCCGCAGCACGGTCAGGCCGTCCACGTCCGGCATGCGGATGTCCAGGAGCACGACGTCCGGCCGCTCGTCCCGGATCACGTCGGCCGCCTGGGCGCCCTCGGCGGTCGCCACGACCTCGATGCCGTCGGACGCGTTCAGGATCATCCGGAACCCGGACCGCACCAGAGCTTCGTCGTCCACCACCACTACCCGGATCACCGGCGTTCCGCCTCACGCTCTCGTCTGCTCTGTCCAGCTGCTCTGCGACCCGCACGCCCGGGTGCTTCACGTGCTTGTACGGATTCGCCTGACGTCGACCGTACGCCCGGCAGAGTACGTGGCGGTGTGCTCACCCCTGGAATGTGGACACCCGGCGGGTCGGCGCCAGCCGGTCGGGGGGTGCGCTCCGGCCGGTCGGCAGGCCGGCCGGCGATGCTCGGCGGATGGCGCCCGCCGTCCTCGTACCGTGGGGCCGGCCCATGCGACCGTCTGTGGCCCCGCGCCGGGGGCCGCAGCCGCAGCCGCAGCCGACGTCCGTACCGTTTCGAGGACGCGTCCAGGAGCTCCTGCCCGCCCTCGACCGCCACCTCTGACCGTGCGACCACCCCGCCGGTCGGCGGGGTGGTCCCGGCCGGTCGGCGGGGGTGCCACCACAGCCTGACGGATGGTCCGCCTCCGGGCGGCACCGGGAGGTTGTCCGTATGACACAGACGCAGCCGCCACAGCAGACATCCGTTCCGCAGGAGCACGCGCCTCCACGGACGGCGGGGTCGTCCGAGTCCACCGGGAAGCCCTCGGGCGGCCCCTCGATGGGGCGTCTGGTCGGCGTGGACCTGGCCCGTGCGCTGGCGGTGTTCGGCATGTACATCGTGCACATCGGACCGGCCCTGTCGTCCACGCACGGGGTCGGCACCTGGGTTCGCTACCTGGCCGACGGCCACTCGTCGGTCCTGTTCGCCACCCTGGCAGGGTTCTCGCTGATGCTGATCGCCGGCCGCCGTGAGCCGAAGACCGGCCTGGCCGGCCGGCAGGCGAAGGCCCGGATCGCGATCCGGGCCGTGATCCTGCTCGCGCTGGGCACGGTTCTGGCGATGGAGTACGGGGGCGTGATCATCCTCGGCTTCTACGGCGTCTACTTCCTCCTCGCCCTGCCAATGCTGCGGCTGTCCGCCAAGGCACTGGCGATCACCGCAGCCGGGCTCGCGCTCGTCACACCTCAGCTGGCATTCGCCCTGAACTCGCAGCTCAGCGAATCCGTCCAGCAGACCGTCAACGCCTACGACCCGCTCAAGAAGGTCAGTGAGGTCGGCGTACTCGACCTGCTGCTGACCGGCTTCTACCCGACGATCACCTGGATGTCGTTCGTGGTCGCCGGCATGGCACTGGCCCGCCTCGACCTCTCGGCCGTCTCCGTCCAGCGTCGCCTGGCCGCGCTCGGCGCCGCCCTGACCGCCGGCGCGTACGGGCTGTCCCTGCTCGTGGCGGGCAAGGACGCACTGCGCAGCATGGCGGAGGGCGGGAAGTCGTCCGGCGCGTTCGAGAAGGGGCCGTCCTTCGGCAGCGGATCCTTCGACGCCCCTCAGCGGGCGGCCTCGGAACTGCTGACCGCCGGGCCGCACAGCGGCACCACCTTCGACATCATCGGCAGCGTCGGCGTCGCCATCCTCGTGATCGTCGGTGCGACGGTGCTCATGGACCGCGTGGCGCGCCTGCGCCGTCTGGCCAGGCCCGTCATCGCCGTGGGCACCATGTCCCTGACGGCGTACGTCGGGCACTTCCTCGCCCAGTCCGTGCTCGGCGTATCGGCCGGCGAAAGCAGCCAGGCCTCCTGGATCCCCGTGCTCGCGTTCATCCTCGGGGCGATCGTGTTCGCCGCGCTCTGGTCGCGCTTCTTCCGCCGGGGACCGTTGGAGGCGCTGCTCAACGCCGCCACCAAGCCGGCGAAGCACGTCCGCTGACGCCGGGCCGGGGCGGGCGGCCTGTCACGGCCCGCCCCGGCTCCGACTGCCCTCGCGGGCCGCACACCTCGACCGCCGGGCCGGCACCCCGCCGAACGGCTGAACCAGGCCCCGATCAGCTCGGGCAGGAACGCTCGACGCCGCCGACCACGGACGGTGGATCCTAGGCTGCGGCCGGGCTGACGAAGTCCTGACGAGCATGCTCCTCGCGCGGCGGGGACCGGCCCCTCTTACTCCGTACGTGTTGTCGCCCCGGAACCGGAATCCACATGACCTTCGTCCTCATCGTGATCACCGCCGTGACTGCCGGGTGGGCGCTCGCCGCCCGCAGGCTTGAGCGGGGGCACGTCAGAGCCCCTGTGGTGCTGGTCCTCGCGGGCGTCGGCACCGGGGTGTTCACGCACAGCCAGATCGCGGTGACGCTCAACTCCGAGATCGCCCAGCACGTGGCCGAGGTCATCCTGGCGGTCCTGCTGTTCGTCGACGCCACGGAACTGCCGGGCGGGCGGCTCTTCGGCAACCACCCCGGCGCAGCCGCCCGCACCCTGCTGGTGGCACTGCCCCTGAGCCTGGCCGCCGTCGTTACGCTCGGCACGCTGATGCTCCCCGACCTGCCCGCGGTGGTCCTCCTGATCATCGCGTGCATCATCGTCCCCACCGACTTCGCGCCGGCCGAGACCCTCGTGCGGGACACCCGGATCCCGGCACGCGTCCGCGACGTCCTCAACGTGGAGAGCGGCTACAACGACGGCATCATCTCGCCCGTCTTCCTCTTCGCGCTCGTCCTGGCGGGCTCCACCTCACAGGCGCACACCCCCTTGCAGGCACTGGGCACGGCCGTTCCGTTCGCTGCGAAGGCCCTGGTCGTGGGTGCCGCCCTCGGTTCCCTGCTCGCCTGGCTGATGATCACGGCCGATCGCAGGCAGTGGATGACCGGACAGTCCCGACGCGTCCTCGTCCTGGTCACACCGCTGCTGGTCTACACCGTGACGGTGGCGGCCGGCGGCAACGGCTTCGTCGCCGCTTTCGTCTGCGGGATCGCCTTCCGGTACGTCCGCCAGACCCCGGCCCGGCGGCACGAAACCCGAGGCGCCGACCCCACGGACTTCCGCCTCGTCGAGGACACCAGTTCGATCATGACCATGTGCATGTGGTTCTTCTTCGGAAACGCCGCCGTGCTCGCCCTGACCGACGGCCTCCACGTGCCGACCGTGCTGCTCTGCCTCGCCGCGCTCACCGTCGTACGCATCGCTCCGATCCTGCTCGCCTTCCTCGGATCGGACTTCACCCGGGGGGAACGGCTCATGATCGGGTCCCTCGGGCCCCGCGGCACCACCTCGATCGTGTTCGGCCTGCTCGCCTTCAACGCCCTCCCCGACGGCCCCGCTGCGGACACCGCCCTGTACGCCATGACCATCACCGTGCTCGCCAGCGTCCTGCTCCACGGCCTCGCCTCCACACCCCTCGCCCGCCTGCTCACCACCGCCGGCCCCGCCACGACAGCCAGCCCGGAGCAGGTCCGCTGAACACCCGAACCGGCCGGGTCACACCTGGGCCGCCCGCGGCAGTCCGCTCGGTTCAGCGGGACCCCGCCGGCCCCTGCCCCATGGGCGGGCATGAAGACTCCGGAGTCCGGTGCCACCACCAGCGCTGCCCCCGCCATGCGGCGGGGGCAGCGCTCGGCCACTTCTGTCACCCGGCGGGGCGCCCGGCCGGGGTCAGGAGCTGGGTCGTGGCGAGCTGTGCGTACAGCTCGTCCCGCTCCACCAGCTCCTCGTGGGTGCCGATCGCGCGGACCCTGCCCTGGTCCATGACGACGATGCGGTCCGCCTCCGTCACCGTCGACAGGCGGTGCGCCACCACCAGGACGGTGGTCTCGCGTGCCGTCTCGGCGATGACGTGCCGCAGCGCCACCTCGTTGACCGCGTCGAGCTGCGAGGTCGCCTCGTCCAGCAGCAGCAACCGGGGCTTGCGCAGCAGTGCGCGGGCGATCGCGACGCGCTGGCGTTCACCGCCGGACAGCTTCGAACCGCGGTGCCCGACCAGGGTGTCCAGGCCGTACGGGAGACGCTCGACGAGGGTGTCGAGCCTGGTGCGGGCGAGGACGGCGCGGATGTCGTCGTCCGTCGCGGCGGGCGCGCTGAAGACCAGGTTCTCCCGCAGGGTGCCGGCGAGCACCGGCGCGTCCTGCTCGACGTACCCGATGGCGGACCGCAGCCCGGACAGGGGCCATTCCCGTATGTCCGTGCCGTCGACCAGGATGCGTCCGCCGGCCGTCTCGTAGAACCGCTCGACGAGTGAGAAGAGCGTCGACTTGCCCGCACCCGACGGCCCGACGAAGGCGGTCATTCCGGCGCCCGGCACTTCGAAGTCCACCTCCTGGTGGATGTACGGCAGCCCGGGACCGTAGCGGAAGGAGACTTTCTCGAAGCGGACGGACGCCGGACGCTCCTCGGCCTGCGCCGGCTCGTGTGTGGCCGACGGCTCCGCCGGCAGGCGGTCCACTTCCTTGATGCGAGCGATCGCGGCCGCACCCTCCTGGTAGGCGGAAGCGGACTCGACCAGCCTGTACACCGGTTCCATCAGGTAGAACAGGTACAGCAGGAAGGCGATGAGCGTGGAGACGGGGATGTCCCCGGACGCGACCCGCGCCCCGCCGACCGCGAGCACCGCGAGGAACGCCAGCTCGACGGCGAGGTTGTCCGCCGTTCCCAGCAGGGCCTCCCACTTCGCGCCGCGCACGCCGTGGCGCCACGCCCGGCGGGCAGAAGCCTCGAGGCGGGCGGTCTCCCTCTCCTCGGCGCCGGACGCCTTCACGGTGCGGAACGCGCCGAAGGCCCGCTCCAGGCCGGTGGACAGCTCCCCGACGGCGGCCTGGGAGCGTTCGGCGGCCTGCCCGATCTTCGGCATCACCAAGGCGGCGCCCGCCCCGACGACCGCGACCACCACGAGGGTGACGCCGAGCAGGACTGCGTCGAGGAAGGCCATCACCACGACCGCCGCGATCAACGTGACCGTCCCGGTCGCGGCGTTGACCACCGCCTGGGTGCTGACGGCCCGCAGCAGCGTGGTGTCGGAGGTCACCCGGGACATCAGATCACCCGGCTGCATCCGGTCCACCGCCGAGAGCCGCAGCCGCAGCAGCCGGCCGATGAGGCTGCGGCGAGCGGCCAGGACCACCGACTCCGCCGTCCGCTCCAGGACATAGGCGCCGAACGCCTCGGCCACCGTGCTCAGCAGCACCAGTGCGGTCAGCGCCGCCAGAATGCCGGCAAGGGTGCCACCGGACGAGAGCCGCTCAACCAGCTCCTTCGTGGCCAGCGGCTGCAGCAGTCCCCCGGCGGCCCCTGCCAGCGCCAGCAGCAGACCAAGTACGACGGTCCACCGGTGCGGGCGGACGTACCCGTACAGCGCCTTGAGCGTCTCCCGGACGCGCAGGCACTCGGCACCCGTCGCCTCCGGGGCGGATGCGGTGTTCACAAGATTCCCTATCTCTCGGTGGCCGGCCCCGCACCGCGTCAGCAGCAGCGGGCACCGGCCGGAACGGGCCTTGGCGCTCGGCTCATGGAGTCGGCTCGACGGCCGTCGCGGCGAGCGTGTGCACCACGACAGCGCAAAGGTCAGGGCGGACGACAGCCAGACAGAGGACACTCGCCACCAGCGCCATGCCGGGGAACTCCCAGAGCCCGCTCGCGTGCCGCCGGGCGTTCCCACGGGCCCCTGCTCCCGTCGACAGCCGACGGGAAGTGCCGGGTTCCAGCTCCTGCGTACGCTCTGTCATGCCACCAGCCTGGAGGCCGAGGCGTTCCGTGGGCCATCCGACGATCGTCGGCTCCACCCCCGCCAAGTGGCTGGAACCCCCAGCACACACCGTGATCGCCCGGTGTTCGGCTGTTGTGCAGATCTGCTGGTCCCGTCCACTGCCGGACCGCTGTCCGCACCGGAAAATGGAGACGCGGCACAGTCGGCCGCCGGGCTGCGGGGCACAGAGCCGCGCGCCAGCGGTCACCACCGCATGACCGAGGTTCGGTGACGTCGCCGGCGTCTACACCAAGAGCGACCGGGCCGCCGAACTCCTCGGCCGGACGCCGAAGCTGTCTCTCGAGGACGGCATCCGGTCCGCTCTGGAGTGGACCCCGGTCCGCGACAAGCTGCAGGAGCACTGTGAAGACCGCCTCTCGCACGCACCCGCTTCCGGCCGAAGCAGTACGGCACCCACCGCGCCCCCGAGGAGCCCCAGTTGCTCGAAGGTCCGCAAGCGGCTCCGGGTGCACAGGGGTTCGGCAGCCGTCGCGGAAACGCGGGCTGCCGGACGGCGATCGATCAAGTCGCCCGATTCCGCCCGTCGGCGTCGGGCAGGACGGGAAACTCTGCACTACCCGCCCGCCGTGGTCACCAACTCACCGGTAAGGGCGCGCATGCGTGTCGCGTCGGCGCGCGGTGGCGCGCCGAACTGGCGCTTGTACTCCCGGCTGAACTGCGAGGGGCTGTCGTATCCCACGCTGGAGGCGACTGCGGTCACGTCGTTGGGGCGGCGGGCCAGCAGCAGCCGGGCTGCCTGCAGCCGGATCTGCTTCTGGAACTGGATCGGGCTCATCGCGGTGACCGACTGGAAGTTCCGGTGGAACGCGGAGACGCTCATCCCGGAAGACCGGGCCAGGTCCTCGACCCGAAAGGCCTCGGCGTAGTGCTCGCGGATCCAGCCAACCGCCCGGGTGACGTGGGTCAGGCCGCTGTCCGCGAGGCCGAGCTGCCGGACCGTCTCTCCCTGCTCCCCCGTCATCAGCCGCCAGAGGATCTCGCGCTTGATCAGAGGGGCCATCACCCGGCGGTCACGCGGCCGGTCCAGCAGGCGCAGCAGCCGCACGACGGCGTCGATCAGCTCGGCCGGTGCGTCGCTGACCGTGATCCCGGGCCGGGTCGACCGGGACGACGGCGGCAGGTCGCCGGGCCCCGCCCGGAGCATCAGCTCCGCGATGACGGCGGGATCCAGCGTCATGCCGAATCCGAGTTCGGGCCCCTGTGCGATGCGGCCCACCACCGGCAGGTCGGCCGAGGCGACCAGGTACTGGCCCACCCCGTACTCGTACACCCTGTCTCCGAGCGCGAGCCGCTTGGCCCCCTGGGCGATGACCGCCAGCACCACGCCGGACATCGTGTACTCCGGCTCGGCGCCCGGTTCGGCCCGGCAGATCCGGACGCCGTCGATGGCCGTGCTCAGATCGGGCCGCGCATGGCGGCCCAGCAGGTCGCGGAGCTCGTCGAGAGACATGCCCCCATCTCATCACGAGTCCCGCAGGATCCCCCTGGCAGCAGGAGGATCGTGCAAGAACGTAAGAAGATCGGGCGGGCCGCTGCGTGCCGGGCCGGCCAGGGCGTCTAATCCCCGGTGTGCGCGTAGTGCGCAATGATCCGGCCACGGGCGCTGGCATGAAAGCGCAGGTGGAAGCCGACCAGGGCCGGCGACGCGTCCGCATCCGGGCCCAGTTTCTCCCGGTCGACGGCATACACCGTGAACACGTACCGGTGCGGGCCGTCCCCTGCCGGAGGTGCCGCTCCCCCGAAGTCCCTGCTGCCGTAGTCGTTCCGTACCTGCACGGCACCGGTGGGCAGCCCGGTGAAGTCTCCGGTTCCGGCCCCCGCCGGCAGCTCGGTGACGTGCGCCGGGATGTCGAAGACCGTCCAGTGCCAGAACCCGCTGCCGGTCGGCGCATCCGGGTCGTAGCACGTGACCGCGTAACTGCCGGTGCCCTCGGGCCCGGCCGACCAGCCGATCTGCGGCGAGGAGTTCCCCTTCGCGTACACGTGTGCGTCCGGGAGGGTCCCGCCGTCGGTCACGTCCGTGCTGCTCACCGACAACTCGGGCACCGGCGGGTGGAAGGCGTGCGGCAGAGGAGGCCGTTGCACCTGATCGCTCAACGTCTTGCTCCTTCATCGTGTCTACGAGGGCTGCTGCCCTGGGCGTGTCCCCATCGGAACACGGACCCGGCGAGCAGGGCGTCCGCCCGGCAGGATCGTGCAAGAGGTTGCGATCTTTGCCCGGTGCCGGAGCGCAGGTGCGGCGTCGGCGGCTACGGACTCTTCGGTGACGACGGTCTGCTCGCCTCCCACGTTGCGGCACACATCGTCTTCTACATCGCCGCGGCCCTGCACATCGGGCTCGTGCTCGAGCACCAGCTCGTCGACCGCGACCACTTGCTACACCGCATGCTGTGACGTGCTCGTCCCGGTCGAGGGTGTTACGCATGGGAGACAGGGTCACCGTTACCGCGCCGTGAGGGCTGCAGACGAGATGCGTGAAACCGGGATGTCTGCGTCGCTGCTGTAGCGGTGGTGGAGACGTGCGCCGTTGCGTGTCACCCTCGGGCCGTTCAGGCGGCCCGAGGGTGACACGGGTTCAGTTCACGTGCTTGTCGAACCACTCGACCAGCTGCTCGGGGTGCTCGGAGAAGTAGTTGTAGCCGTCCCAGCGCCGGGTGCTGCCCTCGATCCAGAACAGCTTCTTGTCGCCGACGGGGACGGCGTTGAAGATCGCCTGCACGTCGGAGGGCTTGGTCAGTGCGTCGTCATGCACCTGGGTGATGAAGGTGGGCACCTGGCAGTTCTTGGCGTACTCGATCGGCGACACCTCGTCGATGGTGAAGCTGAGGTTCAGTTCCACCTCCCGGTCCACGGCCTCGAACTGGTCCGCGATCCCCATCGCCTCAAGGTTGCGCTCGACCATCGCGCGCATCGAGATCGGCTGGATGGCGACCAGGGCGTGCACGTCCGCGAAGAGCTCCGGATGCCGGGTCATCGCCATGAACGTGGCGTTGGCGCCCATGCAGCGGCTGAGCAGGCCCACCTTCATGGTGGCCGCGTCGGGGCGGGATCTGGCGTACCGCAGCGAGCCGGCCACGTCGCGGGACTCGAACTGGCCCCAGGTGAAGATGAAGCCGTTGGCGTCGCCGCTCTGGCCGTGGTTGCGTGCGTCGTAGGTCAGCACGTTGTAACCGGCCTCGTGCAGGTGCTGGTACTCCCGCATGTAGTTGACCTCGATGGTGTTGCCGGGGACGAACTGCCACGGCGGCAGGTGCGAGGGGAAGCCGTAGCGGTTCATGGGCATCGGGTGGTTGGCGATGATCAGCTTGTCCGAGCCCGGGCAGGGGATCCACCACGCTTCCAGCGGGGTGCCGTCCAGGGAGGGGAACGTGACGTCCTCGTACGCCATCCCGTACTCGTCCGGCGTGTGCAGGATCGGCGCACGCACCGGGCTGCTGAGGCCCTTCGCCAGACCCTTGACCATCTCCGAAACATCCGCCATGACATTGCCTCTTTCTGTTTCTGTTTCTGTTTCTGTTTCTGTTTGGTGGTGAGATCGTCTGGTATTTCCTTCGGCTATATGAACTTAACTTTCGGGCTGGGGAGAAGCCACTGGTGAAAGGTGTACTGGCAGGGCACCCCTCCTTCCGGGATGGGCCCGGGATTCCGCCCTAATCTGGAAACCGTGGACAATGCAGCCGAGACCCGGGAGTTTCTGACCTCCCGCCGCGCCAGGATCAGCCCGCAGCAGGTGGGGCTGCCCGACCATGGCCCCCGTCGGGTACGGGGACTGCGGCGCGCCGAGGTCGCGCAGCTCGCCGGGGTCAGCGTCGAGTACTACGCGCGGCTGGAGCGCGGCGATCTGTCCGGTGTGTCGGACCAGGTCCTTGACGCCCTCGCTCGGGCGCTGCGGCTGAGTGAGGACGACCGCACCCATCTGGAGGATCTTGCCCGCGCCGCCGGTCCGGGGCGTCGGCGCCGACGCCGGGCGGCCGCCGCCTCGGTACGGCCGAACCTGCAGCGCCTCCTGGACTCCATGACCTGCCCGGCGTTCGTCCTGAACGGCCGTGGTGACGTCCTGGCCGCCAACAGCCTCGGCCGCGCCCTGTACGCCCCCATGATCGAAGCTGCCGGGGGCACCACCCCCAACCATGGCCGGTTCATATTCCTGGACCCCCGCTCCCGCCAGTTCTGGGGCGACTGGGAAAGCGCCGCCGACAACCTGGTCGCGCTCCTGCACGCCCAGGCGGGCCGCGACCCCTACGACAAGGACCTCACCGACCTCATTGGTGAGCTGTCCACCCGCAGTGACGATTTCCGTACCCGCTGGGCCGGCCACGACGTCCGCCAGTACCACCAGGGCGCCAAAGCCATCCACCACCCCGTGGTCGGCACCCTTCACCTCGCCTACGAATCCCTCGACCTGCCCGCCGACGGCCTCATCCTGTTCGCCTACGGCGCCGAGCCGGGCAGCGACTCCGAAGACGCGCTGCGCATCCTGGCCAGCTGGACCGCCGGCCACGTCCCCGAGCCGACCGAGCGCTCCCCCGGTAGGACGAGCAACGTCCGGCGGCCCGGTGTCCGGCAAGACGCCCCCCGCACCGACGACTGACAGTGAGGATTGGCCATGGCACCGCTCGGGGGTCTGACTCTTCGACTGACTGGCGCTTCGGCTGTCCTGCTCCGGAATCGTCGGCCTGCCGGGCGGTGCCACCCGGCGTGTGGCCGGTCGGGCTTATGTGACTTCACAGGAGCCCGGCCAAAGGTCCCATCACTGTCTTGTCCGTCTGCCCGACCGGCCCGCGCCCTCCCATCGGCGCGCGTTGGAAGGGCAGCACACAACAGCATGGCAGCACAGGACATAGCGGTGGTCGGCGGGATCGACACCCACGCCGACCTCCACCAGGCCGCGGTCATCGACAGCATCGGCCGGCACCTGGCCACCGAGCAGTTCGAGACCACCCCGACCGGCTACCGCAGGCTGCTGGACTGGCGGCGCTCGCACGGCGAGGTCCTGGCCGTCGGGATCGAGGGGACAGGCGCCTACGGTGCCGAGATCGCCCGGTTCCTCACCGCGAACGAGGTCACCGTGGTCGAGGTGGACCGGCCCGACCGCAAGGCCAGGCGTGACAACGGCAAGTCCGACGCCATCGACGCCTACGCGGCCGCGACCGCGGTCCTGTCGGGGCGGGCCGCGGGCACGCCCAAGGCCCGCAACGGGATCGTAGAGGCGATCCGGGCCCTGCGGGTGGTCCGCAAGAGCGCCGTCAAGGCCCGCACCCAGACCCTCAACCAGGTCCGCACCCTCATCGTCACCGCGCCCTCCAGCGCCCGGGACAAGCTGCGCGGACTGTCCGCGAAGGATCTGATCGACACCCTGGCCCGCTCCCGCCCCACGGGCGAACTCGCCGACCCGGCCTGCGCGGTGAAGACCGCACTACACAGGCTCGCCCGCCGCTACCAGGCACTCGACGAGGAGATCAAGGAGGCCGACCGGGAGATCGCTCCGCTGGTCACCCAGGCCGCCCCCAGGCTCATCGCCCTGCCAGGCGTCGGCCCGGAAACCGCTGGCCAGCTGCTGGCCAGCGCGGGCGACAACCCCGACCGACTCCGCTCCGAGGCCGCTTTCGCCCACCTCTGCGGGGCCGCTCCGGTCCCGGCCTCCTCCGGCCGCACCAACCGCCACCGCCTCAACCGCGGTGGCGACCGCGCGGCCGACAACGCGCTGCACACCATCGTCCTGGTCCGCATGAAGTACGACCAGCGCACCCAGGAGTACTTCGCCCGCCGCACCGCCGAAGGCATGACCATGACCAAGAAGGACATCGTCCGCTGCCTGAAACGGTTCGTCGCCCGCGAGGTCTACCGCCATCTACCCCACACAGCCCGAAACCACGAACCGCTCCCGCAGACCACTTGACGATCTATAGGAGCTTCCGGAGCGGTGAAGGCAGCACAGCAGCCAAGATCGCCACCGCCCTCGGCATGCCGCTGGTACCGAAACTCGAAGAGATCGCACCGAAGGCATTCGCCGACCGGATCAAGCGCACCGGAATCGTCAACGCGATGCACGACGAGAACTTCAACAAGGCGGTCGAGAACACCGGCGACGCAGGCTCGTGGTCGCCGGCATCACGACCGAGGTCTGCGTCTGCGTCGTGTTCCCGGACCTCCGAATGCTCGACGAGGGGCACGAAGTGCCGGTGGTCACCGACGCGTCGGTTACCTTCACCAAGATCGGCGACGATGCCGTGCCGCGCTCCGTCGCGTGGAGCAGACCGGCGCCGTGATCACCTCGACGGCACCGATCATCTCCGAACTGACGGTCGACTGGACCTCCCCCAGGGGTCAGGGGCCGGCCGCCCCGATGGGGCTCTGACCCGGCCCCCCACCGAGTCGAACAGCCCCGCGGGGCAACCGTGACGGGCGCGGTCCCGGCGCCCGCGCCACCCCGCCGCTGCTGTCACAGTGTGCCTCAGCCCGGACCAACTCGGTCCGGCTCAAGGTGCGTTCGCCTGCGGCAGACGACCCTGCACGAACCACTCGACGATGTGATCCCGGGCTTCCCGAGCAGACATCGACCCGGCCGCACCCCACCAGGGAGGCGCCGGGTTCTGACGTCCTCCTGTCTGCAACCTCTACTCCCAGCCTCCGTCCGGCGACACCCTCCACACCGCGACAGCGACCGGCTCCTCGCCGACGGGAACCCAACCGATCTGCTTGTCGTATCCACCGTGCGGGGTCGGGGACTGGTGGGAGCGGGCGGGCTGGTGGGGGGCGTGGATGGTCTTCACGGCCGCCGGGGGTGGCTGCCGCTACTGGGCGGCAGGCCGGGTCTTCGGCGATGGAACGGTGTCCGCGCCTACTCGATGGTGTTCACCCTGGGCACCCCTGGGCCGCGCAAGGGAAGCGTCCGACTGAGGACGAGGTTGGTGGTGGTGCTCCCGAACTCGGCCAGCTCGTCGACGATCTCCTCCAGGTGGGTCATCGACGTGGCCGCCACCTTCATGACGTAGCAGTCGTCTCCGGTGGTGCGCAGGCACTCCATGATCTCCGGACGGTTCTCCAGCAGCCGGCGCAGCGGCTCGTGCCGGGTTCCCGGCCCCGGGTACTTGAGCCGGACCACGGCCATCACCGGGTAGCCGATCCGCTCGGGGTTGACCTCCGCGCGGTACCCCGTGATCACCCGGCCCTCTTCGAGCCGGCGCACCCGCTCCTTGGTGGCCGACGCGCTCAGGTTCACCCGCCGCGCCAGCTCGGTGAACGGGATCCGGCCGTCCCGTTGGACTTCCGTCAGGATCGCCCAGTCCGTTGCATCGAGACTCTCGGTCATACACCGATTCTACCGGCGGATCCACGGTTGAACCGCCCCTGAACAGGCGCGAAGCCCTTCTGGCAGCCCGTACGTCGTGCCTAGGGTTGGCCCTTATGAAGATCGGAGTGAACGTCCCCAATTTCGGCCCGGGCACTGACCCCGGAGTGCTGCGGAGCTGGGCTCAGACCGTGGAGGGCCTGGGCTTCGACCTGCTGATGCTCTCGGACCACATAGCCATCACGCCGGACGTCGCCGAGCGCTACCCGGCACCCTTCTACGAGCCCTTCACCACCTTGTCCTGGCTGGCCGGCCTCACCACCCACGTCCGGCTCGGCACGACGGTCCTCATCGCTCCCTACCGCCACCCCCTGCTCACCGCCCGAATGGCGGCCAATCTCAGTGAACTGAGCGGCGGCCGGCTGGTCCTCGGCGTGGGAGTGGGCTGGGCACGGCAGGAGTTCGCAGCCCTCGACATCCCCTTCTCACAGCGCGGGCAGCTGACCGACGATCACCTGCGGGACATCCGGGATGCCTGGAAGGACACCGCCACCTACGGCAAGCGCCGGATCCCGGTGTGGGTCGGCGGCAACAGCGACGCGGGGCTGCGCCGGGCCGTACGGCTCGGAGACGCATGGCATCCGCTGCGCCCCACCGTGCCGTGGCTGCGCGAAGCCGCAGGCAGGCTGCAGACGTACGCGGACGAGCAGCACGTGCCCGCGCCCGCCCTGGCTCCCCGCATCGCGCTGCATCTCACCGAGGAACCGGTCGACGGAGCAGGACGGCTCGCCGGTCAGGGCACCATCGACCAGATCATGGACGACCTCGACCAACTGCGGCTGCTGGGGGCCACGTCCGTCGTCCTCGACACCTACCCGGGCGACCCCCGCGCGACATGTCACCCGCAGGCGGCCTGGCAGGCCCTCGCCACCGTGGCCGCGCACCTCCCCCCAACCGGCACCCCACCCCGCGCCACGATGGAGCAGTCATGACCACACCCGAGGACCACGCCCTGCTGCGGCGGGCCATCTCGCTCGCAGCCAAGGCACGCGCGAGCGGCAACCCGCCCTTTGGATCTCTGCTGGCAGGACCGGACGGGACGATCCTGGCCGAGGAGCACAACACCACGCTCACCGACAACGACGTCACCGCACACCCGGAACTGAAACTGGCAAGGTGGGCCGCGAGAGAACTCGACCCGGAGACGGCGGCGAGCACCACGATGTACACCAGCTGTCAGCCGTGCGGAATGTGCGAGGCCGTCATCCAGTGGGCCGGGCTGCGACGAGTGGTGTTCGCCCTCTCCAACGAACAGCTCCTGGACATCAGGCCGGGCAGCAGCCGACCCCCCGTGCCGCAGGACGGCCCCGCGCTGCTGGACGAGGTCCGGGCTGTGGTCAAGCCCTACTACCGCTGACTGCCGGCCCCGGGGCGCAACCCACTGAGGGCTCGCAGAAAATCGGGGGTTACGTCCGGACGGGCTGCGGGGATGTGACGCCACACCGATCCTGGGGGCGCGACCTCCAGCCGGTCGCAGGTCATCGTGCACGAAGACAGCCGGAGACTTCCGACAGTCACCAACCGGCCGGAGGAAGTCACCGGTGACTTCCGGCAGACCGGTGAGGTCCGCGAAAAGCACCGTGACTTGTGCGGGGTCACCGGAGGGTTTCCGGCGCACCGAGGTGGCCGCTACCAGGGGGACCACTTCGACCTGGTGCCGACGGAGACCGGGCAATAGCCAGGGGAGCGGGGCGCCCAGCCGAACGGGCTGCCCGCCGGCCGGTACGGCGGGGTGGCCTGTGGCAGGCTGCCGAAGCGCACCATCTCGCCGTAGACAGCCCGGGGTACTACTCCGGGGGCGCTGCCTGCCAGGTGCCGTGGCATACATCGAGCCCGGGCGTCGGCGCGCAGCCACTGCGTCGGCCATTCATCCGATGATGTGGGCACCGTGCCGGCGCGTACGAGGAACACCGGCCACCTTGCCAGCGGCCGGTACCGCACCCCCGTAGGTGTCGAACCACGCGCCGCCCCGCGGCACGGCCCGCCCGGGCCGGCGGGCGACCCAGCACACACGCACGGAAGTCCCGGGCCCCGGCCGACCAGTTGCCCCCGCCATCGCGCCGCCTCCGCGCTCCAGGCACTCGCCGGAAGACTCAGACCCATCTCCGGGTCTGGTGCGTCTGCTCGGTAGCAGGCTTCGCCGAGCGCCAGCCACCCCGGTCCGCAACACCCCCGAGACGAGTTGCCCCACCGGCAGAGGCGGCTGGCCACACATCACACACGACCCCGTACGCACAGACGTAACGCCGGCCGGGGAAGCAGCGCAGCCCGCGGGCGAACACCAAACGCGTGACGGCTACGCCTGCCACTGCTGGGACCAGGCCGCGCGAGCCGATGGCTTCACGTTCAGGGGAGCCTCGCCTCGCGCCGCTTACGCCTGCCGCAGCTGCCACTGCTCCTTCGTGATCTCGTACCGTACGCCCCCGTGCTCGGAGCCTTCGATCGCCATCATGTCGTCCGGCGTGGGGATGCTCTCCGCAAGCGTCATCCCCAGCTTCTCCATGACGTTGCGCGAAGGGCGGTTCACCGTCATCGTCTCGGCCCAGACCATGCGGATGCCGAGTTCGGCGAACCCCTTCGCCAGCAGCGCCTGCGATACTTCGGTGGCGTAACCCCGGCCCCAGGCCGCCTGACGCAGGCGGTAGCCGAGTTCGGCCTCCTCACGCGGGCCGCTGCGCAGCGGACGCAGGCAGAACCAGCCGACGAACGCGCCGCCGTCCTTCTCGTATGCGGCGAACAGGCCGAGCTCGTGATCCCAGCGCTCGTAGCCGGCGAGGATGCTGGGGATGGCGAGATCGCGGACCTCCTCCGGCGGGGTCGGAGCGCCGCCGCTCAGGTAGCGCATCACCGCCGGGTCGCTGTCCAGCTCGATCAGCAGGTCCGCGTCGGCAGCCACCAAGTGGCGGAGGGTCAGACGCTCGGACTCAAGGTAAGTGATCACGTGAGGATCATGACCGAGGCAGGTCGGCCGGTCCATTGAGTTTTTCGGGCCGCAGCCGTGACCGGGTGGGGGGTGCCGGCGGAGGGCAGGAGCACGGCACGGCCGCCCTCACATCGCGGCCGAGGAGCTGTCTGAATCGCTCCCCGGGTTGTTGAGGCTTTGGGGGCCATTTTCGTCGTTATGGCATTCGCCCCGGTGAGTCATGACTCAGTCGGATGCCAGCGCGGCCACTCCGTCGAGGATCCGTTCCAGGTCGAAGTCCAGCGGGCTCGCCTTCCGCGGTGCGAAGGCGCCCGCCGCGATCGCCTGGGTCAGGGTGGGGAAGCGCTGCTCGTGGCGCTCCAGGGCTTGGGCCGTCAGGCGCGCCCACTCGTCGCTCGCTGCGTCGTCGTGGTCGACGTACTGCTGGGCGACGATGCAGACGTGGCCCACGAGCAGCAGGAACGTGTCATGCCGCTGGGCGGGTGTCAGGCCTGATCCGGCCAGTGCGGCCAAGACCGCTTCGAGCCAACCAAGTTGGTGCGGGCCCATGATCTGACGGCGTGTTCCGGTCGCCGCCAGGATCCACGGGTGGCGACGGTACATCGCCAGGCACTGCCGGGCCCATTCGGTCAGCTGGGGGCGCCAGCCACCGGGAGTGTCGCCGACTTCGGCCGGGGGACCGATGGCGAGGTCGACCATCAGGTCGAGGAGTTCGACCTTGCCGGGGACGTACCGGTAGAGCGCCATGGCGGTGACGCCGAACTCCTTGGCGACCCTCGCCAGCGAGACCGCGTCCAGCCCTTCCGTGTCGGCGATGTCGAGGGCCGCCTCGGCGATGCGGGTCGCGGAGAGCGAGGGTTTCGGGCCCCTGCTCGGAGGCTCCTGCTCGCCCCAGAGCAACGCGAAGCTCGCCTTCACGTCGCCTGGCCGTCGACAAGGTCGTACTGCTCGGTCACTCCTACGGAAGCGCCTTCGGCCTGGGGCTCGCCCGCGAGTTCCCCGAGCGCTACTCCGCATGCGTCGGCACCGACCAGAACATCCACGACGCCGGTCGCGACGACTCCGTACACCAGGCCCTGCTCGCCCGGCTGCGCGCGGGCGGAAAGCGGAAGGAACTGGCGGCGGTCTAGGCGCTCCACCCCGACGAGCGTCAATGGACGGCCCGCGAACGCGCGATGCACGCCAAGCTGCTGGCCATCAGCGACCCCCTGACCCTGGAGACGATGAAGAAGATCGTCATGGGGTCCCTGTGGTTCTCACCGCCGCACTCGCTGCGCGAGCTGGGGCGCTTCCTCCAGGGGATGACCCTCTCGGAGCAGATCACTCAGGGCACCGCCGGGTTCGACGACTGGGCGGACGGCACCACGCTCGAGCTGCCCTTCTTCCTCTTCCAGGGCGAGAAGGACGTCCTCACCTCGCCGGAGCTCGCCCGCCGGTTCTTCGACAGCGTCCAGGCGCCGGTGAAGGCATTCGCGCTGATCGAGGACTGCAGTCACCCTCGATCCGGGCAGACATGCCGAGACTCCACGCGAAGACCGCTCCGGCCCGTGTCCCATCCGCGCCCTTCGGAGCGGCGAACAGCCGGTCGGCCTCCTGGGCGAGCGTGACGACGTGGCGGTGCCCTGGTCGACTCGCGCCCGGACTTCGTCGAGGGGATCAGGCTGCACCGTCCGGTCGTCGGCTGCCGCGAGGTGCTGGCCGGGAGAGTGCGCTGGTGGTCGACACAGAGGTGTTGACGGCCCCCGGACGGCAGTCCGATCCCTCCGACGCCGCTGATCTGCAGGCGAGGAGCCGGTCGATCGCGCTCCCACACGGGTTCGGACCCGGGTGGGGCCGGACAGTCATGCGAAAGACGGCCATCGATCGGCGGCCCACTCCGGCCAGCCCGGCCAACCAGGCGGCGGACTGCCGACTTCATGCCCCCCGAGCTCCGCGGCGTTTGGCTCCTCGAACAGCGTCCTCCAGTGCACGAGGTCCGCCTCACTGATCGGGAAGGTCTGGTCCGGAGTGGTCGACTGGCGATGGGCGATCCGAGCGCGTTGGGTCTCCAGGTCCACCGGCACGTACACGAGGTCGCAGAACGCGCCCACCGACTCCACCAACCAGCGGATGGCGGACCTCTCGTCACGAGACCAGCATCCGAAATCCAAGACCACGTCGGTTCCGAGCCTCAGCGCATCCAGGGCAAGCGAGAGCAGCCGTCCTTCCAGGACATCGCGCTTCCCGTCCGCCTCCGGCTCACCGAACAGCGGAATCATCCACTCATCAGGCGTCAGCCGAAGCGCGTTGTGCTCCTTGGCCAGTTGCCGAGCTCTTGTGGTCTTGCCGGCCCCCGGAAGGCCGACTGTCAGAAACAACGTGGTCACACCCGGATCGTTCACGGAAACCACGGGGAGGACAACTGCTTTCTCCACCGAGATCGCCAGGCCCGCGTCGCGGCTCCCGGCAGAGAGCGACCTGGCTGGTTACGCCGCACACTTCTCGGGATCTCCCCAGTGGATCACGACGCTGCTTGGTCCGGAAAAGTCATCCGCATCGATCCGAGCGCGCCGAGTGGGTTTCCGGCAGTTACCGACCAGCCGGAGGGAAGTCACCGGTGAGTTTCCGGTCGTACAGGCAGCCGACCTGCATTGGGGGGCCATACCCGGTCGGTGAGGCACCAACGGGTGTGTCACCGGACCGGACCCCGTCGTGCTCGTCAATCGGTCGGCTGATGAGCACCCGTGGCTGTGGGGGCGGTCCACGCGAGCAGCATGTGGAGGGCGTCGTGCGACGAGGTGTCCGGCTGGGCAGCGTACGTGATCAGTGCCTGGTCGGGGTCGTCGGCTGCGCGCAGGCTCTCGTAGGTCAGTTCCAGGTCGCCGACCAACGGGTGGTGGAACCGCTTGATGCCCGAGGTCTTGTCCTGGACCGGGTGTTCCGCCCACCAGCGGCGGAAGTCCTCGCTCTTCAACGACAGCTCCCCGATCAGGTGTGCCAGTCGCGGGTCGCCGGGGCCGTTCCGGCCGGCCTCCAGGTGGAGGTAGGCCACGTTCTCGCGGGCGCAGGCGGACCAGTCCGCGTACAGGTCTCGGGACGCCGGGTCGAGGAAGGTGATGCGGGCGATGTTGCGCTCGGCCGGGTCCATGGCGGCGTAGTCGCCGAAGAGGGCGGCCGCTGCCGGGTTCCAGGCCAGGATGTCCATGTGCCGGCCCATCACCAGGGCCGGCATGTCGTTCAGTTCGTCCAGCAGTCGCTGGAGCATCGGCCGTACGTGCTGCCGGCCGGCCTGGTGCCGGCGCGCCGGACGGGTGGTCTGCCGCGGTTGGGCCAGCTGGTGCAGGTGCCGGCTCTCGTCGTCGTTCAGCCGCAGTGCACGGGCCAGGGCGTCGAGCACGGTGTCCGAGGGGTTGGCCACGCGGCCCTGTTCCATCCGCGTGTAGTAGTCGATGCTGACTCCTGCGAGCTGGGCGACCTCCTCGCGGCGCAGGCCGGCGACCCGGCGCGTGCCGCCGAAGTCCGGCAGGGCCACATCCCGTGGGTGGAGGCGGGCGCGGCGGGTCCGGAGGAAGTCGCCGAGGCTGGTTACGGTGCTCATACGACGATTGTGGCCGGTCAGGGCGGTGGGGGGGGGGGGGCCCCGGGGGGCCCCCCGCCCC
>NZ_JAJAUZ010000027.1 GCF_020532645.1 Streptomyces bambusae
CAACGAACAGTTGCTGGTTTCTAGAGCTGGAACACAACTACAGAGTGTGCTTGTTCGCTCGAAACCGATAGGGTTTCGGTGGTCATAGCGTTAGGGAAACGCCCGGTTACATTCCGAACCCGGAAGCTAAGCCTTTCAGCGCCGATGGTACTGCAGGGGGGACCCTGTGGGAGAGTAGGACGCCGCCGAACAATCTTTCAAAGGACCCTTGGTCCTCAGCGTTCACGCTGAGGACCAAGGGTCCTTTTTGTTTTTCACCTGAAATACGTCGAAGCGCGGCCATGGGCTGGTTGCGCGAGAATGACTGCGGTACCCCGAAGACAGGAGTCACACCCATGTCCAACTCTCCCGACGATCGTCCGGAGCGCGAGCCCCGTCGCAACGACGGTGGTGACAGGGGCGGCTACCGCGGGGGCCGCGACGACCGCGGTGGCGACCGCGGTGGCTTCCGCCGTGACGACCGGGGTGGCCGCCCCGCCGGCGGTGGCTTCCGCCGTGACGATCGCGGTGGCCGGCCGGCCGGCGGCGGTTTCCGCGGCCGTGACGACCGGGGTGGCGACCGTCCCTCCTTCCGCCGCGACGACCGGGGCGACCGTCCGAGCTACCCGCGCCGTGACGACGACCGCGGTGGCTTCCGTCGCGATGACCGTGGTGACCGTCCCGGCGGTGGCGGCGGTTTCCGCGGCCGTGACGACCGGGGTGGCGACCGTCCCTCCTTCCGCCGCGACGACCGGGGCGACCGCCCCAGCTTCCCGCGCCGCGACGACCGTGGTGACCGTCCGAGCTACCCGCGCCGTGACGACGACCGCGGTGGCTTCCGTCGCGACGACCGCGGTGACCGGGGCGACCGCCCCAGCTACCCGCGCCGTGACGACCGCGGTGGCGACCGTCCCTCCTTCCGCCGCGACGACCGTGGCGACCGTCCGAGCTACCCGCGCCGTGACGACGACCGCGGTGGCTTCCGTCGCGACGACCGCCCGGGTGGTTTCCGTCGCGATGACCGTGGTGACCGTGGTGACCGTCCGAGCTACCCGCGTCGCGATGACGACCGTGGTGGCTTCCGTCGCGATGACCGTGGTGACCGTCCGGGCGGTGGCGGCGGTTTCCGCGGCCGTGACGACCGGGGTGGCGACCGTCCCTCCTTCCGCCGCGACGACCGTGGTGACCGTCCGAGCTACCCGCGCCGTGACGACGACCGCGGTGGCTTCCGTCGCGACGACCGCCCGGGTGGTTTCCGTCGCGACGACCGCGGCGACCGGGGTGACCGCCCCAGCTACCCGCGTCGCGACGACGACCGCGGTGGCTTCCGTCGCGACGACCGCGGCGACCGTCCGGGCGGTGGCGGCGGCTTCCGCGGCCGCGACGACCGTGGCGGCGACCGCGGTGGTTTCCGCGGTGGCGACCGTCGGGACGACCGCGGTGGCGACCGTGGCGGCTTCCGCCGTGACGACCGTGGCGGCGACCGTGGTGGTTTCCGCGGCCGTGACGACCGGGGCGGCTACCGGGGCCGTGACGAGCGGGACCGCGACTACCGCGACCGCAGCGACCGCGAGCCGGTCAAGCGCCTTCCGATCGACGAGGACGTCACCGGCGACGAGATCGACGCCGACGTGCGCCAGGAGCTCCTGAGCCTGCCCAAGGGCCTGGCCGAGGAGGTCTCCCGCAACCTGGTCATGGTCGCCCGACTCATCGACGAGGAGCCCGAGCAGGCGTACGCGTACTCGCGCATCGCCCTGCGGCTGGCCTCCCGCGTCGCCGCCGTCCGCGAGGCCGCCGGCTTCGCCGCATACGCCACGCAGAAGTACAGCGAGGCGCTCGCCGAGTTCCGCGCCGCCAAGCGCATGACCGGCTCCGTGGAACTGTGGCCCGTCATGGCCGACTGCGAGCGTGGCATGGGCCGCCCCGAGCGCGCCCTGGCCATGGCCGGCGAGCCCGAGGTACAGAAGCTGGACAAGGCCGGCCAGGTCGAGATGCGTCTCGTCGCCGCCGGTGCCCGGCGCGACATGGGCCAGCTCGACGCGGCCATCGTGACCCTGCAGAGCCCGGAGCTGGCCTCCAACACGGTCCAGTCGTGGACCGCCCGCCTGCGGTACGCGTACGCCGACGCGCTGCTGGCCGCCGGCCGTGAGGACGAGGCGCGCGACTGGTTCGCCAAGACGGTCGAGGCCGACAAGGACGGCGCCACCGACGCGTCCGACCGCCTGGCCGCCATCGACGGTGTCGAGTTCGTCGACGCGATGGACGACGACGAGGACGACGACGCCGACTACGAGTCGGACGCCGCCGAGGTCGCGGCTGCCGAAGCCGCCTCCGACGTGACCGAGTACTACGACGAGGACGACGACGAGTACGAGCCCGCGGAGTCCTCCGCGGCCGACGCCGACGCCGACCGCGACGCCGGTGACGACGAGCGCGACGACGCCGACCGCGAGGACGGCGACAAGGCCTGACGGCCCGCGGCGCGCAGCCGGGCATGAAGAAGGGCGGCACCCCGGAAACGGGGTGCCGCCCTTCGCCGTACCAGGAGGCTGCCGCCGGTCAGTCCACCTGCCGCAGCACCAGACCGGTCGCAGGCTTGGGGCCGAACGACGTCGACTTGCGCGGCATCGTCACGCCCTGCCGGGCGAGTTCGCGTACGACGTCCTCGCGGACCGGGTGCATCAGCACCGCCGTGCCGCCGTGCCGCGCCGCCATCTCCACCGTCGCCGCCGTGTCGTGGATGTACGTGATCTGCTCCGGCGAGTCCGGCACGTGCCACAGGTGGTCGAGGAGCGTGGCGTGCAGGACCGTCGCGTCCAGCCTGCGCCAGGCCTCCGGCCGGTCCCGGCGCACCGTGCGCTCGATCAGCTCCGGGTCGGGATCCGTGACCAGGTGGAACGAGCCGTCCCCGGTCAGCAGGAACGCGTTGCCCGCGGCCGCCGCGTCCGCCAGCTCGGCCATCGCCCGGTCCAGCGGGCCGTCGACCGTACGGACCCGGAACGAGCCCGCCAGGGCCGCCACCGCGTCCCGGACCGGCAGCCGGCGCAGCATCCGGTGGATGGCGCGGACCTGGAGCGGGTAGCGGACCGTGTCCACGAGCAGCACCAGGCCGAAGTCCCAGGCGCCCGCGCCCTGCTGCTCCGACTGGAGCCGCAGGTAGGTCGCCCAGCGGTGGTGGCCGTCGGCGATCAGGGCCTGGCGGCGCGCCAGGTCGGCCGTCACCAGCTCCAGGTCGGCCGGATCGGTCACCGACCACAGCCGGTGGTCCACTCCGTCCTCGGTGGTCGTCGCCAGCAGCGGCTCACCGAGCACGGTCCGCTCGACGACCGCACCGGTGTCCGCGGCCGCGTCCGTGCCGCCGCCGACGTACGTCAGCAGCAGCGGCTCCAGGTTGGCGGAGGTCGCGCGCATCAGACCGGCCCGGTCCGTCACCACGTCCGGCATCACGTCCTCGTGCGGGAGCACCACGCCGGCCTCGGCGGGGGAGAGCTCCAGCGCGCCGATCACACCGCGCTGCAGCAGCTCGCCCTTGCGCTGCTCGTACACGTACAGGGCGGGAGCCTCGTCGGCGCTCAGGACGCCCTCGGCCAGCCAGTCGCGCAGGGTCCGGGCGGCCTGCTCGTTGCGGGCCTCCGGAGTAGCGGCCTGCGGCAGGATCAACCGGACGATGTTGTGCGGGTCCGCCGATTCGAGGTGGTTGAGACCGTCCGGACGCACGACGACGTCGTACGGCGGAGAGGTGACGGCGGCGAGGCTGCCGACCCGCTCGGGGACGTAGCGCAGTCCGGCGAAGGGGATGAGGCGCAGTCCCTGTTCTGCAGGTCGAGGTGTGGTCATTGATGCATGGTAAGTCGCGTCTCGGGATGCGGGATGATCAGGGTGAGAAGTGCCCGACCAGGCACTGTCGTCACAAGGAGCGGACACGATGAGCCGGCAGCTCAGGACCAAGCCCGCGGGCAGCGGGACCAGCCTCCACCGGGCGTACGACACGGCCCTGCTCGACCTGGACGGCGTCGTGTACGCGGGCGGGCAGGCGATCGCGCACGCGGTGCCCTCGCTGGGCGCGGCGCGGGCGGCGGGCATGCACCTCGCGTACGTCACGAACAACGCGCTGCGGACGCCCGACGCGGTCGCCGAGCACCTGACCGAGCTGGGTGTGCCCGCCGTGGCCGGCGACGTGATCACCTCGGCGCAGGCGGTGGCCCGGCTGATCGCCGAGCAGGTGCCGGCCGGGGCGAAGGTGCTGGTGATCGGCGGCGAGGGGCTGCGGGTCGCGCTGCGCGAGCGCGGTCTGGTGCCGGTGGACTCCGCCGACGACGACCCGGTGGCCGTGGTGCAGGGGTACGGCGGCCCGGAGCTGCCGTGGGGCCGCTTCGCGGAGGCGGCGTACGCGATCGCCCGCGGGGTGCCGTGGTTCGCGTCCAACACCGACCTGACGATCCCCAGCGCGCGGGGCATCGCGCCCGGCAACGGAGCCGCGGTGGAGGTGGTGCGGATCGCGACCGGAGCCGAGCCGCAGGTCGCGGGCAAGCCGCTGCCGCCCATGCACCGCGAGACGGTCCTGCGGACCGGGGCGAAGCGGCCGCTGGTCGTCGGGGACCGGCTGGACACCGACATCGAGGGCGCGTTCAACGGGGACGTCGACTCGCTGCTGGTGCTGACCGGGGTGACCGACGCGGCGCTGCTGCTGCGGGCGGAGCCGAAGTACCGTCCCACGTACGTCGACGCCGACCTGCGGGGGCTGCTCACCGGGCAGCCCGAGGTGACGGCGGCCGGGGACGGGTTCCGGTGCGGGCAGTGGACGGCGCGGGCGGCCGCGGACGGACTGGAGCTGGCCGGCGACGGCGACGGCGACGGCGGTGCGGTGCTGGACGGGCTGCGGGCGCTGTGCGCGGCGGCGTGGACGCACGCCGGCGAGGGGTCCTGCACGCTGGACGCGGGGAAGGCGCTGTCGCGGCTGGGACTGTGACCGGAGAGGGATGCGGGCGAGCGGGGTGCGGCAGGTGTGCCGGGCCCCGCGGCCGGGCAGGGTACCCGGCGGGCTGCGATCTTGATCCGATGATCACATAAAGGCTCGACGTTTTTGCAGGGTAGGCTAACCTAACCTCCGTGTTGGTCGAGAGTCCCCCCGAACAGAGCGCCGCTCCCGCAGCCGTGCCCCGCCCCCGTCATGCGGTGCGCGCCGCGGGCCTGCTGGCCGCCGTCGGCGTGCTCGTACTGGTCGCCCTGATGAGCGTGGCGGTCGGAGCCCGGCAGATGCCCCTGGAGCAGGTCTGGCACGGCCTGTTCCACTACACCGGCACCGCCGACGACGTCGTCGTCCGCGACGTGCGCATACCCCGCACGGTCCTCGGCCTCCTGGTCGGCACCGCGCTCGGCCTGTCCGGCGCGGTCATGCAGGCGCTGACCCGCAACCCGCTGGCCGAGCCCGGCATCCTCGGTGTCAACGCCGGCGCCGCGGCCGCGGTCGTCAGCGCGATCAGCTTCTTCGGGGCCTCCTCGCTCACCGAGTTCGTCTGGTACGCCTTCGCCGGCGCGGCCCTGGTCTCCGTCGTCGTCTACGTCCTGGGCGGCAGCCGCAGCGCGACCCCGGTACGCCTGGCCCTCGCCGGCACCGCCGCCAGCGCCGCGCTCGTCGGCTACATCAACGCCGTCCAGCTCATGGACAGCGAGGCGCTGGGCCGGATGCGCTTCTGGACGGTCGGCTCGCTGTCCGCCGCGAACGGCGACACGGTCGAGCAGGTCGCCCCCTTCCTCGCGATCGGCATCGTCATCGCCCTCTCCCTGGGCCGGCCGCTCAACGCCATGGCGATGGGCGACGACACCGCCCGCGCCCTCGGCGCGAACCTCACCCGCACCCGGATCGCCTCCATGGTCGCCATCACCCTGCTCTGCGGGGCGGCCACCGCGGCCTGCGGCCCTATCACCTTCATCGGCCTGATGATCCCGCACTTCGCGCGGCTGATCACCGGCCCCGACATGCGCTGGCTGCTCGCGTACTCGGCGGTCCTCTCGCCCGTGCTGCTGCTCGGCGCCGACGTGCTCGGACGCGTCGTCACCCGGCCCTCCGAACTCCAGGTCGGCATCGTCACCGCGCTCATCGGCGGACCCGTCTTCATCTACCTCGTACGGCGCAAGAGGATGGCCCAGCTGTGACCGTGAACCTGCGGACCGGCACCCCCCGGCCGCGTACCCTGCGTGCGCCCGGCGGGATCTCGCTGCGCGTCGAGCCCCGCGCCCTGGCCGCCGGGATCCTGCTGAGCGCCCTCGCGCTGCTCACCGCCGTCGTGCTCATCGGCACGGGCGACTTCGCCATCGCGCCCGCGGACGTCGTGAAGACCCTCCTCGGCAACGGCAGCCCCGCCGACGACTTCATCGTCAACGACCTGCGGCTGCCGCGGGCCCTCGTCGGGCTGCTCGTCGGCGCCGCCTTCGGGATGTCGGGCTCGGTCTTCCAGACCGTCACCCGCAACCCGCTCGCCTCCCCGGACATCCTCGGCTTCAGCTACGGCTCGGCCGTCGGCGCACTCTGCGCCATCGTGCTGTTCAAGGCGGACGCCCTCGGCGTGGCCGGCGGGGCCGTCGTCGGCGGCGTGCTGGCAGGCACCGCCATCTACCTGCTGTCGTGGAAGCAGGGCGTGCACGGCTACCGGATGGTGCTCATCGGCATCGGCTGCTCGGCGATGCTGCTGTCCGTCATCCAGTACCTGCTGACCAAGGCGGAGGACGTGGACGCCGCCCGCGGCATGGTCTGGCTGACCGGCTCGCTCTCCGGCCGGGACTGGTCGCAGGTGTGGCCGCTGCTGGCCACCTGCGCGGTGCTGTTCCCGCTGGTCCTCGGCCAGGGCCGGGCGCTGCGGATGATGGAGATGGGCGACGACGCGGCCGCCGCCCTGGGCATCCGCGTCGAGCGGACCCGGATGCTGCTCATGCTCGCGGCCGTCCTGCTCACCACCGCGGCGGGAGCCGCCGCCGGCCCGATCGCCTTCGTGGCGCTGGCCGCACCCCAGCTGGCCCGCCGGCTGACCCGCTCGGCCGGGCCCAACCTGGTGTGCTCGGCGCTCATGGGCGCCGTGCTGCTGCTGGCCTCGGACTGGGCCTCGCAGCGGGTGTTCGGCGCCGACCAGATGCCCGTGGGTGTGGTCACCGGCCTGGTCGGCGGTGTGTACCTGCTCTGGCTGCTGGTCACCGAGCGCAAGGCGGGGCGGATCTGATGGCACGGCACATGCCCGCCGGGCAGGCGCAGGGTTCAAGCGATTCAAGGAGTACGGAAGTGCAGCGGCTCAGCGCGGAGAACGTCACGCTCGGCTACGACCAGCGGGTCATCGCCGAGAACCTGTCGGTGGAGATCCCCGACCACTCCTTCACGGTCATCGTGGGGCCCAACGCCTGCGGCAAGTCGACCCTGCTGCGCGCCCTGTCGCGGATGCTGAAGCCCTCCTCGGGCCGGGTGCTGCTCGACGGCCAGGCCATCGGCTCGATGCCGGCGAAGAAGGTCGCCAAGACCCTCGGCCTGCTGCCGCAGTCCTCCATCGCCCCCGACGGCATCACGGTGTCCGACCTCGTCTCCCGCGGCCGTTACCCGCACCAGGGGCTGCTGCGCCAGTGGTCCTCGGAGGACGAGCGGATCGTGGCGGAGTCGATGGCCGCGACCGGGGTCGCCGAACTCGCGGGCCGGTCCGTGGACGAGCTGTCCGGCGGCCAGCGGCAGCGGGTGTGGATCGCCATGGCCCTCGCCCAGCAGACCCCGCTGCTGCTGCTCGACGAGCCGACCACCTACCTCGACATCCAGCACCAGATCGACGTGCTCGACCTGTGCGCCGAACTCCACGAGGAGCAGGGCCGGACCCTGGTCGCGGTGCTCCACGACCTCAACCACGCGGCCCGCTACGCCACCCACCTGATCGCCATGCGCGGCGGCCGGGTCGTGGCCGAGGGCCCGCCCGCCGAGATCGTCACCGCCGCACTGGTCGAGGAGGTCTTCGGGCTGCGCTGCCAGATCATCGATGACCCCGAGACCGGCACCCCGCTCGTGATCCCGGCGGCCCGGCAGCCCCGCGTCAAGGCCCCGGCACAGGCCGCCGCCGCTTCCTGACCCGCCGGGCGGGAGGCCCGTACGCCCTACAGCAGGGAACGCAGTCGCAGCAGGTCGCGGAAGCCTGCCTCCAGGCGGATCCGGCCGGAGGCCCAGGCCTTCGCGAAGTTCAGGTCGCCGCCGACCACGGCCACCAGGTCGTCCCCGGTCATCGCCAGCCGGATCGCCGCCTTCTCGCGCGGCGGTCCCGGCTCGGCGCCGTCCACCAGGATCCGGCCGCCGGCCAGCCGGCCCCGGAACGTCGTGTCCAGGTCGGTCAGGTGGCAGCTCAGCGAGCGGTCCATCGAGGCCGCACTGCGCACCGCGCCGTCCGCGCGGGTCAGGCTGTCGGAGAGTCGGCCGAGGGCGTCCCGGCACTGTTCGATCGTCGCCATGGTGCTGCCGACCGTACCGCAGAGCAGTGACACGCGACCGGAGCAGTGCTCTTCGGGGTAGCGTCGGGGCATGAGCGACCCGCTGCCCGAGCCGGCCCCCGGCCCCGCACCCGACGGGCTCCCCGCACCCGACGGCACCGCCGCCGAGCCCGCGCCCCTGGGCGTGCCGCGCACCCCCACCGGGCGGCCGGAGACCGATGACCTGCTGGCGCGGCTGGCCGATGCCGACCACCTCCCGGCGGACGGACACGTCGCGGTGTACGAGGATGTGCACAGGGGACTGCGCGACGCGCTGAGCGCGCTCGACGCCGCCCCCCAGTGATGTCCGTTCTAAAACAGGAGCTGAACCGATCGTGGCAGGAGTGGCACGCCGCCGCCTGGACGCCGAACTGGTGCGCCGCAAGATGGCCCGCTCGCGGGAGCACGCGGCGCAGCTGATCGCCGCCCGGCGGGTCACCGTCGGCGGCACCACCGCGACGAAGGCCGCCACCCAGGTCGAGACGAGCGCAGCCCTCGTCGTCCTCTCCGACGACAGCGACCCCGACTACGTCTCCCGCGGCGGCCACAAGCTGGCCGGCGCGCTCGCCGCCTTCACCCCGCAGGGCCTGGCGGTCGCCGGCCGGCGGGCGCTGGACGCGGGCGCCTCCACGGGCGGCTTCACCGACGTGCTGCTGCGCGCCGGCGTCGCCCACGTGGTCGCCGTGGACGTGGGCTACGGGCAGCTGGCCTGGTCGCTGCAGAGCGACGAGCGGGTCACCGTGAAGGACCGCACGAACGTGCGCGAGCTGACCCTGGAGCAGATCGACGGCGTCCCCGTGGACCTGGTCGTCGGCGACCTGTCGTTCATCTCCATCGGCCTGGTGCTGCCGGCCCTGGTGCGCTGCACCGCGCCCGGCGCCGACCTGGTGCTGATGGTGAAGCCGCAGTTCGAGGTCGGCAAGGACCGGCTGGGCAGCGGCGGCGTGGTCCGCAGCCCGGAACTGCGGGCCGAGGCCGTGCGCGAGGTCGCCCGGCAGGCGGGGGAGCTGGGCCTGGGCGTGCTCGGCGTCACCGCCAGCCCCCTCCCCGGACCCTCGGGAAATGTCGAATACTTTCTCTGGCTGCGGGCGGGGGCACCGGCACTCGACCCGGCGGACGTTGACCGTGCTGTGGCGGAGGGGCCGCGTTGACAACTTCAGGGGCAGTGGCGTCAGGAGCAGAACAGTCGGAGGGCGGGACCGGGGAGCGGCGTACCGTCTTCCTGCTGGCGCACACCGGCCGGCCGGCCGCGATCCGCAGTGCGGAGCTCGTCGTCAAGGGGCTGCTGCGCTGCGGGCTGGGCGTACGGGTGCTGGAGCACGAGGCGGCGGACCTGCCGCTGCCGGACTCCGTCGAGCTGGTCGCGGAGGCCACGCCGGGCGTCCTCGACGGCTGTGAACTGCTGATCGTGCTCGGCGGCGACGGCACGCTGCTGCGCGGCGCCGAGTTCGCCCGCAGCTCCGGCGTCCCGATGCTCGGGGTGAACCTGGGCCGGGTCGGCTTCCTCGCCGAGGCCGAGCGGGACGACCTCGACAAGGTCGTCGACCGGGTGGTCACCAAGGCGTACGAGGTCGAGGAGCGGATGACCCTCGACGTGGTCGTCCGCACCAACGGCGACGTCGTGCACACCGACTGGGCGCTGAACGAGGCCGCCGTCCAGAAGGTCTCCCCGGAACGCATGCTGGAAGTGGTCCTGGAGATCGACGGCAGGCCGGTCACCGGCTTCGGCTGCGACGGGATCGTCTGCGCCACGCCGACCGGCTCCACGGCGTACGCGTTCTCCGCCGGCGGGCCCGTGGTGTGGCCGGAGGTCGAGGCGCTCCTCATGGTGCCGATCAGCGCCCACGCGCTGTTCGCGAAGCCGCTGGTGACCTCCCCGACCTCGGTGCTCGCCGTCGAGGTGCAGACCGGCACCCCGCACGGCGTGCTGTGGTGCGACGGGCGGCGCACCCTGGAGCTGCCCGCCGGGGCCCGGGTCGAGGTCCGGCGGGGCGCCGTCCCGGTCCGGCTGGCCCGGCTGCACCACGCCTCCTTCACGGACCGGCTGGTCGCGAAGTTCGCGCTGCCGGTCTCGGGCTGGCGCGGCGCCCCGCACTGAGCCCGCGGGCTGCCGGACCATTCCAACGAGTGCGGGCGACCCGGGTCACACCGGGCGGGCGGTTCCGCCCGATCGGTGACGGGTCGCGCCGCGCGGTCGCATGCCGGCGGGCAAACCTCGGTAAGGTCTGGGGCGTGCTTGAGGAGATGCGGATACGGTCGCTCGGTGTCATCGACGACGCGGTGGTCGAGCTGTCGCCCGGTTTCACCGCGGTGACCGGCGAGACCGGCGCCGGCAAGACCATGGTCGTCACCAGCCTCGGCCTGCTGCTCGGCGGCCGCGCCGACCCGGCCCTGGTCCGGATCGGCGCCAAGGCCGCCGTCGTCGAGGGCCGGATCGTCATGCGGCCGGACGCCCCCGCGGCGGTGCGGGCCGAGGAGGCCGGCGCCGAGCTGGACGAGGGTGCGCTGCTGATCAGCCGTACCGTCTCCGCCGAGGGCCGGTCGCGCGCCTACCTCGGCGGCCGCTCCGTGCCCGTCGGCGTGCTCGGCGAGCTCGCCGACGACCTCGTCGCCGTGCACGGCCAGACCGACCAGCAGGGCCTGCTGCGGCCCGCCCGGCAGCGCCAGGCCCTGGACCGGTACGCCGGCGACGCGGTGGCGGTCCCGCTGGAGAAGTACGCGGCCGCCTACCGTCGGCTCAAGGCCGTCGCCACCGAGCTGGACACCCTGACCACCCGGGCCCGGGAGCGGGCTCAGGAGGCCGACCTGCTGCGCTTCGGGCTCGACGAGGTCGCCGCCGTGGAACCGCTGGCCGGCGAGGACCGGGAGCTCGCCGCGGAGGCCGAGCGGCTCGGCCACGCCGAGTCCCTGGCCTCGGCCGCCGCCGTCGCGCACGCCGCGCTCGCCGGCAACCCCGAGGATCCCGAGGGCGTCGACGCCAACACCCTCGTCGCCGGGGCCCACCGCGCCCTGGAGGCCGTACGCTCCCACGACCCGGCGCTCGGCGCGCTCGCCGAGCGGATCGGCGAGCTCGGCATCCTGCTCGCCGACGTGGCCGGGGAGCTCGCCGGGTACGCCGACGACCTGGACGCGGACCCGCTGCGGCTGGCCGCCGTCGAGGAGCGGCGGGCCGCGCTCACCCAGCTCACCCGCAAGTACGGGGCGGACGGCGAGGGCATCGCCGGCGTCCTGGCCTGGGCCGAGCAGGGCGCCGCGCGGCTCACCGAACTCGACGGGGACGACGACCGGATCGGGGAGCTGACCGCCGAACGCGACGGGCTGCGCTCCGAACTGTCCGGCCTCGCCCAGGCCCTGACGGACGCCCGGGCCGCGGCCGCCGAGCAGTTCGCCGCGGCCGTCACCGCCGAGCTGGCCTCCCTCGCGATGCCGCACGCCCGGGTCACCATCGACATCCGGCAGACCGAGGCGGCGGACCCGGCCGACGGGGTCGAGGTCGGCGGCCGGGCCGTGGTCTGCGGGCCGACGGGTGCCGACGAGGTCGAGCTGCTGCTCGCCCCGCACCCGGGGGCCCAGCCGCGGCCCATCGCCAAGGGCGCCTCCGGCGGTGAGCTGTCCCGCGTGATGCTCGCCGTCGAGGTGGTGTTCGCCGGCTCCGACCCGGTGCCGACGTACCTGTTCGACGAGGTGGACGCGGGCGTCGGCGGCAAGGCGGCGGTCGAGGTGGGCCGGCGGCTGGCCAAGCTCGCCCGGTCCGCGCAGGTCGTGGTCGTCACCCACCTGCCGCAGGTGGCGGCCTTCGCCGACCGGCAGCTGCTGGTGGAGAAGACCAACGACGGATCCGTGACCCGCAGCGGCGTCACCGTCCTGGAGGGCGAGGACCGGGTGCGGGAGCTGTCCCGGATGCTCGCCGGCCAGGAGGACTCGCAGACCGCCCGGGCGCACGCCGAGGAACTCCTCGCGGCGGCACGCGCGGACGCGTGACACGGTGCACCCGGCCCGAATGTCACCCATGTGGGTGATACCTGGAGGCGGGTGACGGGATCCTGTACGGGATCCGCACCCGGACGGCCGCGGAACGCGCGTGCGGGCTGGCATCCTGGGCGCGTCCCTACTCCCACACCCAGGAGCTCCGGCACGTGAGCAGCACACCGGTTCCGCCGTACGGGCGCCCGCCGTTGCGCACCGTCCAGGTGCTCGGCGGCGGCAGCGCGGGCAGCAGCGCGCACGTGCGGTCACTGACCACCGGGCTGGCCGCCCGGGGCGTCCGGGTCACCGTCTGCGCGCCCGTCGAGACCGAGGGGGAGTACGACTTCACCGGTGCGGGCGCGCACTTCACCCCGGCCGCGGTGAGCGCCCTGCGCGCCGTGTGCGCCGGGGCGGACATCGTCCACGCGCACGGGCTGCACGCCGGGATGCGGGCGGCGCTGGCGCTGCGCGGGCGGCGGGCGCCGCTGGTGGTGACCTGGCAGGCCGGGCCCGCGGCCGACGGGCCGCTGGGGCAGCTCACCCGGATGCTGGAGCGGCGGGTGGCCCGGGCCGCCGCGGTGGTCCTCGGCACCTCCTCCGACCAGGTCGACCGGGCCCGGCTGCGCGGGGCGCGCGATGCCCGGCTGGCGCCGGTGACGGTTCCCGGGGCGCGCCGGGCGCCGGCCCGGGGCCTGGACTCCAAGGCCCGCGCCGAACTGGGCGCGGTGGCCCGGCCGCTGGTCATCGCCGTGGGCAGCCTGGTGCCGCGCCGCGGCTATCCGGTGCTGCTGGACGCGGCCCGGTCGTGGCGGGGGCTGGACCCGGCGCCGCTGCTGGTGATCGCGGGGGAGGGGCCGCAGCGGACCGCGCTGGCCCGCCGGATCGAGGCGGAGCAGCTGCCCGTACGGCTGCTCGGGCGGCGCGACGACGTCACGGACCTGCTCGCAGCGGCGGACGTGGCCGTGCTGCCGAGCCGCTGGGAGGCCCGCTCGCTGCTCGCCCAGGAGGCGCTGCGGCTGGGCGTGCCGCTGGTGGCGACGGCGGTCGGCGGGGTGCCCGAACTCGTCGGCGACGCGGCGGTCCTGGTGCCGTACGGGGACGCCCGCGCCCTCGGCTCGGCGGTGACCGGACTGCTGGCGGACGCGGATCGGCGGGCGGCCCTTGCGGTGGCCGGAGCGGCCCAGGCGGAGACCTGGCCGACGGAGGACGACACGGTGGCCCAGGTGCTGTCGGTCTACGACGAACTGACGGAACGCGCCCGGTAGGACGGTAGGACGGCAGGACGGTAGGACGGGTGCCGTGGGGCCGCCCGCTACCGTCCGGCGGGGAGTTCCGGGCCGTCCGGGGCCGGGGCCGGGGCCGGGGCCGGGGGCGGCCAGGCGGCCAGGGTCATGTCGACCAGCCGGTGCAGGTCCGCGGGGGCGGTGCCGGTCGCGGCCTGGACCGCGATGCCGTACGTGACGGCCTTGACGTGCCGCGCCAGGTCCGCCGGGTCGAGGCCGGCCGGCAGGTCGCCCTCCTCCTGGGCGCGCCGGTAGCGCGCACACAGGGCCCGCTCTCCCTCGGCGCGCATCAAGGCGAGCTCCTCGCGGAGCGCCGCGCCCTGCGGGCCGGTGACCAGCGCGCCCTGGACGATCAGGCAGCCCGCCGACGGGTTCTCGTCCGAGGTGCAGACCCGGACGGTGCCGCGCAGCAGGTGTTCCGTGACGGCGCGGGCGGTGGGTTCGGCGAGTGCCGCGTCGGCGTGGCGGGCCGGTCCGGCGGTGTAGTGCGCGACGGCCTTGCGGAACAGGGCCTCCTTGTTGCCGTAGGCCGCGTACAGGCTGGGGCGGCTGATGCCCATGGCCTCGGTGAGGTCCGCGAGGCCGGTGCCCTCGTACCCCTGGCGCCAGAAGACGCGCATGGCGCGGTCCAGGCGCTCGTCCAGGTCGAACGCGCGGGGTCGTCCCAGGGTCATCGCAGTCCGCCTCCGTCGTCGGCCGGCCGGGCCGGTCCGGCCCCGGTTACTTCTGTACCGATCGATATAGTACCGTGGCCGCAGTTCGATACCGATCGGTACAGAAGTGGGGAGTTCTGGTGCACGCACACAACGGGCGGCTCGGCAGCCTGGCGGGGAAGGTCGCCCTGGTGACCGGCGGGTCGCGGGGGATCGGAGCGGCGACCGCCCGGGCGCTCGCCGCCGAGGGCGCAGCGGTCGCGATCAGCCACTCCGCCTCCGCGGAGCGGGCCGAAGCGGTGGTGGCCGGGCTGCGCGCCACCGGGGTCCGGGCGGCCGCCTACCGCGCCGACCAGGCCGAGCCCCGGCAGGTGGCCGACCTCGTCGGCAAGGTCGCCGCCGACTTCGGCCGCCTCGACATCCTGGTCAACAACGCGGGCGTGTTCGTCTACGGCGCGACCGACGACGCGGACAGCGACGCGGCCGCCCTGGAACGGCAGTTCGCCGTCAACGTCGGCGGGGTCGCCGCCGGCATCCGGGCCGCGGCCGGGGTCCTCGGCGACGGCGGCCGGATCATCACCGTCGGCTCCAACCTGGCCGACCGGCCCGGGCAGCCCGGGGTCGCCGACTACGCCGCCACCAAGGCGGCCGTCGTCGGCTACAGCAAGGGCGCGGCCCGCGACCTCGCCCCCCGCGGCATCACGGTCAACGTCGTCCAGTCCGGCTCGGTCGCCACCGAGATGAACCCGGAGGACGGGCCGCACGCCGACCGGCAGCGCGCCGCCAACGCCATGGGCCGCTACGGCCGCCCCGAGGAGATCGCCGCCGGCATCGTCTTCCTCGCCGGCCCCGGCGCCTCGTTCGTCACCGGAGCCGTCCTCGACATCGACGGCGGGTACGCGGCCTGACCCCGGGCCGTGCGGTCACCGCGCCCCGGCCCGGGGCGCGGTGACCCGGGGTCAGGGAGCGTGCCGGCGGGCGCGGAGGGCCAGGCTCAGGGACAGCACCGTCTCCGGGTCGTCCAGGTCGGTGCCCAGCAGCTCGGCGATCCGGGCCAGGCGGTTGTAGAGGGTCTGGCGGTTCAGGTGCAGTTCGCGGGCGGTCTCCGCCTTGCGGCCGGCGTGCGCGAGGTACGTCTCCAGCGTCGGCAGCAGCGCCGGCTTCGAGGACGTGTCGTGCGTGCGCAGCGGACCGATCGCCCGCTCCACGAACGCCGCCAGGTCCGGATGCTCCCGCAGCCGCCACAGCAGCAGGTCGATGTCCAGCCGGCGCGCGTCATACCAGGGCCGCGCCGGCAGGCCGTGCGCGGCCGTCGCGGTCTCCGCCGCGTGCCGCAGGCCTGCCGAGGCCGCCGCCCAGCCGCCCGCCACCCCGACGACCACCACCGGCTGCCCGCTGCCCGCCCGGTCCAGCCCGGCCCGCTCCACCCCGGCCCGCAGCGCCGCCGACACCCGGTCCGCGACCGCCGTGCGCTCCGACTCCGTACGGAGCGCCAGCAGCAACGGCACCCGCCCCTCGACCGGCCGCACGCCCAGCAGCACCGGCACGCCCACCGCGGCCAGCTCCTCCAGCACCGCCCGGGCCAGCACCGCCCAGTTGCCCGACGGCCCCAGGTCCGAGGCCAGCCGCATCACCACCGGCAGCAGCGGCCCCTCGCCCGGCCGGAAGCCCAGCACCCGCGCCTGTGCCGGAGCGTCCTCGGCCGCGATCCGGCCCTCCGCCAGGTCGGTCAGGAAGTCGCCGCGGCCCCGGGCCGCCAGCTCCTCCTCCTGCCGGGCCTGCATCAGGACCACCGCCAGCACGCTCGCGGTCCGCTCGGCCGCGATCCGGTGCACCGGCAGCAGCGGCGCCGACACCCCCAGCAGCACCAGCCGGGCCCGCACCGACCCGGTGCCGTGGCCGCCGCCGGGCACGTCCACCAGGACCGCGTTCCCCGGCGGGCCCTCCGCCCGCGCCTCGCGCTGGCCGCGCAGCCCCTCCCAGATCTGCAGCGGATCGGCGCCGACCTCGCCCGAGCCGCCGGCGGCCGCGTACAGCAGCTGCCCGTCCGGGGTCTCCAGGAACACCGGGTTCGCCGTGAAGTCCGCCAGGATCCGCAGCACCTGGGGGATGCCGCCGCCGCCCAGCAGCGCCTCCGTGCACCGCCGGTGCACCTCCTCGGCGCGCTGCAGCAGCGCATAGTGGCCGTTGACGATCTCGGTGTGCACCTCCTCCGTCACGGCCACGAACGGGACCTCGCGGTGCAGCTGCACCAGCGGCAGGCCGGCCGCCCGCGCGGTCTCCACGATGGTCGCCGGCAGCCGGCTGAACCGCGGTCCCAGCTCGACCACCAGTGCCGCGATGCCCCGCTCCGCGAGCCGCCGGACGAACGCCCGCTGCTCCGCCGGCCGGGTGCCCAGCCCCAGCCCGGTGGTCAGCAGCAGCTCCCCGCCCTTGAGCAGCGAGGCGATGTTCGGCACCTCGCCCGCGTGCACCCAGCGCACGGTCCGCCCCAGCCGGTCCGCCCCGGCCACCACCTCCGGCAGGCCGCTGCGCAGCCCGGGGAGTTCGAGTGCCCGCTGAACGGTGATGCCGCCCTGGTTGTCCATATCGCGGGACGGTACCGGCAGCATGGTTTCCGGCACATCACTCCACGGTCACGGCTGCCGTCGTACCCCCTGTTCGCCCGACAACTCGTCGGCCGTACAAGGCGATTATCAGACTCCGTGCCGATTGTGGCGTGCGTCACCCGGCGCGAGAGTGGCCGCCTTCACGTCCACGCGCAGCACCATCGGAACACCAAGGAAGAGGACGTCCATGTCCCAGCGTTCCACGGGTGAGGTCCAGCGCCTCAAGGCGAACTCGGTCGGCCTGACCGGAGTCGTCTTCATGGCGGTCGCCACCGCCGCGCCGATCACCGCGATGACCGGCAACCTCCCCATCGCCGTCGGCTTCGGCAACGGCACCGGCGCCCCCGCCGGATACCTGTTCGCCACCCTCGTCCTGACCGTCTTCGCGGTCGGATACGTGGCCATGGCCCGCCGGATCACCGCCGCCGGTGCGTTCTACGGCTACATCTCGCACGGCCTCGGCCGGATCGCCGGCATGGCCTCGGGCATGCTGGCCGTCCTGGCGTACATCGTCTTCGAAGCCTCGATCGTCGGCGTGTTCGCCTACTTCGCGCAGACCACGGTGCACGACCAGCTCGGCGTGGACCTGCCCTGGGTCCTCTACGCGGCCGCGATGCTCGCCGTCACCGCCGTCCTGGCCCACTTCGACATCAACCTCACCGCCAAGGCGCTCGGCGTGATGCTCGTCGCCGAGGTCGCCGTGCTGTTCGCCGTCGCCACCGCGGTGCTCGTGGCCGGCGGCGGCCCCGACGGCATCCCCCTGGAGCCCGTCAACCCGAAGAACGCCTTCACCGGCGCCTCCGCCGGACTCGGGCTCTTCTTCGCCTTCTGGTCCTGGGTCGGATTCGAGTCCACCGCCATGTACGGCGAGGAGTCCCGCGACCCCAAGCGGGTCATCCCCAAGGCCACCCTGATCTCCGTCGTCGGCGTGGGCCTCTTCTACATCTACGTCTCCTGGATGACCATCTCCGGCAACGGCCTCGGCAAGTCCGTGGAGCTGTCCGCCTCCAGCAGCCCGCTCGACCTCTTCTTCGCCCCCACGCACACCTTCATCGGCGCCTGGGCCGTCGACGCCTTCCAATGGCTGCTGCTCACCGGCTCGTTCGCCTGCGGCATGGCCTTCCACCAGTGCGCCGCCCGCTACCTGTACGCCATCGGACGCGAGGGCTTCCTGCACCCCGCGCTGGGCCGCACCCACGAGCGGCACGGCTCCCCGCACGTGGCCTCCGTCGTCCAGACGGTCATCGCGGTCGCGCTGGTCGCCCTCTTCTGGCTCACCGGCCAGGACCCCTACCTGCACCTGTACACCCTGCTCGCGATCCTCGGCACGATGGCCATCCTGATCGTCCAGACCCTGTGCTCCTTCGCGGTCATCGGCTACTTCCGCCACCACCACCCGGAGGACCGGCACTGGTTCCGGACCCTGGTCGCCCCTCTCCTCGGCGGCATCGGCATGACCGCCGTCGTCGTCCTGCTCGTCCTCAACATGGAGACCGCCGCCGGCACCGCAGCCGGGTCCGTGTTCTTCCGGCTCATCCCGTGGATCGTCGGCGCCGTCTTCTTCGGCGGCCTCGGACTCGGCCTCTACCTCAAGGCCAGGGCCCCCGAGCGCTACGAGATCATCGGCCGGATCGTCCTGGAGGACGCCGCCGAGCGCACCGGCGGCGGCAGCGGCACCGACGGCCCCACCGACCTCTCCCCGTCCACGTCCACCGCGAACGTCTAGGAGGCAACGCCATGGCCCGTACGCCCCTGATGCACGCACTCACCCGGCTCGCCGCCGAGCACGCCGCCGCGCGCCGGCTGCGGCTGCCCGTCGCAGAGGTCCGCGGCATCGGCCGCCGCGCGCTGCTGGAACGCGCGGCCGCCCTCGGTCTCGGCGCGGCGGTCGCCGCCGGCGCCGCCGCACCCCCCGCCCGGGCCGATGCGGCGCCGGCCCCCGACGGCCGCAAGCCCGCGCCCGCCAGGGTCGCCGTGGTCGGCGCCGGCATCTCCGGGCTCACCGCGGCCCTCACCCTCCGGGACGCCGGGATCGCCGCCACCGTGTACGAGGCGAACCCCGCCCGGGTGGGCGGCCGGATGTGGACCCAGCGCAGCCACTGGGCGTACGGGCAGACCTCCGAGATCGGCGGCGAGCTGATCGACACCAGCCACAAGAAGGTCCTCGAACTCTGCCGCCGCTTCGACCTGCCCGTCGAGGACTTCCTCGGCGGCGGCCCCAATGGCGCCGAGGAAGTCCTGTGGTTCCAGGGCGGCTACTACCCGCGTGAACAGGCCGACGAGGACTTCAACGCCGTCTACCAGCAGCTCCGCCGGGACCTCTCGGAGGCGGGCGAGGTCTCCTGGAACACCACCACCCCCACCGGCACCGCGCTCGACAACATGTCGCTCTACGAGTGGATCGAGACGCGCGTCCCCGGCGGGCACTCCGCACCCCTGGGCCGCTTCTTCGACGTGGCCTACAACGTCGAGTACGGCGCCGACACCACCGAGCAGTCCGCCCTCGCCCTGGTCCTGCTGATGGGCTATCAGACCAACCCCGGCAACTTCAACGTCTGGGGCCTGTCCAACGAGCGCTACCACATCACCGGCGGCAACGACCGGCTCCCGAACGCCATCGCGGCCGCCCTGCCCGCCGGTTCGATCGTCATGGGCCGCGAACTCCTCGCCGTACGGGCCAACGCCGACGGCACCCAGACCCTCACCTTCGACGACGCCGGCGCCACCCGCACCGCCGTCGCCGACCACACCGTGCTCTGCCTGCCGCTGCCGGTCCTCCAGCGCATCGACACCTCGCAGGCCGGCTTCGACCCGCTGATGCGCAACCTGCTGCGGGACGCCCGGATGGGCCACTGCACCAAGCTCAACATGCAGTTCACCGCCCGGCCCTGGCGCGGCACCGGACCCTGGCCGGGGGTCTCCGCAGGAGACTGCTTCACCGACTCCGAGGTCCAGCAGACCTGGGACACCACCAAACTCCAGCCGGGCTCCGGCGGCATCCTCATCCAGTACGGCGGCGGCAGCCTGGCCGCCGCCCTCAGCCCCGGCAGCCCCTTCGCCACCGAATCCGACCCGTACGTGCGCAGCCTCGCGCAGCGGATGCTCACGGGCATCGACGCGTTCTACCCCGGCACCAGGGCGGTCTGGAACGGGCGCGCCCAGCTGTCCGCCTGGCACCGCAACCCCCACGCCCTCGGCGCGTACTCGTACTGGCCCGCGGGCTACCTGCACCGGTACGCCAAGTACGAAGGCACCCCGCAGGCGCAAGGCCGCATCCACATCGGCGGCGAGCACTGCTCCTACGACTTCCAGGGCTTCATGGAGGGCGGCGCCACCGAGGGAGAACGGGCGGCCCGGGAGGTGATCGCCGCTCTCGTGTGAGAGGGGTGTTCCGAGAAGAGAGCGGTGCTCCGGAGCGGGAGCACCGGGCCGGGGGGCGAGCGGTGCTCCGGTACGGGAGGGGTGCTCCCGTACCGGAGCACCGCTCACGCCGGCCGGATGTTGTGGTTGAAGCGGAAGACGTTGTCCGGGTCGTACTCCCGCTTCACCGCGCCCAGCCGCCGCATGTTCTCCGTGCCCAGGCCCGCGACCACCCGCTCGGCCCCCTCGTCGCCGGTGAAGTTCAGGTACACCGCGCCCGTGCTCCACGGCGCCACCCCGGCCCGGACGTCCTTCACCCACTGCCGGCACCGTTCGTCGTCCGCAGGGTCCTCCCAGATCCCGAACGGGTGCACCGCCCAGGGCGCGTCCCGGTACGGCACCGGCCACTCGTCCGGCCCGTCCGCGATCGCCCCGCCCTGCGGCCACAGCAGGTGCTGGGTTCCGGTGCCCGCCGGCATCATCTCGCCCAGCCGGCAGAAAGCGTCCACGAACGGGTCCGGCACCCCGGTCAGGTACTCCGCCGACCAGTAGTTCCGCATCCCCGGCGGGTCGTCCATCATGCACTGCAGGTCGGCGTAGGGGATCGCGGAGACGAGCTCCACCTCGTGCGGCAGCGCCAGCAGCGGCGCGACGAGCCTGCGCAGCGCGTCCTCGGCACCCGCGTACGTCACCAGGGCGCCCACCAGCCGCTGCCCCACCAGCTCCGGCGGCATGAACTCCTCGGGCGCACCGGTCAGGTAGAGCGCAGCGCCCGACGCCCACCGCGGCGCCGCCTCCATCACGTCCCGGTACGTGCGCACCACCTCGCGCCCCAGCTCCGGCCGGTACAGCACCAAGGCGAACGCCATCGCCGGCAGCTCGTGCAGCCGCAGGGTCAGGGAGGTCGCCACGCCGAAGTTCCCGCCGCCGCCGTGCAGCGCCCAGAACAGCTCGGGGTTCTCCTCCGCCGTCGCCTCCACCACCCGGCAGTCCGCCGTCACCAGCTCCACGCCCAGCAGGTTGTCCACGGCCAGCCCGAAGCTCCGGTCCAGCCAGCCCGAGCCGCCGCCCAGCACGAAGCCGCCCACCCCGGTCGTCGACACCCGGCCGCCGGTGGTGGCCAGCCCGTACGGTGCGCACGCCCGGTCCAGCAGGCCCATGGTGGTCCCGCCGCCGACCCGGACCGCCTTCGCCGCCGGATGCACCGTCACCTCGTGCATCCGGCGCAGGTCCACCACCAGCCCGCCGTCGTTGACCGCCGTGCCGGCCACGCTGTGCCCGCCGCCGCGCACCGCGACCGGCAGGTCCAGCTCCCGGGCGAACCGCACCGCCGTGACCACGTCCTCGGTGCTCTCGCACTGGGCGATCACGGCCGGCCGCCGGTCGATCATGGCGTTGAAGACGATCCGGGCCTCGTCGTAGCCCTGATCGCCGGGCGCGTACACGTCACCGGCCAGATCCTCGCGGAGCGCGGCCAGGGCCGCGCCCGCCTTCGACAGGGGCGCCATGGCTGCCCCCTTCCGGGAGCGGAGAAGGACGACCCCTCCAGGCTAGTCAGCCCCCGTACGCCCCGCTCGCCGTGAGCCGCAGGGCCGTGTCGATCAGCGGGACGTGGCTGAACGCCTGCGGGAAGTTGCCCACCTGGCGCTGCAGCCGCGGGTCCCACTCCTCCGCCAGCAGCCCCAGGTCGTTGCGCAGCGACAGCAGCCGCTCGAACAGCCGGCGCGCCTCGTCGACCCGGCCGATCATCGCCAGGTCGTCCGCCATCCAGAACGAGCAGGCCAGGAACGCGCCCTCGTCGCCCTCCAGCCCGTCCACCCCGGCCTCCTCGCCGGCCGTCGGGTAGCGCAGGATGAACCCGTCCGGCGTGGAGAGCTCCCGCTGGATCGCCTCGATCGTCCCGATCACCCGCTTGTCGTCCGGCGGCAGGAAACCCATCTGCGGGATCAGCAGCAGCGAGGCGTCCAGCTCCTGCGAGCCGTACGACTGCGTGAACGTGTTGCGCTCCTTGTCGTAGCCCTTCTCGCAGACGTCCCGGTGGATCTCGTCGCGCAGCTCCCGCCACCGCTCCAGCGGCCCGTCCGCGTCCCCCGCCTCGATCAGCTTGATCGTCCGGTCCACCGCCACCCAGGCCATCACCTTCGAGTGCACGAAGTGCCGCCGCGGGCCCCGGACCTCCCAGATGCCCTCGTCGGGTTCGTTCCAGTGGGTCTCCAGGTACCGGATCAGCTTCAGCTGGAGCAGCGAGGCGTAGTCGTTGCGGGCCAGGCCCGTCATGTGGGCCAGGTGCAGGGCCTCGGTGACCTCGCCGTACACGTCCAGCTGGAGCTGGTGCGCGGCGCCGTTGCCGACCCGGACCGGCTGCGAGCCCTCGTACCCCGGCAGCCAGTCCAGCTCCGTCTCGCCCAGCTCGCGCTCGCCGGCGATCCCGTACATGATCTGCAGGTTCTCCGGGTCGCCGGCCACCGCGCGCAGCAGCCACTCGCGCCAGGCGCGGGCCTCCTCGCGGTAGCCGGTGCGCAGCAGCGAGGACAGGGTGATCGCCGCGTCCCGCAGCCAGGTGTACCGGTAGTCCCAGTTGCGGACCCCGCCGATCTCCTCGGGCAGCGAGGTGGTGGGCGCGGCCACGATGCCGCCGGTGGGGGCGTACGTGAGGGCCTTGAGCGTGATGAGGGAGCGGACCACCGCCTCCCGGTACGGGCCGTGGTACGTGCAGTGCTCGACCCACTCCCGCCAGAACTCCTCGGTGGCCTCCAGGGCCCCGGCCGGCTCCGGCACCGCCGGCGCGTCCTTGTGCGAGGGCTGCCAGCTCACGGTGAACGCGACCCGGTCGCCCGGGCCCACCGTGAAGTCCGCGTACGTGGTCAGGTCGCGGCCGTACGTCTGGGTGTCCGTGTCCAGCCAGATCGAGTCCGGCCCGGCCACGGCGACCGTACGGCCGTCCGTGCGGTGCACCCACGGCACGACACGCCCGTAGCTGAACCGCATGCGCAGTGCCGAGCGCACCGGCACCCGGCCGCTGACCCCCTCGACGATCCGCATCAGCTGCGGGGCGTGCTGCTCACGGGGCGGCATGAAGTCGGTCACCCGGACCGTGCCGCGCGGGGTGTCCCACTCGGACTCCAGGATCAGGGAGTCGCCGCGGTAGCGCCGCCGGTCCGCGCGCGGCGGCTCGGTGCCGGCCGCGTGGGCCGGGCCGATCCGCCAGAAACCGTGGTCCTCCGTGCCGAGGAGTCCCGCGAAGACGGCCGGCGAATCGAAGCGCGGCAGACAGAGCCAGTCCGCCGATCCGTCCCGGCAGACCAGTGCGGCGGTCTGCATGTCGCCGATGAGTGCGTAATCCTCGATGCGCCCGGACACGTGCATATCTCCAGTCGAACGGCCACGTACGCCCGGGCGCCGAACGCCGGGGCGGTCTCTTCGCGGTCAGGGGTCGTTGACGAGTTCAAGCTTGCCGGAGCGGGCTGGGGTGGTGCCTTGGCCGGCCTGCTCGGCACGGGTATCAGAGCAGGATACGACGGCACCCTAGTGATCTCCCGGAACGTCCTGGCAATTGCCGCTGCTCCGATCGGGTGAGGGCCGCCCTGACGGCATTGCGCCGCGTGGCCGGAAGCGGACCGCGCCGGTCGCTGATAGGCTGGTACCCCGTGGACCGGTGGTCTGCCTGTGCGAATCAGGGGCCCCGAAACCGCAGCTTCGGCACCCCCGAAAGCCCTCGCCGCACGGCGGCCGGGCACCGGGTGGCAGCCGGACGCACCTCACCTCGCGACCACGGGAGCCCCCTCTTGGCGATGTCGGCCAAATCCATGACGACCAAGCACATCTTCGTCACCGGAGGTGTCGCTTCCTCCCTCGGCAAGGGGCTCACGGCCTCCAGCCTGGGTGCGCTGCTCAAGGCGCGGGGTCTGCGGGTCACGATGCAGAAGCTCGACCCGTACCTGAACGTCGACCCCGGCACGATGAACCCGTTCCAGCACGGCGAGGTGTTCGTCACCAACGACGGCGCCGAGACCGACCTGGACATCGGCCACTACGAGCGCTTCCTCGACGTGGACCTCGACGGTTCGGCCAACGTCACCACCGGCCAGGTCTACTCCCAGGTCATCGCCAAGGAGCGGCGCGGCGAGTACCTCGGTGACACCGTGCAGGTCATCCCGCACATCACCAACGAGATCAAGCACCGCATCCGCCGCATGGCCACCGACGACGTCGACGTCGTCATCACCGAGGTCGGCGGCACCGTCGGCGACATCGAGTCGCTGCCGTTCCTGGAGACCGTCCGCCAGGTGCGCCACGAGGTCGGCCGCGACAACGTCTTCGTCGTGCACATCTCGCTGCTGCCCTACATCGGCCCGTCAGGCGAGCTGAAGACCAAGCCGACCCAGCACTCGGTCGCCGCCCTGCGCAACATCGGCATCCAGCCCGACGCGATCGTGCTGCGCGCCGACCGTGACGTCCCGACGTCCATCAAGCGCAAGATCTCGCTGATGTGCGATGTGGACGAGGCCGCGGTGGTCGCCGCCATCGACGCCAAGTCGATCTACGACATCCCGAAGGTGCTGCACACCGAGGGCCTGGACGCGTACGTCGTGCGCAAGCTCGACCTGCCGTTCCGCGACGTGGACTGGACCGTCTGGGAGGACCTGCTGGACCGGGTCCACAACCCCGACCACGAGGTCACCGTCGCGCTCGTCGGCAAGTACATCGACCTGCCCGACGCCTACCTGTCGGTGACCGAGGCGCTGCGCGCCGGCGGCTTCGCCAACCGCGCCCGCGTGAAGATCAAGTGGGTCACCTCCGACGACTGCAAGACGCCCGCGGGCGCCGCCAGGCAGCTCGGCGACGTGGACGCGATCTGCGTGCCCGGCGGCTTCGGCGACCGCGGTGTGAACGGCAAGGTCGGCGCGATCACCTACGCCCGCGAGAACAAGATCCCGCTGCTCGGCCTGTGCCTCGGCCTGCAGTGCGTGGTCATCGAGGCCGCGCGCAACCTGGCCGGCATCGAGGACGCCAACTCCACCGAGTTCGACGCCTCCACCGCGCACCCGGTCATCTCCACGATGGAGGAGCAGCTGGCCTTCGTCGAGGGCGCCGGAGACCTGGGCGGAACGATGCGCCTGGGCATGTACCCGGCCAAGCTGGCCGAGGGCTCGATCGTGCGCGAGGTGTACGACGGCAAGGAGTACGTGGAGGAGCGCCACCGCCACCGCTACGAGGTGAACAACTCCTACCGCTCCGAGCTGGAGAAGAAGGCCGGCATCCTGTTCTCCGGCACCTCGCCGGACAACAAGCTGGTCGAGTACGTGGAGTACCCGCGCGAGGTGCACCCGTACCTGGTGGCCACCCAGGCGCACCCGGAGCTGCGGTCCCGTCCGACCCGCCCGCACCCGCTGTTCGCGGGTCTGGTGAAGGCCGCCGTGGAGCGCCAGCAGGGCAAGTGAGCGGACGCCGCTCGATAACGTAGGCAGCCGGGGTACGGGTCCGTACCCCGGCTGTCGCGTTGTCGGAGGGTCGGTTCAAGTGGAGATCAGGGATGTACCGGAGTCCTGGCGGGTCGTGGCGAGCGAGACCCCGTTCCGGGGCAAGAAAACCGCCGTGAACACGGATGACGTGGTCATGCCGGACGGCTCGGTGGCCCGCCGCGACTACCAGGTGCACCCCGGCTCGGTGTGCGTGCTCGCCCTCGACGAGGAGGGGCGGGTGCTCGTGCTGCGGCAGTACCGGCACCCCGTGCGGCACAAGCTGTGGGAGCTGCCGGCCGGGCTGCTGGACGTCCCCGGCGAGAACCCGCTGCACGCGGCGCAGCGCGAGCTGTACGAGGAGGCGCACGTCAAGGCGGGGGACTGGCGGGTGCTGGTCGATCTGTACGCCACCCCGGGCGGGTCCGACGAGGCGATCCGGGTGTTCCTGGCGCGGGACCTCGCGGAGGCGGACGGGGAACGGTTCGCGGTTGCCGAGGAGGAGGCGGACATGGAGTTCGCGCGCGTTCCGCTGCCGGATCTCGTCCGGGGCGTGCTGTCGGGCGAGCTGCACAACGTCGGTCTCGTCGCGGGCGTGCTCGCCCTTGCCGCCGACCCCGGCCTCACCGCCCTCCGGCCCGCCGAGGCCCCCTGGCCGGCCCGCCCGTACGAATCCTGACCCCGCGGGGTCCCCGCGCCGCGGCCGCCGGCGGGGCTCAACGCCCCGGGGCTCCGCCCCGCACCCCGCGCTTCAAACGCCGGCGGGGCTGGGGGTGGCGGTGCCGGTTCCCGGGCTCTGCCCGGACCCGCGCCTCAAACGCCGGCGGGGCTGGATTTCGCCCCGCGGGGACTCATGCGCCGGAGGGGCCGGGGGTGGCGGCCCCGGCTCCCGGGCTTCGCCCGGACCCGCGGGGCCGGGGGTTTCCGGGACGGCTGCCCGCCGGGCGGGGCTGGAGGGATTGCTGTGACGAGATGGTGATCCGATTGGGGGATTTGTCGGTCGTGGGTGGGCGGGTGCGTCGCTCTGTGTGAATTACGCTCGGGCTCCCGGACGCCACCGGGAGGGAGAGGAGCGGTCCGTGACGGACGACGCGGTGCACGGCGACAGAAGCGACCCGGCCGGATTCTTCGGCCGCCGGCGGGAACTCAAGGAACTCCGCGAGGACATCGCCCGTACCGGACTCGACACCCTCACCGGCCGCAAGGCCCCCCGCGCCCGCGTGCTCCTCGTCGCCGGCCGCCCCGGCTCCGGCCGCACCGCACTCGCCGAGGAGTTCGTCCGCCGGATCGCCGCCGACTACCCCGACGGTGTGCTCCGGGCCCGCCTCACCACCCCCGCCGGCGACCGCGTCCCCACCGCCGCCACCGCCCGCACCCTGCTCGAAGCCCTCGGCCTGCCCACCCCGCCCGGCGCCGGCGAGGACGAACTGACCGCCGCCCTGCGCGAAGCCCTCGCCGGCCGCCGCATCCTGATGCTCCTCGACGCCGCCGCCGACGCCCAGCAGGTCGACCCGCTGCTCGCCGACGACCCCGGCTGCCTGGCCGTCGTCACCGGCGAGGGCCCCCTCACCGGCATCCCCGACGTCCGCCCCTGCACCCTCGGCGGACTGGACACCCCGGCCGCCCTGGAACTGCTCGTCCAGCGCATCGGCGCCGTCCGCGTCACCGTCGACCCGCGCGCCGCCGACGCCCTCGCCGAGGAGTGCGGAGGCCTGCCCGCCGCCCTCGTCCTGATCGGCGGCTGGCTCGCCGGCCACCCCGAGGCCGCCCTCGCCGACGTCGTCAAGCAGCTCTACGGCTTCAACGAGGGCAGCACCGACGGCGGCCCGGTCGCCCGCGCGTTCCGCTTCGTCCACGAATCCCTGCCCCCCGCCGCCCAGCGCACCCTGCGCCTGCTCCTCCTCGCCCCCGCCGGCGTCGTCGACGCGCAGACCGCCTCCGCCCTCGCCGGCTGCTCCCTGTCCACCGCCCGGGCCACCCTGGCCGACTTCGCCGGCCTCGGCCTGCTCCGGCCCGCCGACGACCGCCAGTACCTGCTGCCCGGCTGCCTCGTCCCGCTGCTCCGCGAGCAGCTGGAGGCCAAGGAGCGCCCCGCCGAGGTGCAACTGGCCCGGGCCCGGATGCTGGAGCGCACCGTACGGCTGCTGAAGTCGTGCCGGATGACGGCCGAGGACGGCGCCGGGGAGCACGACGCCCTCGCCCTGACCCCCGAGCCCGCCGCCGCCCTGCCCCGCGCCCTCCGCTTCCCGGACCGCCGGGCCGCCGCGGCCTGGCTCGACAGCCGGCTGCCCGCCCTGACCGCCGCCGCCTCCCTCGCCGTCGCCGACGGGGAGCTGGACACCCTGGCCCGCCGGCTGGTCGCCGCCCTGGTGCGGGCCCTGGCCGCGCACCGCGGGACCGAGGCCGCCGCCCCCGAGCTGTACGGACTGCACCGCCTGGTCCTCGACGTGGCCGACCGGCACGGCCTGCACCGCGAGCGGGCCGCCGCCCTGCTCAACCTCGGCGACCTCGACGCCGAGACCGGCCGCACCGCCGACGCCCTGGTCCGCTACCGGGCCGCCCTCGACGCCGGCCGGTCCGCCGGCGACCACTACGCGACCGGCCGCGCGATGGAATCCGTAGGGGGCGTGCACCAGGAGCTGGGGGACTGGCACCGGGCCGCCGACTGGTACGGGCGCGCCCTGTCCCAGTGCCTGGCCCGCGGCGAGCGCGCGGACGAGGCACGCCTGTACGGACGGCTCGGCTCGGTACACACGTACGCGGGACGCTACGGCGAGGCGCTGCGCAGCTGGCGCGCGGCCGCGGCAGGCTACCGGAAGCTCGCCGATGTCCCCTCGCACGCACGGGCGTTGAGCGAGATGGCCCGCGTGCAGGAGTACGCCGGCCGGCCCGAGGAGTCGCTGCACACCTGCCGCGCCGCCGTCGAGCTGGCCCGGCAGGCGGGCGACCTGCGGCTGCAGGCGGCTCTGCAGCTGCGGCTGGCGGACACGCTCGACCGGCTCGGCGACCCCGCCGCGGCCCGGCTGCACCGCGGTACGGCCGCCCGGCTTCTCGACGACACCGAGGAGCCCCCTGTGGCCTGCGAAATCCGTAGTGGTTCACGCTGAGATATTTGCTTTGTAAGGCTAGACAGCTCGAAATCCTTCATTAGACTGGCTCCACCACGTCATCCCGTGGTGCATCCCGCTGCGCGCTGCTGCAATGGGTATGCATGGCATTGCCCCGTTTCCTCCCCTGAGCCAAGGACCGTGATCGACGTGAAGGTCGGTATCCCCCGCGAGGTCAAGAACAACGAGTTCCGGGTGGCCATCACCCCCGCCGGCGTGCACGAGCTCGTCCGCAACGGCCACCAGGTCTTCGTCGAGCAGAACGCCGGCGTCGGCTCTTCGATCACGGACGCCGAGTACGTCGCCGCCGGTGCGGAGATCCTCGGCACCGCCGACGAGGTCTGGGCCACGGCCGACCTGCTGCTGAAGGTCAAGGAGCCGATCGCGGAGGAGTACCACCGCCTCCGCAAGGACCAGACCCTCTTCACCTACCTGCACCTGGCGGCCTCCCGCGAGTGCACGGACGCCCTCCTGGAGTCCGGCACCACCGCCATCGCGTACGAGACGGTCGAGCTCGCCAACCGCGCGCTCCCGCTGCTCGCCCCGATGTCCGAGGTCGCGGGCCGCCTCGCCCCGCAGGTCGGCGCGTACCACCTGATGCGCTCGGCCGGCGGCCGCGGCATCCTCCCCGGCGGCGTCCCGGGCACCCAGGCCGCCAAGGCCGTCGTCATCGGCGGCGGCGTCTCCGGCTGGAACGCCGCGCAGATCGCCATCGGCATGGGCTTCCACGTGACCCTGCTCGACCGCGACATCAACAAGCTCCGCGAGGCCGACAAGATCTTCGGCACGAAGATCCAGACGATCGTCTCCAACGCCTTCGAGCTGGAGAAGGCGGTCCTGGAGGCCGACCTCGTCATCGGCGCTGTGCTGATCCCGGGTGCGAAGGCCCCGAAGCTGGTCACCAACGAGCTCGTCTCCCGGATGAAGCCCGGAAGTGTCCTTGTCGACATTGCCATCGACCAGGGCGGCTGCTTCGAGGACTCTCGTCCGACCACCCACGCCGAGCCGACCTTCCAGGTCCACAACTCGGTCTTCTACTGCGTCGCCAACATGCCGGGCGCGGTTCCGAACACCTCCACCTACGCCCTCACGAACGCCACGCTGCCCTACATCGTGTCGCTCGCGAACAACGGCTGGGTCGAGGCGCTGCGCCGTGACCCGGCGCTCGCCCTGGGCCTCAACACCCATGACGGCCAGGTCGTTTACGGCCCGGTCGCCGAGGCCCACGGTCTCGAAACCCTCGAGCTGAGCAGCCTCCTCGGCTGAGTCGGCTGAGGCACGTCAACGATTGACGTCAATCTCACGCATCCGGCCGGACCTTGCCCGCAAGGTCCGGCCGGAGGTGTTTCCGGGCGCGCCCCCGGCGGGCTTCAACTCGCCTCGAACGTAACCCTTTAACCGTTTCGCACACCCGCGAAACTTCACAGCGACGGCCCGTACGCCCTTGACAGAGTGGTGTTCGGTTGCCGACACATCGTGCCGCGTCCGGCCGATTGTGTTGCTGCGGACCGGTGACACGCCATAGAGTCGCCAACCGTCGGCATGGTGCCACGCTGACCTATCGATAAGTGTCCTGGTCACGTCCGAGGAGGTAAGACGACTTGTGAATGAGTCGACATTTGCTCCTGGGGGTGGTCAAGCAGGAACTGCTGCGCGGGGCCAGGGCCCTGCCGGGCTCGAAGCTGTCGGCTCCGTCGCAGTCCGCACCTTCGCAAACCACCAGCACATGACGACGCCCCAAAAGAGCATGGACGGCCTAGACGTGAACTCCATGGCCGGCGACCTGAGCGGCCGAGAGCCCACCGGTTTCGCCGACTACGACGAGGTGCCCGAGGGGCACTTCTACGACCCCGACGCCGAGTACGAGCCCGACCCCGAGTACGCGGCCACCCTCGCGCCCGACGCTGCCCGCCAGCGCCGTGAGCGCATCGGCCCGACCGGACGGCCGCTGCCGTACTTCCCGATCCCGGGTCCGCTGACCGACCACGGTCCGGCGAAGATCATCGCGATGTGCAACCAGAAGGGCGGCGTCGGCAAGACCACGTCGACCATCAACCTGGGTGCGGCCCTCGCGGAGTACGGGCGGCGGGTGCTGCTCGTCGACTTCGACCCGCAGGGAGCCCTGTCGGTCGGCCTCGGGGTCAACCCGATGGAACTCGACCTGACGGTCTACAACCTGCTCATGGAGCGGGGCATGTCGGCCGACGAGGTGCTGCTCAAGACCGCGGTCCCCAACATGGACCTGCTGCCGAGCAACATCGACCTCTCCGCTGCGGAAGTGCAGTTGGTGAGCGAGGTCGCGCGCGAGTCGACGCTGCAGCGGGCCCTGAAGCCCCTGATGTCCGACTACGACTACATCGTGATCGACTGTCAGCCTTCCCTCGGCCTGCTGACCGTGAACGCCCTGACGGCGGCTCACAAGGTCATCGTGCCGCTGGAATGCGAGTTCTTCGCGCTGCGCGGTGTGGCCCTGCTGACCGAGACCATCGAGAAGGTCCAGGAGCGGCTGAACCCGGAGCTGGAGCTCGACGGCATCCTCGCCACGATGTACGACTCCCGTACGGTGCACAGCCGCGAGGTGCTGGCGCGCGTCGTCGAGGCCTTCGACGACCACGTCTACCACACGGTCATCGGCCGGACGGTGCGCTTCCCGGAGACCACCGTCGCCGGCGAGCCGATCACGACGTACGCCTCGAACTCCGTCGGCGCCGCCGCGTATCGCCAGCTCGCCAGGGAGGTGCTCGCCCGGTGTCACGCCGAGTGAGTCTGCCCGGAGCCGACGAACTGTTCCGCACCACCGGAGGAACGGCACTGCAGTCCTCCTCGCCGCGCCGGTCCGGTCCCGAGGACCCCGGCACGGCGGAGCACACCGCGGCGGGCCCGGACGGCGGCCCGGCGGCCGAGGGGCGCGTACGCGGCCCCGAGGAGGCGCCGGAGGGCGTCGGGGCGGCCGCGGGAGCGGTACCGCTCGTCAGCGGCCCCAGGAGGCCGCAGGAAGGTTCTGGCAGCGGTGCGGCGGCCGCGGCGGCGGGTTCCCCGGCGCCGGCGGCCGGCGGGCGCCGCGGCAAGGGGCGGGGTGCCAACCGCCGCCCCAGCGGGCGCGAGCGGCACGACGAGAAGATCACCGTGTACGTCTCCGCCGAGGAGCTGATGGACCTGGAGCACGCGCGCCTGGTCCTGCGCGGGGAGCACGGGCTCGCCGTGGACCGCGGGCGGATCGTCCGCGAGGCGGTCGCGGTGGTCCTGGCGGACCTGGAGTCGCGCGGCGAGGCCAGCATCCTGGTCCGCCGTCTGCGCGGCCGGTAGCCTGCCCGCCTGACCGGGGCGCGCCGCCCCCGCCCCCGCACCACCCGCACCCTGGATCGCCATGCCCTCCACCGACGAGCCTGCCCGCGTCCCGCGCCGCCCTCTGGGGCGTGGCCCGGGTGCGTCTGCGGCGGCGGGGAGCCGTGCCGCCGGCACCGGGCCCGGCCCGGACCCCGCGCCTCCGTCGCCGGCGGGGCCGAACAGCCTCGGGGACTCCGCCCCCGGACCCCCGCGCCTCAATCGCCGGCGGGGCTTGGATTCGCCCCCGCAGCATCCGGACCCCGGGACGGAGCCGGCCGAGGTGGAGCCGGCCGAAGTCGGGTCCGGGGCCGAGGCGGACGGGGGTGGGCGGTTCACCGTGCGGCTCGCGAACTTCGAGGGGCCGTTCGACCTGCTGCTGCAGCTGATCTCGCGGCACAAGATGGACGTGACCGTGGTCGCCCTGCACCGGGTCACCGACGAGTTCATGGCCCACATCCGGGCCATGGGCGCCGACTGGGACCTCGACCAGACCACCGAGTTCCTGGTGGTCGCGGCCACCCTGCTCGACCTCAAGGCGGCCCGGCTGCTGCCGACCGCCGAGGTCGAGGACGAGGCCGACCTCGCCCTGCTGGAGGCCCGCGACCTGCTGTTCGCCCGGCTGCTCCAGTACCGGGCGTACAAGCGGATCGCGGACATCTTCCAGGACCGGCTGGACGACGAGGGCCGCCGGTACCCCCGTACCGTCGGCCTGGAGGCCCACCACGCCGAGCTCCTGCCCGAGGTGGTGATCAGCATCGGCGCCGAAGGGCTCGCCCGGCTGGCCGTGCGGGCCATGCAGCCCCGGGCGGAACCGCAGGTCTACGTGGACCACATCCACGCACCCCTGGTGAGCGTCCAGGAGCAGGCGCAGGTCGTCGTACGGATGCTGCGCGGGGCCGCCGGACCGGTGGGCTTCGCGGAACTGGTCGGCGACGCCCCGGACACCCTGACCGTGGTGGCCCGCTTCCTGGCCCTGCTGGAGCTGTACCGGGAACGGGCCGTCGGCCTCGACCAGGAGGAGGCCCTCGGCGCCCTCCTGGTCCGCTGGACCGGTGGCGACGGCGGCGAACCGCTGGTCACCGACGAGTTCGACAAGGCCGCGGCCGAGGAGGAGGACGCATGAGCGAGGTCGGGGAGCTCGACCTGAAGCCCGCACTGGAGGCCGTCCTCATGGTCGTGGACGAGCCGGCCGGCGAGGAGCACCTCGCCAAGGTGCTCGGCCGCACCCGCCGCGAGGTCGCCGGTGCGCTGCGCGAGCTGGCCGGCGAGTACGCCGCCGCGGGCCGCGGCTTCGAGCTGCGGCCGGTGGCCGGCGGCTGGCGGTTCTACACCCGCGCCGCGTACGCGCCGGCCGTCGAGGCCTTCGTGCTCGACGGCCAGCAGGCCCGGCTGACGCAGGCCGCGCTGGAGACCCTGGCGGTGGTCGCGTACCGCCAGCCGGTGAGCCGGTCGCGGGTCTCCGCGGTCCGCGGGGTCAACTGTGACGGGGTCATGAGGACCCTCCTCCAGCGGGGTCTGGTGACCGAGGCGGGGACGGAACCCGAAACAGGTGCGATCCTGTACAGGACGACGAACTACTTTCTGGAGCGGATGGGCCTGCACGGCCTGGACGAGCTCCCGGAGCTCGCGCCCTTCCTCCCGGAGGCGGACGCGATCGAAGCCGAGACGCAGGAAGGTGTCCCGTCGTTCGACCCGGACGCACCGGACACAGACGTAGACGACAAGACGACGGACATTTGATGCGAAGCAGCGGCGGCAACAGGAACAGCGGCAACAGCGGCGGGCGCGGTAACCACCGCGGCGCCGGCAACTCGCGCGACGACAAGCAGGGCGGCCAGGGCCAGGCCCGCCCGCGCCGGCCCCGTCCCGAGGAGCGCCGCTACGACGTGGGTCCCGAGGGCGAGCGCAGCGGCGCCTCCCGCTCCGGCGGCGGCGCCCGCGGCTCCGCGGCCCGCGGTGGCGCCAAGGGCGGCCCCAAGGCCCCGCAGGGCGGTCAGGGCGGCCGTGGCGGCCAGGGCGGGCGCGGCGGTCAGGGCGGCGGCCGTGGCGGCCAGTCCCGGCCGCGCGAGTACGACGCCCGGATCGAGGAGCGCAACCGCGAGCGGTACGCGAACAAGCCCGAGATCAAGACCCCGAAGACCTTCCCCGGCGCCGAGCAGGAGGGCGAGCGGCTGCAGAAGGTGCTCGCCCGCGCCGGCATGGGCTCGCGCCGCGCCTGCGAAGAGCTGATCGAGCAGGCCCGGGTCGAGGTCAACGGCAAGATCGTGGTCGAGCAGGGCATGCGCGTCCGCCCCGAGAGGGACGAGATCAAGGTGGACGGCCTGACCGTCGCCACCCAGTCGTACCTGTTCTTCGCGCTGAACAAGCCGGCCGGCGTCGTCTCCACCATGGAGGACCCCGACGGCCGCCAGTGCCTCGGCGACTACGTCACCAACCGGGAGACCCGCCTCTTCCACGTCGGCCGGCTCGACACCGAGACCGAGGGCATCATCCTGCTCACCAACCACGGCGAGCTGGCCCACCGCCTCACCCACCCGAAGTACGGCGTCACCAAGACGTACCTCGCGGCCATCACCGGCCCGCTGCCGCGCGAGGTGGGCAAGCGCCTGACCTCCGGCATCCAGCTGGAGGACGGGTACGCGAAGGCCGACCACTTCCGGGTCGTCGACCAGGTCGGCAAGAACTACCTGGTCGAGGTGACCCTGCACGAGGGCCGCAAGCACATCGTCCGCCGGATGCTGTCCGAGGCCGGGTTCCCGGTCGAGAAGCTGGTGCGGACCGCGTTCGGCCCGATCGAGCTGGGCGACCAGAAGTCGGGCTGGCTGCGCCGCCTGACCAACACCGAGGTCGGCATGCTGATGAAGCAGGTCGGGCTGTAAGGACCTGGAGGGAAATGCCCGCGGCGCCCGGCGCCGCGGGCATTTCGCGTTTCCGGGGGCCGGGGGCCGCGGGCCCAGGGTCGGACACCGGATGGCGGGGGCCTTGTGGGGGACCCCTCGCTCCCTTTATAGTCAGAGTGACTATTAAGGGAGGGGGATCGCCGTGCAGCCCGGGTACGACCCGCACGCCTTCACGCCGTTCGCCGTCACCGTCGACCTGGCGGTCTTCACCGTCCGGAGCGGTGTGCTGCACACCCTGCTGATCCGGCGCGGCCAGGAGCCGTACGCCGGGGACTGGGCGCTACCCGGCGGGTTCGTCCTGCCGCGGGAGTCCGCCGAGACCGCCGCGCGGCGCGAACTCGCCGAGGAGACCGGGCTCGCCCCCGACCTGGTCGCCGCCCTGCACCTGGAGCAGCTGCGCACGTACAGCGAGCCGGACCGCGACCCGCGGATGCGGGTGGTGTCGGTGGCCTTCACCGCCCTCGTGCCCGACCTGCCCGAGCCGCACGGCGGCGGCGACGCCGCGGACGCCCGCTGGCTGCCGGCGGGCGAGCCCGGGCCGCCGGTGCCGCTCGCCTTCGACCACGAGCGGATCCTCGCGGACGCCCGCGAGCGGGTCGGCGCCAAGCTGGAGTACACCTGCCTCGCCACCGCCTTCTGCCCGCCCGAGTTCACTCTCGGCGAGCTGCGGCAGGTCTACGAGACGGTGTGGGGCGCCGAACTCGACCCGGCCAACTTCCGCCGCAAGGTGCTCGCCACGCCCGGCTTCGTCGAGGCCGTGCCCGGGGCGGCCCGGCTCACCGGCGGCCGTGGCAAGCCCGCCGCCCTCTACCGGCCCGGCCCGGCCGGCACCCTCGCCCCGCCCCTGCTCCGCCCCCGCCCGGAAGGAACCGCACGATGACCCGTACCGCCAAAGGTGCCGCGACCGGATCGCTGCTCGGGCTGGCCCTCGGGGACGCCCTCGGCTTTCCCACCGAGTTCAACGACGTGCCGTCGATCCTCGCCAAGTGCGGGCCCTGGCGCACGATGGAGCTGCCGGCGCCCGCGTTCATCACCGACGACACCCAGATGACCCTGGCCCTCGCCCGGGGCCTGCGCACCGCACAGGAGCGGGGGCGGATCGGCCCGCTGCGGCTGGCCCGGCCGGTCCGCGAGGAATTCGTCGACTGGTACCACTCGCCCGAGAACAACCGGGCGCCCGGCCGCACCTGCATGACCGCCTGCATGCTGCTCGACTCCGACCGGCCCTGGCAGCAGGCCAGCCAGACCGGTTCGAAGGGCTGCGGCGCGAACATGCGGGTGGCCCCGCTGGGCCTCGTCCCCGGACTCACGCCGGAGGAGCGGGCCGGCGCCGCGCAGCTCCAGGCCGCGCTCACCCACGGCCACCCCACCGCCCTGGCCGCCTCCGACCTGACCGCGCACGCCGTCCACCTGCTCGCCGAGGGCACCGAGCCCACCGGACTCGTCGGCCGGCTGCGCTCGTACGCCCTCGAACACCGCACCACGTACCACGAGCGGTGGCTGGGCGACCTGTGGCAGTACGCGCAGGACCCCTCCGCGCAGTCGTACATCACCCGCGGCTGGGACGACTGCCTGGACGCCCTCGACCGGGTCGCCAAGGCCCTGCGGGCACCCGCGCCGGAACTCGACCCGTGCCTGGCGACCGGCGAGGGCTGGATCGCCGAGGAGGCCCTCGCCACCGCCCTGCACTGCTTCCTGCTCTTCCCCGAGGAGCCGCTGCTCGCCCTGCGCCGGGCCGCCTGCACCGCCGGCGACTCCGACTCCCTCGCCTGCCTCGCGGGCGCCTTCGCCGGGGCCCACCTCGGCGCGGCGGCCTGGCCGCAGGAATGGGTGCAGCGGATCGAGCACCGCAGCGAGCTGATGGCGTTCGGGGCGCTCTGGGACGCGTAGGGACCGGCCCTGGGCAGCCGGTGTCCCGTCAGACCGCCGAGGCGCGGCGGGTACGGACCAGGAAGTCCTCCACCCGGGCCCGGTCGGCCTCCTCCGGGAGCGGGCTGCCGGGGAGGGCCGCCGCGGCCTCGGCGGCCAGCCGGTCCATCCACGCCTCGACCTCGGGCCAGCCGGCCTCGCCGCGCTTGACGGCCAGCAGCCGCTCCCGGTCCGCGCCGACGGAGATGTCCAGCTCGCCGGTGCGCAGCAGGTCGCGGCAGCTCGCCAGCAGGCGGATCAGGTGCATCGCATGCTTCCAGCGGGGCGCGCCGTGGACGCGGACGTCCGCCGCCAGCTTGCGGCGCTGGCTGTCGGCGTACCCGGTGAAGGTGGCGTGCGCCCGGCGGGACAGGAACGCGCCCCGGAGGGCGAGGAGTTCCTCGCCCACCGGGGTCAGCTCCGTCACGAGCGGGGAGTGCAGGCACTCCAGGATGTTCGGGTTCGCCCGCAGGGCCAGCTCGCAAAAGCGTTCCAGCTCCCAGGAGAACTGCTCCTCCAGCGGCCCGTCGACGTGCGTCGGAGGCTTGTCGAACCGCCAGAACAGAGGGGTCGGCGCCACGTACACACCGCGCCGGTCGGTGTCGCTGTCCTCGGTGGCCAGGCCGAAGGCGCGCGACCCCATCACGCACGCGTAGACGGTGTGGTCCCGTACCAGGGCCTCGTCGGTGAGGGCGGCGGGTATGGCGGTGCGGGCCCGGGGGCCGGGTGTCGGCTGCATGGGCCGAAGGCTACGACAGACTGATCTTCCCGTCCGTCACGGTGATCTCCTTCTCCTCCAGCGGCTTGGTGGCGGGCCCCGTCGTGACCGAACCGTCCTCCGCGCTGAACTTGCTGCCGTGGCAGGGGCAGTCGATGGTGCCGTTCGCCACCTTGTTCACCAGGCAGCCCTGGTGGGTGCAGACGGCCGAGAAGGCCTTGAACTTGCCCGCGGCGGGCTGGGTGACCACCACCTTCTCCGCCGTGATGACGGTGCCGCCGCCCACCGGCACGTCCGCGGCGGTCGCCAGGACGGCGTCGTCGCCCGCGGTCGGTGCGCTCCCCGGGGCCTTGCCGGAGGCGCGGTCGGTGACCTTGTCCGCGCCGGTGTCCGTGCTCTTCTCCTCGCCGCAGCCGGTGAGCGCGACGCCGGCGGCGGCCGCACCGGCAGCCAGGACCGTGCGCCGGAGCGGAAGGTTGTCTCCCATGGTGTTCTCCTCGGTGGTACGGGTGGAACGCAGCGGCAGCATCCTGGCGTGCCGCGGGGCGGTTGAGAAGCAGGGGGACCGGCGCGGCTCAGGCCGAAGGCCACGGCGCCAGGTCCGCGGCGGAACCGTCGGCGCCGCGTACGACCTCCCAGACGCGGGCGACGGCCGCCCGGTCCAGCGGCCCGTACACGTGCGGGTAGCGGGCGCCGCCGTCACCCTCACGGCGTACCTCCGAGGTCAGCGCGCGCTCGTCGAGCTCCACGGCGAGCAGCGGGCCGGGCACCGCGCGGTAGTGGCGGTCCGCGACCTCCAGGACCGTCGGCCGGTCCGCCGAGCAGTGCACGAAGCCCTCCGCGTCGAGGGAGGGCGGGGCGTACGGCAGGTCCGGCGCGGCGGCGGCCCAGTCGGCCAGCGGGACGAGGTGGAAGATCATGCGCCCGGTTCTACCGCAGGGTGCCACGATCGGGTGCGGTGGGTGGCGGGTTGCGGTGGTACGGGAGAGATTGTGCGTGTCTTGTCGCCGGGCCCGGTGCCGGTCTTGGGCCGAGGTGTCCGGCGCTTCCTCTGCGAAAGGCGGCACCATGGCGGGCAACGACCTCGGCTCCCTGCTCGGCGGGCTCCTCGGCGGCGGCGGCGGTGGTGGTGGGGCGGGCGGCGCGGCGGGGGGTGGCGGGAACGTCCTCGGGGCGCTGCTGTCCGGCCTGATGGGCGGGGGCGGCGGCGGGGCGGGCGGCAATCCGCTCGGCGGGCTGCTGGAGATGCTGACGAAGTCCGGGCTGGCCGATCAGGCGCAGTCCTGGGTCGGGACCGGGGAGAACCAGCCGGTCAGCGGTGCGCAGATCAAGGAGGCGCTGCCGGATGCGGCGCTGGAGCAGGCGGCGCGGGAATCCGGCGTCAGCCCCGAGGCGGCTGCCGATGAGATCGCTGCGCAGCTGCCGGCCGTCGTCGACAAGCTCAGCCCGTCGGGGCAGTTGCCGGGCGGATCGCTGGAGGAGCTGATCCGGCAGCAGAACCTGTGAGGCGGGGTGTGCGGGGGTGTGGGTGCGGGGGTGTCCGGTCTCGTCGTCGGGTGACGGCCGTCGGGGGCTGATCGCGCAGTTCCCCGCGCCCCTGGGGGGCCTTGGGATCGTGGTCGGGTGCGGGGCGGTGTGAGTTGGGCGCGCAGTTCCCCGCGCCCCTGGGGGTGCCCTGGGTTCGTGGTCGGGTGCGGGCGGTGTGGGCCGGGGGGCAGTTCCCCGCGCCCCCGGGGGGCGGTTCGGTGGGCGTGTCGGGGTGGCTAGGGTGGGGTGGGTGCAGTTGTCGGGTAGGTAGGAGCAGAGCGTGCGAACCGCCGTAGTCATCGGAACCGGGCTGATCGGTACCTCCGCGGCGCTTGCGCTGTCCGGGCGGGGGGTCACCGTCCATCTGGTCGACCACGACCCGGCACAGGCGCACACCGCCGCCGCCCTCGGCGCCGGCACCGACCAGGCGCCCGACGGACCGGTGGACCTCGCGATCGTCGCCGTGCCCCCGGCACACGTCGCCGCCACCCTCGCCGACGTCATCGGCCGCGGCGCGGCCCGCGCCTACATCGACGTCGCCAGCGTCAAGGGCGGCCCGATGCGCGAGCTGGCGGCCCTCGGCGTCGACCTCAGCGGCTACATCGGCACCCACCCCATGGCAGGCAAGGAGCGCTCCGGCCCGCTGGCCGCCAGCGCCGACCTCTTCGAGGGCCGCCCGTGGGTCCTCACGCCCACCCGCGACACCGACACCGAGGTCCTCAACCTGGCCCTGGAGCTGATCGCGTACTGCCGCGCGGTGCCCGTCGTCATGGAGGCCGACGCCCACGACCGGGCCGTCGCCCTCGTCTCCCACACCCCGCAGCTGGTCTCCTCCATGGTCGCCGCCCGCCTCGGCGACGCCGACGAGACCGCGGTACGGCTGTGCGGCCAGGGCATCCGCGACGTCACCCGGATCGCCGCCTCCGACCCGCGGATGTGGCTCGACATCCTGTCCGCCAACCCCGGCCCGGTCGCCGACGTCCTCTCCGGCATCGCCGCCGACCTCGACGAGACGGTCCAGGCCCTGCGCGCCCTCCAGTCCGGCGAGGAGTCCCGCCGCAAGGGCGGCGCCGAGGGCATCGAGGACGTCCTGCGGCGCGGCAACGCCGGCCGCGGCCGGGTCCCCGGCAAGCACGGCGCCGCCCCCGCCGTGTACGAGACCGTCGCCGTGCTGATCAGCGACCGCCCGGGCGAGCTGGCCCGGATCTTCGCCGACGCCGGCCAGGCCGGCGTCAACATCGAGGACGTCCGCATCGAGCACGCCACCGGCCAGCAGGCCGGCCTGGTCCAGCTGATGGTCGAGCCGAAGGCCGTGCCGGCGCTGACAGCCGAGCTGCGCGACCGCGGCTGGGCGCTGCGCCCGCAGTAGGCCCGGTAAACTGGGAGAGGGGCGTTTTTCGCGCGCCCGTACCCGCCGCGCAATCAGAAGGGCCCACCACCGTGGAAACCGCCGTGATCGTCGCCATCGACGGCCCCTCCGGCACGGGCAAGTCCAGCACCTCCAAGGCCGTCGCGGCCAAGCTGGGCCTGCGCTACCTGGACACCGGCGCCCAGTACCGGGCGATCACCTGGTGGATGCTGTCCAACGGGGTGGACGTCGAGGACCAGCACGCCGTCGCCACCGCGGCCGGCAAGCCGGCCATCGTCTCGGGCACCGACCCCAACGCGCCCACCATCACCGTGGACGGACTGGACGCCTCCGGCCCGATCCGCACCCAGGAGGTCACCTCCCGCGTCAGCGCCGTCAGCGCCGTGCCGGAGGTCCGCACCCTCATCACCGAGCTGCAGCGGAGCATCGCCGCCGGCGCCGAGGGCGGCATCGTGGTCGAGGGCCGGGACATCGGCACCACCGTCCTGCCCGACGCCGACCTGAAGATCTTCCTCACCGCCTCCGCGGAGGCCCGCGCGGCCCGCCGCAGCGGCGAGCTGAAGGGCAAGGAGGCGGCCGACCTCGCCGCCACCAAGGAGGCCCTGATCAAGCGGGACGCAGCCGACTCCGGCCGCAAGACCTCGCCGCTGGCCAAGGCCGCCGACGCGGTCGAGGTGGACACCACCGAGCTGACGCTTGACCAGGTCATCGAGTGCGTCGTCACCCTGGTTGAGGAGAAGCGGGCCGCCAAGTGAGCGAAACGCCCTCCCCGAAGGGGGCGGCGGTCGGACGGCGCATCGGCATCGGCCTGATGTACGGTCTCTGGCGCCCCCGGGTGCTCGGGGCCTGGAAGGTGCCGGCCGCCGGGCCGGTCATCCTCGCCGTGAACCACTCCCACAACATCGACGGCCCGATGCTGATGGGCACCGCACCGCGGCCCGTGCACTTCCTGATCAAGAAGGAAGCGTTCACCGGGCCGCTCGACCCCTTCCTGAAGGGCATCGGGCAGGTGCCCGTGGACCGCTCCGGCACCGACCGGGCCGCGGTCACGCAGGCCCTGTCCGTCCTCGCCGACGGCGGCGTCCTCGGGATCTTCCCGGAGGGCACCCGGGGCGAGGGCGACTTCGCCGCGCTGCGCGGGGGGCTCGCGTACTTCGCCGTACGCTCCGGCGCACCGATCGTGCCCGTCGCGGTCCTCGGCAGTGCCGAGCGCCGGGGCCGGCTGGTCAAGGCCCTGCCGCCGTTCCAGAGCCGCGTGGACGTCGTCTTCGGCGACGCCTTCGCTGCCGGGGACGGAGAGGGGCGGCGCACCCGTACGGCCCTCGACGAGGCCACCGTACGCATCCAGCAGCGGCTCACCGCCCACCTGGACCACGCCAAGCGCCTCACCGGGCGCTAGGCGAGACTGAGAACGAGTAGTGGACCCGCCTCCCCTCCGGGACGGAGCCGGCAGGCGGACCCCACCGATCACCACGAACGACGAGGAACGGACTTCATGAACGACCAGCACGACCACGGAGCGCTTGGCGACGCCGAGTACGCGGAGTTCATGGAGCTCGCGGCGGAAGAGGGTTTCGACCTGGAGGACGTCGAGGACGCGATCGGTGAGGCCGGCCACGGCCCGCTGCCGGTCCTCGCCGTCGTCGGCCGCCCGAACGTCGGCAAGTCGACCCTGGTGAACCGCATCATCGGCCGCCGCGAGGCCGTCGTCGAGGACAAGCCGGGCGTCACGCGCGACCGCGTCACCTACGAGGCCGAATGGGCCGGCCGCCGCTTCAAGGTCGTCGACACCGGCGGCTGGGAGCAGGACGTCCTCGGCCTCGACGCGTCCGTCGCCGCCCAGGCCGAGTACGCCATCGAGGCCGCCGACGCGTGCATCTTCGTCGTCGACGCCAAGGTCGGCGCCACCGACACCGACGAGGCCGTCGTCAAGCTGCTGCGCCGGGCCGGCAAGCCCGTCGTGCTGTGCGCCAACAAGGTCGACGGCCAGAGCGGCGAGGCCGACGCCGCCGCCCTCTGGTCGCTGGGCCTGGGCATGCCGTACCCGGTCTCCTCGCTGCACGGCCGCGGCACCGGCGACATGCTCGACGCCGTCCTGGAGGTGCTGCCGGACGCCCCCGCGCAGACCTTCGGCGGCGCCCCGGTCGGCGGCCCCCGCCGCATCGCCCTCATCGGCCGCCCCAACGTCGGCAAGTCCTCGCTCCTCAACAAGGTCGCGAAGGAGGAGCGGGTCGTCGTCAACGAGCTGGCCGGCACCACCCGCGACCCGGTCGACGAGCTGATCGAGCTCGGCGGCGTCACCTGGAAGTTCGTGGACACCGCGGGCATCCGCAAGAAGGTCCACCTCCAGACCGGCTCCGACTACTACGCCTCGCTGCGCACGGCCGCCGCCGTCGAGAAGGCGGAGGTCGCGGTCATCCTGATCGACACCACCGAGAACATCAGCGTCCAGGACCAGCGGATCATCACGATGGCCGTCGAGGCCGGCCGCGCCATCGTGATCGCCTACAACAAGTGGGACGAGCTCGACGAGGAGCGCCGCTACTACCTCGAGCGCGAGATCGAGACCGAGATGCAGCAGGTCGCGTGGGCGCCCCGGGTCAACGTCTCCGCGCTGACCGGCCGCCACATGGACAAGCTGGTCCCGGCCATCGAGACCGCCCTCGCCGGCTGGGAGACCCGCGTCCCCACCGGCCGCCTCAACTCGTTCCTCGGTGAGATCGTCGCCGCCCACCCGCACCCGATCCGGGGCGGCAAGCAGCCGCGCATCCTCTTCGGCACCCAGGCCGGCACCAAGCCGCCGCGGTTCGTGCTGTTCGCGTCCGGCTTCCTTGAGCACGGCTACCGCCGCTTCATCGAGCGCCGCCTGCGCGAGGAGTTCGGCTTCGAAGGCACCCCGCTGCACATCTCGGTGCGGGTGCGCGAGAAGCGCAACAGGAAGAAGTAGCGGAAACGTCCGGCGGGCTCAGAAGGCCCGCCGGGGAGCGGGCGGCAGCGCCGCCGGGACGTGCGTCCCGGTGTGGTGCGGCCGCCCGCTCGCGTATGCCCCGGCGGTCGCCCCGTACCCGGCCGGCGGCACCGGCGTCACCCGGGCCGGCAGCGCCGCGTACGACGGACCGCCGCCGCCCGGCGGGTCCGGCCACGGGTCCGGCCCGCCCCACGAACCGGTCGGCTGCCAGCTGCCGGTCGGCCAGGTGCCCGTACCGGTGTACGTGCCCGTGTCCGGGCCGGGGCCGCTCCACCCGGAGCCGGCGTACGAGCTGCCGACCGTGCTCCCGTACGAGCCGCCGTACGTGCCGCCGGCCGTGCTCGGGTACGTGCTGCCGAGCCGGCTCCCGTACGACGGGCCGAAGGCGGTGAAGCCGAGATTCTCCTCGCCCGACCGGTCGCCGGGCAGCGCCCGGAACGCGTGCATGTACTCCGCGTACAGCTCGTCGAAGATCGGCGTCTGCGACACGGCGGCGTGCGTCCCCCGCTCGTGCGCGGGGCGCGCGGAAGGGAGCTGGCCCGGGAACGGGCTCGGGTACGGCTGCGGGAGCGGAGCGTCGTATGGGTGCACGTACCTGCCAACGAAACGCCCGCCCGACGGATGCGGGCGGGCGGGGCGAAAACGCAGATCGCCGGGGGTGTCCGGACGTCCTCCGGTACCCCCCGGCGTGCGCCGAGCACGGCCGGGCGCGAACGCCCGGACCCGGTCAGGTGCCCGCGAGGGGCATCGCGGCGGCCACCAGCAGGCCGTTGGCGGCCGCCTTGTCGAGGGCGTCGCGGAGCAGGTCCTCGCGCGGCTGCTGGCCGATGGCGCCCGCCGGGGCCGCGTACACCAGCACCTTCTGGGTGCGGTTGACGGCCGCCCGCCAGCCGTCGGTGACCGGCAGCGCCTGGTGGGCCTGCCACCAGGCCACCGGGTTGCTGCCGGCGGCGCCCGGCTGCAGCACCGCGTGGAGCTGGCCCATCGCCAGCAGCACCGACCAGCCGGACAGCACGGAGGGCACCTCCGCCATGTCGGACACCGGGATGAAGCCCTGCTCGATCAGCAGCGGCAGGAAGTCGTCGCCCGGGCCGTCGCTGCCCGGCCGGGAGATCGCCGTGGTCGGCTCGACGACAAGCGCCGGGTGCAGCTCTCCCTCGATCAGCATCAGACCGCTGGTGATCCCCAGCACGGCCTGGCCGCGGGCCGGCTCGGGGGCGGTGGCCGCGGCCACCGCGGGGGCCTCGCCGGTGATGCTGGCGACGGCGCCCTGCAGCTGGTCCTCGGAGACCGCCACCACCTGGGAGGGGATGCACTTGGCGTGGGCGAAGGCCAGGACGGCGGTCTCGTCGCCGACGAACAGCACGGTGCTGGTCGGCTCCCGTTCGGAGTCGCCCGGGGTGCGGCAGGAGGTGCAGTCGTAGCTGCCCGGCGCGGTCTCGCCGGAGAGCAGCAGCTCGGCTTCTTCGTCGCCGATCTCGGCGCGTACGTCAGGGCTGACGTCGAGCATGCGCGACACGGGGGACTCCTCGGACTAGGCGTGCGTGGGCCGGGCCGTTCCCGGCTCTGCGGGGCTCAACGGGGGAGCCGCGGCCGGGGTCACGCCCCTTTTGTGGGCAGTTGCAGCGCGCGCCCGCCGCACCCGGCCGGGTCACGTCCCCTCCGCCGCCCGAGTGGCCGGGCCGGCAGCGCCGCGCGCCCCGCTCCGACCGGCCGGGACGGCTGCGTAACGTGCCCCGATGCCTCGCTTCCGCCGTGCCGTCTTCCCGGCCGCCGCCCTGCTGGTCGCCCTGGCCGCCGCCCCGGCCGCTGCGGGGCCGCTCCCGCCGTCGCCGGAGCCCGTCGGCACCCCTGCCGGTGCCGATGCCGGTGCCGGGGGAGGCGGGGGCGGACGGGGGCCGGGGGAGTGCGGGCCGGGCCGGGAGTGGCCGTGGGACTGCGTGGCCGACTGCGAGTCGAGCGGGCGGTGGCAGGTCAACACCGGCAACGGGTTCTACGGCGGACTGCAGTTCGCCCAGCCGACCTGGGAGCGGTTCGGCGGAACCCGGTTCGCGCCGCGGGCCGACCTCGCGAGCCGCGCGCAGCAGATCCGGGTCGCCGAGGACGTGCTCGGCACCCAGGGCTGGGAGGCGTGGCCGACGTGCTCCCGGCGCTACGGGCTGTCCGGCCGGGCCCACGTCGTACGGCCCGGCGACACCCTCTCCGGGCTCGCCCGCACCTACCGCATCCCCGGCGGCTGGCAGCAGCTGTACGCGCTGAACACCGGGCCGGTGGGTCCCGATCCGGGACGGCTGCGGCCGGGCATGATGCTCGTCATCCCGAAAGGAGCGGCCGTTCCGCCGAGGCCGGCTCCGGGGCCTCGCCGCTGAACACCACCGCGCCCCGGCACAGTTCGTGCACTAGCACCCCCGGGGTGCGCAGCGGGGCCGGCACCCGCTGTTCGGCGAGGACCACCGCCGCACCGGCCGCGGCGAGCGCGGCGAGCAGGGCGTACGTGCGTTCCGCGGGCCCGGCGGCCATGCCGAGGACGGGCTCGTCGACGAGCACCACCCGGGCACCGCGGGCCAGCAGTGCCCGGGAGACCGCAAGCATCCGCTGCTCGCCGCCGGACAGGGTGCCGGCGGTACGGGCGGACAGCGCGCGCAGTTCCGGATAGCCGGCCAGGGCGGGGCCGGGGTCGCCATCCGGCGCGGCCAGCCGCAGCTGCTCGGCCACGGTCAGCCGCCCGTACACCGCCCCGAGGTCCGGTACGAGGCACAGCCCGCGCCGGGCCCGTTCGTGGGCGCGCAGCCGGGTCACGTCCCGGCCCCGCCAGTCCACCCGGCCGGCGGCGAGGCGGACCGTGCCGGCCAGGGCGTGCAGGGCGGTGGTGCGGCCGGAGCCGTTGCGGCCGACGAGCAGCGTGACGGTGCCCGCCGGGACCGGCAGGTCCACGCCGTGCAGGGCCTCCAGCGGGCCGTGGCGGACGCGTGCGCCGTACAGGGCCATCTCAAGGGCCATCGAGCACCCCCTGCGCCATGACGTGCACGGTGTCGGCGAGCGCGGCCACCAGGTCGAGGTCGTGCTCGACGATGAGCACGGCCAGGCCGTCGGCGGCCAGGGCGCCCAGGATCCGGGCGAGCGCGGCCGCCTCCGCGGCGTCCAGCCCGGCGGCCGGCTCGTCGAGCAGCAGCACGCGGGGGCCGCCGGCCAGGACGCGGGCCAGTTCCACCCGGCGCAGCGTCCCGGTGGGCAGGCCGGCGGTGGGGGCGTGCCGGACGGGTCCGTCGAGCCCGAACAGCCGCAGGGCCCGTTCCACGGCGGCCGCCCCGCCCCGCCGGTACCCCTGCTCGGCACCCACCCGTACGTTGTCCTCGACGCTGAGGGACCCGAACACCGCCAACTGCTGGAAACTCCGCCCCACCCCGGCCCGTGCACGCTCGTGCGCCGCCCACCGGGTCACGTCCCGCCCTCCGACCGCCACCCGCCCGGCACTCACCCCCACCCCACCGCAGAGCGCCTGAAACAACGTCGACTTACCGGCCCCGTTCCCCCCGACCACCCCCACGACCCGCCCGGCACTCACCCTCACCGAAACCCCCCGCACAGCGAGATACCCATCGGGGTACCGCACCTCGATCCCCTCAGCCACCAACACGGGCCCCGCCCCACCAGCCCCTGCCCCGCCCGGCTCTGCCTCCGCCGGTGTCCGGGGCCCGGCGGGTGCTTCCAGCCTCGCCGGCGTTTGAGGCGCGGGGGAGTGGGGGCGGAGCCCCTGCTCGCCGGGCGGGATCGGGCGTCCCGCCGGATCCGGCGGGACCGGGCGCGGTCGGCGGACCGCGGGGCGGGGCACACCCCGGCGCACAGACAGCGGCAGGCGCCCGACCAGGCAGGCCAGGACGCCGATCACCGCCGCGGCCAGACCGCCCCGCGGGCCCGCGTCCAGGCCCACCAGAAGCGCCGCCGCCACCACCGCCCCCCGCGTACTGTCGTGGCCGACGACGACCAGCGCCGCGAACCACAACAGCCCGCGGACCGGGTCGAACGCATCGGGATCGAACGCCCGCGCCCCCATCCCGAGCATGCCCCCGCCGAGCGCCGCCAGCCCCGCCCCCACCGTGAACGCCAGCAGCTTCAGCCGCGGCACCCGCACCCCGGCCGCCCCCGCCCCCGCCTCGTGGTCGCGCAGCGCGGCCAGCGCCCGCCCGGTGCGGCCCCGGCGCAGGGCGGTCACCACGGCCAGCACGGCCGCGAGGAGGCCCAGTTCGAGCGCGTAGTACGCCCGGTCGTCCGCGAAGCCGGCCGGCCGCGGCAGCACCAGCCCGGCCGTCGCGTACGGCTGCACGAACACGAACCGGCTGACGGCCACTCCGAACGCCAGCGTCACCAGCGCCAGGGCCAGCCCCCGCCGCCGGATCGCCGGATACCCCGTCAGCAGCCCCAGCGGCGCCACCAGCAGCACCGCGCACCCCAGCGCCACCAGCCCCGGCACCCCGGCCATCGCCAGATGCGCCGTGAACAGCGCCCCCAGCCCGGCGTACGCGGCCTGTCCCAGCGAGATCTGTCCGCCCCGCCCCGACACCACCACCAGCGACAGCAGCACCACCGCCAACGCCGGCACCTGCACGGCCGTCTGCAGATCGCTCCCCCCGAACGCGAAGGGCAGCAGCAGCACGCCCCAGAGCACCGCCCACCACCCGGCCCCGCCGCCCCGCCGGCCCGCCACGGCCCCCGGCACCGCGAGCGGCCGCCCCGCCCCGCCCGCCGGCAGCGCACCCGCCAGCGCTCCGCCCAGCAGCGCCAGGACGAACAGGTTCGCCGTCACCGACTGGAGGAGCGGCGCGGCCCACCCGTCCGGGTGGAAGCGGGTCAGCTGCGCCTGGGCCACCCCCAGCGCCAGCGCCGCGAAGACCGCCACCGGAATGCTCCGCAGCCGCGCCAGGACCGCCACCGCCAGCACCTCCAGCACCAGCAGCGGCAGCCCGTACGGATCCAGCCGGACGTACGGCGCGAGGAGCACGCCCGTCAGCCCCGCCGTGAACGCGCCGAACGCCCAGCCGACCGCCGCCACCCGGTCCGCGTCGACCCCGCTCAGCGCGGCCAGCCGGCGGTTGTCGACGACCGCCCGCAGTTCCCGCCCGAACCGGGTGCCGCGGTCCGCCCACAGCACCCCTGCGGACAGCACGGCGACGGCCGCCAGCTGCGGCCACGGCTCGGTCCCCGGCAGCCGCGGCACGTCCGCCCGCGCCCCCGGTCCCCACACCAGCAGCGCCCCGCCGACCAGCAGGACGAACACCCCGATCGTGGCCACCAGGGTCCGCTCCGGCCCCGCCTCCCGGACCGCGAGCGGCCGGAACACCGCCCGCTCCAGCAGCAGCCCGGTGCCGGGCGCGAGGACCAGCAGGGTGACGGCCGCCGCTGCGCCCGCCGGCAGCCTCACGTCGACCGCCAGCCAGCGGAACACGTACGCGCAGACCATCGCCACCGCACCGTGCGCGAGGTTGAGCACACCGGTCGCCCGGTACGTGACGATCAGCCCGATGCCGCTGAGCGCGGCCGCGCCGCCGACGGCCAGCCCGGCGAGGGTGAGCTCGTACGTCAGCCCGGCCATGCCGGCTCGCACACCGGGCAGGGGCTCAGACCGCCGTCACCGGCCGCGGGCACCGCATCCGTCCGGCCGTCCACCAGCGGGCAGTCCGGCCGGTGCGCGAGGGTGCCGCCGGGGACCCGCAGCGGCGGCCCGGGGGAGCGGGGCGGCCCGGCCGCGCCCTCGGCGGACAGCGGTTCCGCCGGCCGGCCGGGACCCGGCGGCGCCGGCCGCCACACCGCCGTCAGCAGCACCGCACCCGCCACCAGCAGCGCCGCACCCGGCACCGTGCACGAGGCCAGGTACGGGATCTGACGCTCCGCGAACCGTTCCCCGGACACCCCGTACCAGCCGGCCGCGCACAGCAGCGCGCCGCAGACCAGCGCCAGGACGGCGGCCCCCAGGGCGGGGCGCGGACTCGGCTGCATCGGGGCTCCCCTGGGACGGCGGAGGCAGAGGACGGAACAGACCGGCGAGTGATGCCGACACCTTGCACTATGCCCTGATCGATTGCGGTATGCCCGGATGGGGCAGACGCTGGTAGCACCGAGCCGCCCGGCTCGAACGGACACCGGTGGTGAGCCCCATGCTCCTCGGCAGACACCCGCGCACCGCCGCCTGGGCGGCGGCCGCGGTCCTCGTGCTCGCACCCGTCGCGGCGGGCTGCTCCGACGGCTCCGACGACAACGGCGCTGACGCCTCGCCCGCCGCGACCACCCCCCTGCCGCCCGCCGTGGACGCCACGGCACCCGCCGACCCGGCCGGTGCGACGGCGCAGGTCAAGCAGAACTGGGCGCGGTTCTTCGACCCGAAGACCGCCACCGGGGAGCGGATCCGGCTGCTGGAGAACGGCGAGGAACTGCGGCCCGTCCTGCTGGCCTTCGCCGCCGACCCGAACACCGCCAAGACCTCGTCCGTCGTCAAGGAGGTCTCCTTCACCTCCGCCACCGACGCGAACGTGACCTACGACCTGCTGGTCTCCGGCGCCCCCGTCCTGCCCGCGGCCAAGGGCACGGCCGTCTACGAGGACCAGGTCTGGAAGGTCTCGCAGAAGTCCCTGTGCGCCCTGGTCCAGCTCAGCGGCAATGCCGTGCCGGGCTGCTGACCCCCTGGCGCCCGGCGGAGGCGGCCCGGGCGGACCCCGCCCGCCCGGCGGCCGGCGGCTGCTCCCCGCCCTTTCCCTCGCCCTGCTCCTCGCCCTCGGCACCGCCTGCGGCAGCCGGCTCCCCGAGAGCGCCTTCGGCCGCCGCACCGAGCCCCCCGCCGGCACCGCCACCCGCACCACCGACCCCATCCGAATCGGCATCATCGCCAGCATCACCAGCCCCGTCGGCGGGGACGCCTTCGCCGGCCCCGGCGAGGGCGCCCGGGCCTGGTTCGCGGCCCTCAACGCCCGCGGCGGCATCGGCGGCCGGCCCGTCGAGGTGCACACCTGCGACGACGGCGGCAGCGGCGTCGGCAACAACGCGTGCGTGCACGAACTCCTCGACGAGAAGAAGGTGTTCGCCCTCGTCGCCACCACAGCCCTCGACTACGCCGGCGCCCCGCTCGTCAGCCGCGCCGCCGTCCCCGACATCGGCGGCCAGCCCCTCGGCACCGCGTACGACACCCACCCCCACCTGTACGGCATCTACGGCAGCAACGCCCCGCGCGACGGCCGCAGCCCCGGCTGGGACGGCACCCTGTACGCCGGCACCGAGGTCTACCGCTTCTTCCACCGCACCCAGGGCGCCCGGACCGCCGCCGTCGTCTCGTACAACCAGGCCGCCTCCGCCGGGTACGCCCGTCAGCTGGTCCGCGGCCTGGAGGCCGAGGGGTACCGGGTCACCGCCGAGCAGGTCGACTTCGCCCTGCCCAACTTCCGGGCCGTCGCCGCCGACCTGAAGGCCCGCGGCACCGACCTCGTCTTCGACGCCCTCGACACCCACGGCAACGCCCGGCTGTGCGAGGCCCTCGACGAGGCCGGGGTCCGCCTCACCGCCAAGGTGACGAACGTGCAGAACTGGAACGACGCCGTGCGCACCGAGTACGCCAAGGCCCCCGGCTGCCGCAACACCCTCTGGGTCACCGGCTCCAGCCGCAACCACGCCGACGCCGCCGACCCCGCCGTCGCCGCGTTCCGGGCCGCGATGGTCCCCCGCCTGAAGGGGCGCCCGCTGTCCCAGTGGCAACTGGAGGGCTGGGCCGCCGCCATGTGGTTCACCGACGCCGCCCGCTCCTGCGGCGCGGACCTCACTCGTCCGTGTGTCGAACGCTTCCTCAACCGCGCCGAGCCGTACACCGCCGGCGGGCTGCTGCTCCCGGTGTCGTTCCGGCCCGCCGCCGAGCCGCCGCGCACCCACCGGGCCTGCCTCTCCGCCGCCCGCTGGCAGGACGGCCGCGGCTGGGTCACCCAGGGCGGCGAGATGACCGCCAACTGCGCCGACGTACCCCTGCTGCCCCACCGGCCGTAGGGCCTGCCTGCCGGACCGGCCCCCGGGCCGTCCCGGGGCCGCGGCCGGCCGCCCGGCCCTGGCACACTCGGCGGCATGCTCGAGACCTCCGCCCGACTGCTGCGCCTGCTGTCCCTCCTCCAGGCCCACCGCGAATGGACCGGCGCCGACCTCGCGGAACGCCTCGGCGTCACCCCCCGTACGGTCCGCCGGGACGTCGACCGGCTGCGCGAACTCGGCTACCCCGTCAACGCCAGCCCCGGCACCGGCGGCGGCTACCAGCTCGGCGCCGGCGCCGAGCTCCCGCCGCTGCTCCTCGACGACGACGAGGCCGTCGCCGTCGCCGTCGGGCTGCGCACGGCCGCCGGTCACGGAGTCGAGGGCATCGGAGAGGCCTCCGTACGGGCGCTGGCCAAGCTGGAGCAGGTGCTACCCGGCCGGCTGCGCCGCCGGGTCTCCGCCCTCAACGAGTTCACCGTCCCCATGCTCCGCCCGCGCCGCCGCTCCGCCGTGGACCCGTCCGTGCTCACCGAACTCGCCGCGGTCTGCCGGGACGGCGAACGGCTGCGCTTCGACTACCTCGACCACCGGGGCGCGGCCACCCGCCGCACCGTGGAGCCGCACCGGCTGGTGTGCACCGAGCACCGCTGGTACCTGGTGGCCTGGGACCTCGACCGGGAGGACTGGCGGACGTTCCGCGCCGACCGGATCGAGCCCCGGCCCCCGCACGGGCCGCGGTTCCCGCCGCGCCGCCCGCCCGCCGAGGACCTCGCCGGGTACGTCTCCGAGGGCGTCTCGCAGGGCGCCTACGCGGCCCGTGCGGTGCTCCGGCTGCACGTCCCGGCCGAGCAGGCGGCGCAGACCATCGGCCCCTCGGACGGGGTGATCGAGCCGGTCGACGCGCACTCCTGCCTGCTGCGCACCGGTGCCGTCAGCCTGGACGTGATGGTGATCCACGTCCTGCTGGCCGGGTACGAGTTCGAGGTCGTCGAGCCCGCCGGTCTCACCGACCGGATCAGGGCCGCACGGGACCTGCTGGACCGGGCGGTGGACCGGTCGGAAGCGGCGCGGCCGGCCGGACCGGCCGCGACGGTGCCGGAGCCCGCCCGGGCTCCCGACGCCGGTACGCCTTCCGGGTGAACGTGTGAAGGAACCGTGCGGTTTTCCACCCGCCGTCAGTTCTCTTTGCGGCACCGCGGTACGGAAAACCGGCCGGGAAAGGGCGGCGGGCGCAGCGAATTCCGCGGGTGCCCGGAATGCGTCCGGGGTGCTCCGTAAAGCGGATTTCGGTGGTCCGTGAAACTGTCGGCGGGGGTGAATCGGAGTGGGCCGGGGGTTGTCGACGATCTGTGACACAAGCGTGACCCGGGATGGACCAAAGCCCGCCGCCGCCCGGCTTCCGGGCCCGGACGCACGACCGCCGCGGTCCGGGGGCTCCGGATCCGCGGCGGTCGTCGCGGGGCTGGGTGTGCGTACCGGCCCCGCGTGGACGGGGTGCTCAGCCGCCGGCGACGGGGCGGGCCGAGGAGTTGCGGGCGGCGCGCTCGGCGTGTGCCGGGCGGCGGCTGCCGGCCGGGGTCACCGGGGTCCGCTCCGAGCGGATCAGGTGCGGCCGGGCGGCGGTGAGGTGCGGGCCGCCCCGGCCGCTGCCGCCGTGGCCGGCCACCGCGGCAGCGGGCTGCCGCGCCGGCTCGTCCTCGCCGGCCGCGACCCGCTGGGCGTAGGCCGCGGTGCGGGCCGCGAACGGGGTGACCGGCACCGGACCGGTGACCGGCCCCGTCGCCCGGCGGGTGCGCAGCCGGTCGCGCACCTCGAAGACGAAGGCCTCGGTACGGGCGATCAGCGGCTCGAACCACGGCAGCGCCAGCAGGATCAGCAGACCGGCCGCCCAGCCGAGGAGGACGTCGCTCACCCAGTGCGTGCCGAGGTAGACGGTGGTGAGGCCGACGCTGAGCGCGACCACCGCGGAGAGCACCGACAGGTTGCGGCGGGTGCGCACGGTCGAGGCCAGGTACGCGAGGATGCCCCAGGTCACGACGGCGTTGGCGGTGTGACCGGAGGGGAATATATCGCCGCCGGCGAAGAGTTCGGCGGACCCGATCTCGGTGGCGTAGTGCGGACCGAGCCGCCCGAGGCCGAGCTTGACCGAGCCGACGGTGACGTTCAGCAGCAGCAGCGCGACGCCGAGGGTGATCAGCGGGCGCAGGGTGTGCTGCCGCCAGGAGCGCCAGCCGAGCCAGGCGGCGACCATCACGGCGGTCGGGCCGCGCTGGCCGAGGACGACCAGGTAGTCGAGGTAGGCGTGGAGCTCCGGCCACTGCTCGTACGGCCGCCAGAACATGATCTGCCAGTCCAGGCGGACCAGCCACGAGGTGGTCAGCACGGCGACGACGATGGCCAGGTAGAACGCGAGGGTGGCGCCGAAGAGCACCACGCGGTGCCGGCTCATCTGCGGCGTCTGCAGATGAGCCGGTCGTTCGGGTTCACGGTCCAGCCGGGCGAAGACCCGCTCCAGACGGGTGAAGATTTGGTCGGTACGCACTCAATCGACGTTACCGCGCGTGCGCGTGCGACCCGGCCGAAACGCAGGGTTTGTGATGACCATGTGATGTGGAGTAGGTCTCACGCGGGTCTTTATTCCCGGGAATCCGGGGGCGGTTCGGCCTGCCGGGAACCGCGCTCCGTGAATTGCCGTTGAAACACACCCGTTCTTTGGATGATCCGGGAAATCTCTTTACCCGACGCATTCGGAATTTATCGGTCCGTTATCAAATGACCTCGGAGGCGGGTGCGCCGGGCGGGCAGGGCCGTCCCCCGCGCGCCCTACGGCGGCCCCGACCCGTTCAGCCAGAACGCCCCGTACACCGCGGCCCCCGCGGCGGCCACGGCCAGCACCGCGGCCGCCCGCCCGGTCCGCCACCGGGCCAGCGCCGCCGCGGCCGGCAGGAGCAGTGGGAAGGCCGGCAGCAGCAGCCGCGGCTTCGACCCGAAGTAGCCCGACGCGCACAGCGCCAGCGCCGTCACGATCCCCGCGTACACCAGCAGCGCCGCGGGCTGTCGCTGCCGCAGGCACAGCCGGTACAGCCAGAGCACCAGCAGCACCCCGGCGATCAGCCCCAGGCCCGCGGCGACCGCGCCCGACGCCAGCCGGTCCCCGATGAACCGGGCGAACGCCCAGCCGAAGTCGAAGCCGTTGCCCCAGCCCGCCTGCACGTCCAGGTAGCCCAGCAGCCCGTCCCCGGTGTGCGCCCCCACCCACAGCACGTACCCGGCCGCGCCCAGCGGCGCCAGCAGCACCCCGGCCGCCTGCCGCCGGGACCGCTCGCCGCGCCGCCACGCCAGGGCCGCCGCCACCCACACGGCCGCCACGACGGCCGCCCCCACCGGCCGGGTCAGCCCCGCCGCCGAGGCCAGCAGCCCGGCCGCCACCCAGCGCCCGGACAGCGTGCAGTACAGGGCCCACGCCGCCAGCGCCGTGAACAGCGACTCGCTGTACGCCATCGACTGCACGACCCCCACCGGCAGCGCAGCCCAGACCACGGCCGCGCACACCCCGGCACGCGGCCCGTACAACCGGTCGGCCACCGCGAAGATCCCCCAGGCCGCGGCGAGCGAGGCGGTCCACGCCACCACCAGCCCCGCCGAGCCGTACGACAGGCCGGTCACCGCCGACACCCCCCGCTCCAGCCACGGCAGGAGCGGGAAGAACGCCAGGTTCGAGTGCACGTCCCCGTTGGGCAGAACCACCTCGTACCCGTAACCGCCGCCCGCCACCCGGGCGTACCAGAGCGAGTCCCAGCGCGCCGACAGCAGCGTGTGCGGGCTGCTGCCCGCCGCCGCGCTCCACACCGCCAGCACCGCGAGCCCCAGCGCGCGGACGGCGGCGAAGCCCAGCAGGGCGGGTGCCGCCCGGCGCAGGGAGGGCGGCGCGGGGACGGGGGGCGGATGCGGCGGTGCGGATGGAGCAAGATCGGTCACAGGCATGATTATCGGTGGGAGCGGGCCGCGGCAACGGACCGTGACGACCCGTGCGCACGGGGCAGCGCGAGTGGCGTACGCCACACCCCGGCGCCCGAAGGGGTGAGAGCTTGACCACGTAAGGCGCAGGGGAACTCGCGTACGCTGACGATTCCTCGCGTGCCGGTCCCGGACCCCGTAGGACACCGCCACCCCGTGTCGCGGCAGAACATCAACGCTGGTCCGCCGAGTGCGAGGTCACCTGGGAGGTACGTACATGTCAGGGACGAACACGGCCGCAGCACGCCGCAGCACTCCCTGGCAGCGGCTGGCCGGAGCAGCCGGCGGCGCCAACCGCTGGGTCGTCCTGATCGTCCTCTGCGTCAGCCTCGTCGTCGTCGCGCTCGACGCGACGATCCTGCACGTGGCCGTCCCCGCCGTCACCGCCGACCTGCGGCCCGGCGCGATCGAGCTGCTGTGGGTCGTCGACGCCTACCCCCTGGTCTGCGCCGCCCTGCTGATCCTCTTCGGCACCCTCGGCGACCGGGTGGGACGCCGCCGGATCCTGCTGCTCGGCTACGGGCTGTTCGGCGCCGCCTCCGCGCTCGCGGCCTTCGCGGCCGACGCCCAGGTGCTGATCGCCGCCCGGGTGCTGCTCGGCATCGGCGGCGCGATGATCATGCCCGCCACCCTGTCGATCATCCGCCAGGTCTTCCCGGACCGGCGGGAGCGGGCCGTGGCCATCGGCATCTGGACCGCAGTCGCCGCGGTCGGCGCGGCCACCGGACCGGTCCTCGGCGGCTTCCTCGTCGAGAACTTCTGGTGGGGCTCGGTCTTCCTCATCAACATCCCGCTGATGGCGCTGCTGCTGCCGGCCGCCCGCTGGCTGCTGCCCGAATCCCGCGGCGCCGCCGACGGCCCCTGGGACGTGCTCGGCGCGCTGATGGCCGCCGCCGGCGTGCTCGGCGTGGTGCTCGGCGTCAAACGGGCCGGCGCCCACCAGACCTTCCTCGACGCCGGAGCAGTGCTCCCGTTGCTGACCGGTGCTCTCCTCCTGGTCCTCTTCGTCCGGCGGCAGAAGCGCCGCGCCCACCCCCTGATCGACATGGGGATGTTCGCCCGCGCCGGCTTCTCGACCTCCGTGGGCTGCATCGTCCTCGCCATGCTGGCCCTCGTCGGGCTGGAGCTCATCGCCGTCCAGTACCTCCAGCTGGTGCTGGGCCTGAGCCCGCTCGAAACCGGCCTGCGGCTGCTCCCGCTCACCTTCGCGGCCATGGCCGCCGGCGTCCTCGGCTCCTGGAACCTGCAGCGCTTCGGCCCCCGCCGGATGGTCTCGCTCGGCTTCGCCCTCACCGCGCTCGCCGTCCTGCTGCTGACCCTGATGGGCCAGCACGACCGGCCGGCGCTGCTCACCGCGGGCTTCGTCCTGCTCGGCTTCGGCCTCCAGACCACCCTCTTCGGCGCGTACGAGTCGATGCTCAGCGAGGCCCCGGCGCAGCAGGCGGGCGGGGCCGCGGCCATCGGCGAGACCTCGTACCAGTTCGGCGCCGGCATGGGCATCGCCCTCCTCGGCAGCGTCATGAACGCCGCCTACGCGCCCGGACTGCGCGAGGTGCCCGGGGTGTCCGCCGCCGACAGCGCGGGCGCCGCGCACTCCCTCGGCGAGGCGTACGAGATCGCCGCCGGGCTCGGCGGCAGTGCGGGTGACGCCCTGCACGCGGCGGCCCGCCACGCTTTCGTGCAGGGACTGCACGTCACCCTGTTCGTCAGCGCAGGCCTGCTGCTGCTCGGCGCGCTGGCCGCGCTCCGGCTGCCCCGCACCATGGACTGCGGCCAGGCCGCGGAGGCCTCCGCGGCCGTCGTCCCCGCAACACCGCAGCTCGCGGTCCCGGACGCGCCGCGGGCCGGCGAGATCACGCTGCCCGCGCAGGCCGCGTCCGGCCCGGCGGGCCCGGCCGGCACCGGCCCGCGGGGCAAGGTGCCCGCTCCGGCGCGCCGCGGTGCGGCCGCCCCGGCCCGGTCTGGACGCGCGGCACACTGACCCGTAACGTCGGCACCGAAGCCCAGAAACTTACACTGCTAGTTTTCGCGTGCCGCCGGGAGGCCCCGCCGTGTCTTCACCGTCCATGCCGGCTTTCGACCCCGCCGACCCGCTCGGCCTCGACGACCTGCTCAGCCCCGAGGACCTCGCGGTCCGCGACACCGTCCGCAGCTGGGCCGCCGACCGGGTCCTCCCGTACGTCGCCGACTGGTACGAGACCGGCGAGCTGCCCGTCATCCGCGAACTCGCCCGCGAGCTGGGCGCGATCGGCGCCCTCGGCATGTCCCTCGACGGCTACGGCTGCGCCGGCGCGAGCAACGTCCAGTACGGCCTGGCCTGCCTGGAGCTGGAGGCCGCCGACTCCGGTATCCGCTCCCTGGTCTCCGTCCAGGGCTCGCTCGCGATGTACGCCATCCACCGCTACGGCTCCGAGGAGCAGAAGCAGCGCTGGCTGCCCGGCATGGCCGCCGGCGAGCTGATCGGCTGCTTCGGCCTGACCGAGCCCGACGTCGGCTCCGACCCCGCCGCGATGCGCACGTACGCCAAGAAGGACGGCACGGACTGGGTGCTGACCGGCCGCAAGATGTGGATCACCAACGGCTCCGTGGCCGCCGTCGCCGTCGTCTGGGCCCAGACCGAGGACGGCGTCCGAGGCTTCGCCGTCCCCACCGACACCCCCGGCTTCTCCGCCCCCGAGATCAAGCACAAGTGGTCGCTGCGCGCCTCCGTCACCAGCGAACTGGTCATGGACGAGGTACGGCTGCCCGCCGACGCGGTGCTGCCCGGCGTCACCGGCCTCAAGGGCCCGCTCAGCTGCCTCGGGCACGCCCGCTACGGGATCGTGTGGGGTGCCATGGGCGCGGCGCGCGCGAGTTTCGAAGCGGCCCTCGACTACGCGAAGAGCCGCGAGCAGTTCGGCAGGCCGATCGGCGGCTTCCAGCTGACCCAGGCCAAGCTCGCGGACATGGCGGTCGAACTGCACAAGGGCGTCCTGCTGGCCCACCACCTGGGCCGCCGCATGGACGCGGGCCGGCTGCGGCCGGAGCAGGTCAGCTTCGGAAAGCTCAACAACGTGCGCGAGGCGATCGAGATCTGCCGCACGTCGCGCACGATCCTCGGGGCGAACGGGATCTCCCTCGAATACCCGGTGATGCGGCACGCGACCAACCTGGAGTCGGTCCTCACCTACGAGGGAACCGTCGAGATGCACCAGCTCGTCCTGGGCAAGGCGCTCACCGGTCTCGACGCCTTCCGGTGAGCACCCCGCTCAGCTCTGGTTGAAGAAGCCGTCCTGGCCGCGGTGGCCGCCCTCGCTGACGATCTGGGTGTCGGCCGGGGTCAGCAGGAAGACCCTGGTCGCCACCCGCTCGATCGAGCCGCGCAGGCCGAAGGTCAGGCCGGCCGCGAAGTCCACCACGCGCTTGGCGTCCGTCGGGTCCATGGAGGAGAGGTTCACGATGACCGGGACGCCGTCCCGGAACAGCTCGCCGATCGCGCGGGCGTCCCGGAAGCCGTCCGGCGTGACCGTGGCGATCCGGCGGCCCCGCTCGACGGCCGAGTCCTGCGCGACCTGCACCCGGGGGTTGGTCACCCACGGGTCGGACTGCGCGCCCGGAGCAGCCTCCGCGTACTCGTCGTCGTAGTACCGCTCGTCGTCGCTGTCCTCGACGAGACCCAGCCAGGCACTGGCCTTGCGCACCGAACCCATGGACGCCTCCTTTCACCGCGGTCTGTTTGTGGTTCCGCACTGCCTATGGTCGTCCATGATGCTGACAGCGCGCCAAGTGGATAGCCGCCGCGCAGTGGATTCGTGACGGTTCTGGTGCAGAACACCCGTCGCATCGTCAAGGATGTGAGCGCGTACGGCTGCTGACTGAGTGAAAATACGACGCATCCCCCCGAGCGGGTGAGGAGACGGGCGTTCGGGTGAAGGAATCCGGCTCGGTACGATGCCCCGCACGCGCGCAGCGAGACACGGGGGAGCGCCTTGTTCGGGATCGTCAGGCCATGCACGCACCGCCTCGGAGAGCGGTACAAGGCCGAGTGGACGGCCCATCTCTGCGGGCTGTGCCTGGCACTTCGCGGGGACCACGGCCAGTTCGCCCGGATCGTCACCAACTACGACGGGCTGCTCGTCTCGGTTCTGACGGATGCTCAGTCCGGACCCGCCCCGCACACCCGCCGCACCGCCGGGCCCTGCCCGCTGCGCGGCATGCGCACCGCCTCCGTCGCCCATGGCGAGGGCGCCCGGCTCGCCGCCGCCGTCTCCCTGGTGCTGGCCTCGGCCAAGGTCCGCGACCACGTCGCCGACCGGGACGGGCTGTTGGCCCGGGCCCCGCTCGCCGCGGCCGCCCGCCGGGTCGCCCGCTCCTGGGACCGGGCCGGCGCCCGCACCGGCGCCTCCCTCGGCTTCGACACCGCCCTCCTGGTCGACGCCGTCGACCGGCAGACCGGCATCGAGGCCCTGGCCGGCCCCGGCACCCCGCTGCTGCTCGTCACCGAGCCCACCGAGACCGCCACCGCCGCCGCCTTCGCGCACACCGCGCAGCTCGCCGGGCGGCCCGGCAACGCCACTGCCCTCGCCGAGGCCGGCCGGCTCTTCGGCCGCCTCGCCCACCTCCTCGACGCCGTCGAGGACCGCGAGAGCGACGCCCGGACCGGCGCCTGGAACCCGCTCACCGCCACCGGCACCCCACTCCCCGAGGCCCGCCGGCTGTGCGACGACGCCCTGCACGGCATCCGGCTCGCCCTCGAGGACGTCGATTTCGCCGACGGCGGACTGGCCCACCGGCTCCTCGTGCACGAACTGCGCACCTCCGTCGACCGCGCCTTCGGCACCACCGGCTGCGCCCACACCGGCGGGCCGCAGCACACCGCCTCGTACGGCAACCCGTACGCCCCGGGCCCCGGGTCCGGCCCGCCGCAAGCACCCCCGCCCCCGCCGCAGCGGCCCCGCCGCGGCCTGGTCCCCGGCTGCGCGATGGCCCTCGGGCTCTTCTGCACCTGCCGGATGTGCTGCTCGGACCACGAGGGCCCGTGGTCCCGGCAGGAGCGCGAGGCCTGGTACAAGAAATGCGACTGCGACGACTGCTGCGAGGGGTGCGACTGCTGCGGCGACGGCTGCGGTGACTGCTGCTGCTGTCCCTGCGACGGCTGCTGAAGCTCCATCAGCTCCGTACGGGGTACCCGGGGATGTCCCGGGGGCCGCGCGTGGAAGGGTCACGGCATGACCGATCACGATCCCCCCGGCCCGCCGGGCGACGGCCGCCCCGACGACGCGTACACCGCCTGGCAGCAGTGGCACGAGAGCCGGACCGACACCGTCTCCGGCCCTTACGGTCCGCTCGCGCTGACCGCCACCCACTGGCTCGCCGGCCGCCCCGACGGCCGGATCCCGGACGTGCCCGGTGACTGGCAGCCGGACGGGGACGCGGTGCGGCTCACCGCCGGCCCCGGCGACGGGCTCACCCTGGACGGCCGGCCCTTCCAGGGGACCGTACGGCTCGGCACCGAGGACCGTCCGCCCGCCGAGGCCCGTCTCGGCCACGGCGCCCGGCACCTCGTCCTGCTCCGCCGCGAGGGGGAGTGGGCGGTGCGCGTCTTCGACCCGCACGCCCCGGCCCGGCGCGCCTTCCGGGGCATCGAGGCCACCCCGCACCGCAAGGACTGGGTGCTGAGCGGCACGTTCCGGCCGTATCCGGAACCCCGCACGGTCCAGGTGGACAACGCCGACGGCCGCCGCCGCGGCCTCGGCCTCGGCGGCGAGGTCGCCTTCGGCCACGACGGCGCCCGGCACGCCCTCCAGGTCGCCGTGGACCCGCGGACCGGCGGGCTGTGGGCCGTGTTCGGCGACGCCACCGGCGGCGCCACCAGCTACCGCTTCCGGTTCCTCAAGCCGCCCGCCCCCGCGCCGGACGGCTCCGTCACGCTCGACTTCAACCGGGCCCAGCTGCCGCCGTGCGCCTTCGCGGACCAGTTCATCTGCCCGTTCCCGCCGCCCGGCAACACCCTGCCGTTCCCCGTCGACGCCGGCGAGAGGCGGCTGAAAGGCACCCTTGCGGGCTGACACCCCCGCCGCGACACTCCCGTGCAGCGCACCCCCACCACGGGCCCCCGATCCCCTCAGGGAGGACGACAAGTGAGGCTCAAGCGCACCACCCCCATCCGGCTCGCCGCCCTCGGCGCCGCCATCGCCGCCGTCGCCGCCTTCAACGCCCCCGCCGCCGGGGCCACCGGCAGTGACCAGGGCGGATACTCCGCAGCCCGGCTCGCCGCCGCCGGCGCCTCGGTGCTGCGGGCCGACGTGGCCGGCACCGCCTGGCACACCGATCCCGCCACCGGCACCCTCGTGGTCGCCGCCGACTCCACCGTCAGCCCCGCCGACCTCGCCAGAATCCGGCGCGAGGCCGGTGCCGACGCCGGCGCCCTGCGCATCGAACGCGTCCCGGGCCAGCTGCGCCGGCTGCTGTACGGAGGCGACGCCGTCTACGCGTCGAGCTGGCGGTGCTCCGTCGGCTTCAACGTCCGCAGCGGCAGCACCTACTACTTCCTGACGGCCGGCCACTGCACCGACGGCGCGGGCACCTGGTACACCAACTCGTCCCGCACCACCGCCATCGGCCCGACCACCGGCTCCAGCTTCCCGGTCAACGACTACGGCATCGTCCGCTACGACAACGCCAACGTCACCCACCCGGGCACGGTCGGCAGCCAGGACATCACCGGCGCGGTCAACGCGACCGTGAACATGCCGGTGACCCGCCGCGGTTCGACCACCGGCACCCACAGCGGCCGGGTCACCGGCCTCAACGCCACCGTCAACTACGGCGGCGGCGACGTGGTCTACGGGATGATCCGCACCAACGTCTGCGCCGAGCCCGGCGACAGCGGCGGCTCCCTGTACTCCGGCAGCAACGCCGTCGGCCTCACCTCCGGCGGCAGCGGCAACTGCACCACCGGCGGCACCACGTTCTTCCAGCCGGTGACCGAGGCACTGGCCGCGTACGGGGTGAGCGTGTACTGACCCCCGCGCCCCGCGCGCCCCTGGACGTTCCCCCGCCTTCTGGGAGGATGTCCGGGGGCGCGTTGCGGTCGGCCGACGGGGGGAATGCCGGGATGGAGCGCATCGGGGTGACCGGGCACCGGGCGATTCCGGGAGAGCTGCTCGGCCACGTCAGGGAACGGCTGCGGACGGTGCTGCGCTGCCCGGGCAACGGCCCGCTGGAAGCGCTCTCCAGCCTCGCCGACGGCGCCGACCAGCTGTTCGCGGACATCGCCCTGGAATGCGGCGCCGACCTCACCGTCGTGATCCCCAGCGCCGACTACGAAGCCGACTTCGACGATCCGGAGTCCCTCGCCCGCTACCGGCGGCTCAGGGACCGGGCCGCGCAGGAGGTCCGGCTGGACTTCCCGCACGCCACCGACGAGGCCTACTACGCGGCCGGCGCCTTCATCGCGGACAGCTGCGACCGGCTGGTCGCCGTCTGGGACGGGCAGCCGGCCCGCGGCCGCGGCGGCACCGGCGACATCGTGGCGTACGCGCGCTCCCTCGGAAAGCCGGTCACCGTCATCTGGCGCGAGGGCGTCTGCCGGGACTGACGGCGCCGGCAGGGCTGACAGACCTGACAGGACTGCCGGGACTGACGCGGCCTGCCTCAACTGCTGTGGCGGGCCAGCCAGTCGGTGTGCTGCGGGGAGACGTAGCGCTCGGTCTCGTAGACGGCGGCCGGCCACTGGTCCTCGGTGACCGTCGTCTGCATCACCACCATCATCGCCGCCAGGTCCTGCTCGATGAGGCTGTGCGCCTCGATCAGGGGGTGGTGGCGGCGCATCTCGTTCCACGCGATGCCGGCCGCCGCGGCGGCGCTCAGCAGTCCCGCCACCGCGGCGCCCGGGCCCGAACCCACCGCCCGCAGCAGGGCGAAGAACAGCGCGAGTGCGGTCAGCAGCACGATCGTCCAGGACCACACGGCGGTGGCCCGGCGCGACACCTCGGTGCGCCGCCGGTACCAGTTGCGCTGCTCGATCAGCCGGTCCCGGACGTACGTCTCGCGCCGGACGCTGTACACGCGTTCGCGCAACTGCCGCATGCCGGGCGTGATTTCGGCGCCCTGGGCGAGGGTCCCGGTGTCCCGGGGATCGGTCCACCCCATCTTCTTCAGCTCGTTCAGCCCCGACTCCAGCCGGATCCGGTACAGCGTCTCGGGGTCGCGTCCGTGGTCGCCGTCCGGGCCGAACGGGGCGCCGTGCACCGCGTACCGCCAGGCCAGCGACTTGATGAACTCGGCGGCGGAGCGGTTGAGTTGCCATTGCGGGCGGGCCCGCCGCCGGGTCGCCCGGACGCCCACCCCGAGCACGCCGGCGTACGCGAGGGCGCCCAGCGCGCCGAACAGGCGGAGCGGTCCGACCGGCACCGAGGGCAGGGCGCAGCACGCGGCCGCGGCCACCAGGAGGAACAGCTGCGTGCGCGTGGCCTGGGTGGATTCCCGCTGGCGGGAGATCGCGGCGGCGTCGGAGTGATGGAAAAGCGCGGGAAGATCGTCGTTCCGGAACGTCATGCCGTCCAGTCGCCCGGAAAAGTCCACCACAGCCACCAACCCCCCAGTGTCGTGCCCTGGTGCTCACTCTTTCGATAGAACGCTTGACCTGGCGTCATGTCTCGGTTGCCAATAGTGGCCGGAAGAGTAAAGTCCAGACCGACACTAGCGCGTCGCTGTTGTCATTTCCATGCCCATTCCCTAAGGACGGCCGTGAACACCTCTGCCACCCCTTCGACCAGCGTTGAGAAGAACCGTCGCGTTCCCCTGGCCGAGATCAACACCCGCAGTGCCGCCGCCACGGCAGCCCTCAGTCGTGTCCTGCCGTCCGAAACCCGCCGGACCATCGAGGAAGCGATCTTCAACTCGGCGCTCTGACGCCGAAGTCGGCGCCCTAGACTGGTGGAATGACCGGCCTGATCGCCTTTCGCGAGATCGTCCTGAAAGTCCACAGCAGATGCGATCTTGCATGTGATCACTGCTATGTCTACGAACACGCCGACCAGAGCTGGCGGAACAAGCCGAAAACGATCTCCGAGGACGTGGTTTCCCGGACCGCCGCCCGGCTCGCCGACCATGCGCGAGAACACGCGCTCCCCTCCGTCACCGTGATCCTTCACGGGGGGGAGCCCCTCCTGGCGGGCCCCGCCCGACTCCGGTTCGTCTTCGAGGAGTTCAACCGGGCCCTGGCCGGCACCGCGGACCTCGACCTCCGCATCCACACCAACGCGCTCCAGCTCGGGGCCCGTTACCTCGACCTGTTCGCCGAATTCGGCGTCAAGGTCGGCGTCTCCCTCGACGGGGACCGCACCGCCAACGACCGGCACCGCCGCTTCGCCGACGGCCGCACCTCCCACCCGCTGGTCCTCAAGGCCCTCGCCCTGCTCCGCCAGGACCGCTACCGCCACCTCTACCAGGGCATCCTCTGCACGGTCGACACCGAGAACGACCCCCTCACCGTCCTCGACGCGCTCACCGCCCTCGACCCCCCGCGCATCGACTTCCTCCTCCCGCACGCCACCTGGGAGACCCCGCCGCCCCGCCCCGACGGCACCCCCGACGCCTACGCCCGCTGGCTGCTGCGCGTCTTCGACCACTGGGACCGCGGCGGCCGCCGGGTGCCCGTCCGGATCTTCGACTCGCTCTTCAGCACCCTCCGCGGCGGCCCCAGCCTCACCGAGTCCCTCGGGCTCGCCCCCACGGACCTCGTCGTCGTCGAGACCGACGGCACCCTCGAACAGGTCGACTCCCTCAAGAGCGCCTTCGACGGCGCCGCCGCCACCGGCTTCGACGTCTTCCGGCACACCTTCGACGAGGTGGCCGCCCACCCCGGGGTCCGGGCCCGCCAGCTCGGCCTCGCCGGAGTCAGCGCCCCGTGCCGGGCCTGCCCCGTCGTACGCTCGTGCGGCGGCGGCCTCTACACCCACCGCTACCGCGCCGCCAACGGCTTCGACAACCCCTCCGTCTACTGCGCCGACCTGCGCGAACTCGTGGACGGCGTGACCGGCCGGACCGCCCGCGCGGCCGCCGCCGAGTACGCCGCCCCCGCCGAACTCGACGCCGCCCAGCAGCAGCTGACCCGGATGCTGCTCGCCCGCCTGCACGGCGACCTCGCCGGCACCGGCGGCGCCGCCTGGCAGCGGGCCTGGGAGCTCCTCGGCGGGATCGAGGCCGCCGGCGACGGCCCCGCCGCCCTGGACCCCGTACTCGACCACCCCTACACCCGCACCTGGCTGCTCGCCGCGCTGGAGGCCGTACGGGAGGGCCGGCCCGCCGGGGCCGCGGCCGGGAGGCGGCTGGCCGCGCTCGCCGCCGCCGCCGTGGTCCGCGGCCGGCTCGCCGTACGGGTGCCGGTGCCCTTCCGCGACGGGCAGGTCTACCTGCCCACCCTCGGGCTGCTCAAGGCCGCCGGCCACGGCACAGGACCGGCCGAACTGCGTTCCGCCGACGACGGGTTCGCCATCCGGGAAGGCCGCGCCGAGCAGCACTTCCGGACGGCCGCCGGCGACCGCCGCTGGCAGCCGGTACGGGTCTGGCCCGGCGCAGGACCCGAAGCCCCCGGCGCCGTCCTGGACGACCTCGACCCGCACCGCAACTGCTTCGCCCGGCCGCCGCGGCTGCGGCTCGGCGCCGGCGAGGCCGCCGACTGGCAGGACCGGCTCGCCGCCGCCTGGGCGCTGCTCCACCGCACCGTCCCCGAACTGGCCCGGCAGGCCGCCGCCGGACTCACCACCCTCACCCCGCTGGCCGGCGGTCCGCGGACCGCCGGCCGCGGTGAAGCCGGCCGGCACGGCCCCGGCGCCCTCGGCGTGCCCTGGTCGGCCGGGGTCCCGCAGACGGCGCTGGCCCTGCTCACCGGGCGCCGCCGGGCCCGTCTGCGGGCCCTGACCGAGGTCACCGACCTGTACGCGCTGGACGGCGAATGGCTGCACGGCTCCCCCTGGCGCGAGCACCCCGTCCCCGTCTCCCGACTGCTCGCCGACGTACACGAGCGGGTGGCCGTCGAGGCCTGCCGGCGGGCCGGCGCGGGCGGCCCGCTGGACGACGGCGGGTCGGAGGCCGAGGACATCCTGCGGGCCCTGGACCGGCTGGACTCCGCCGCCGAACTCACCCTCGCCGGACAGGCCCTGGTCGGCGACCTGCGCGGGGAACTCAAGGCCGCCGGAGTGTGAGTGCGGAGTACGGGGCCGGAGCCGGGGCCGGGGCGGAAATAGCGCAGGGCATTCCGCCCTTCCGCACCCGATGTCCGGCCCTTCCGGGGAATTCCCCGGATAACCCGCACACTCCTGCCCGGATGACCGAAAATAGGCGTTGATTGACTGAAGGTTGGGGGGATGTGGCATGGAAGCTCCGGAATGATGTTTCCTCGCTCCACCCGATGTGAGCAGTGGTCACGGGACGGGGGTCGTGTGCCTTCAACAGCGCAGCCGTACTTCTTTCTGAGTTATGCGCACACTCCGAGGTACGGAGCCGGCGGGCCGGACCCCGACATGTGGGTCGAACGGCTCTTCCGCGATCTGTGCGGCCACGTGATGGCCCTGACGGATCTCCCGGCCGGATCCCCCGCGGGATTCATGGACCGCGAGATTCGCTCCGGCGAGGGCTGGTCGGAGCGCCTGGGCGCGGCCCTCGCCTCGTGCCTCGTCTTCGTCCCGCTGTTCTCGCCGCGCTATTTCGCCAGCGAGATGTGCGGAAAGGAGTGGTACGCCTTCGCCCAGCGTGCGATCCACCACGGGGCGCTGAACAACGAGCCCACCGAGGCCATCGTGCCCGCCCTGTGGGTGCCGGTGCCGCCCTCGCAGCTCCCCGGACCCGCCGAACGCCTCCAGTTCAACCACAACACCTTCGGCGACCGCTACGTCACCGACGGCCTGTACGGGCTCATCAAACTCCGCTCCTACGCCGAGCAGTACGAGCGCGCCGTCTACGAACTCGCCAAACGCATCGTCCGCGTCGCCGAATCCGTCCGGCTCCAGTCCAGCCGCCCCGTCGACTACCGGATGGTGCCCAGCGCCTTCGGCGGCCGGGCCGCCGGCCGCGGCCCCGCACCGGCCAGCCGCACCCTCCAGATCACCGTCGCCGCCGGCACCCGGCACGACCTGCCCGACGGCCGCAGCTCCGAGTACTACGGGGACTCCGCGCTGGAGTGGAACCCGTACCACCCCGACTCCCGGCGGCCCGTCGCACACGTCGCCGAGGACCTGGTCCGCTCGCTCAACTACCAGACCGTCATGGCCTCCTTCGACGACGAGGCCGGTCACTTCGACAGCAAGCAGCCCCCCATCCGCCCGGAGATCCTGCTCGTCGACCGCTGGGCGGTGGCCGACGAGCGGCGCAGGCAGCGGCTCGCCGCCTTCGACCAGGACCCCCGGCCCTGGGTGAGCGTGGTCGTGCCGTGGAACCGGCTGGACCACCAGAGCCACGCGAAGGAGACCGAGTTGATCCACCGGCTGGAAGAGACGATGCCGGTCAAAATGAGCCAGGGCCGGGCCGCCTGCCGGGTCGCCGCCAACGGCGTCCACAACATGGAGGCCCTCGGCCAGATCCTCCCGCAGGTGGTCGAGGCCGCCGCCCAGCAGTTCCTCAGACACGCCCAGGTCTATCCGCCCGCCGGCAGCCGGCACGGCGAACGCCCCCGTCTCATAGGCCCGATGGGCATGACCGGCGGCACCCCGCCCCCGCTGCCGCCGCCCGCACCGTTCCCCACCGGATCGCGCTTCGACAAGCCGCACCACGAGCACGCGCTGCCCGAGTACGACGAATTCGGCCCCGATGCGGAGGACACGGATGAGCACCGGTCGTGACGGACGCATCGTCACCTTCTACTCGTACAAAGGCGGTACGGGCCGCACCATGGCCCTCGCGAACACCGCCTGGATCCTCGCCGCCAACGGCAAGCGGGTCCTCGCCGTCGACTGGGACCTGGAAGCCCCCGGCCTGCACCGGTTCTTCCACCCGTTCCTCGACCCGTCCACGCTCGGCGCCACCACCGGGGTCATCGACCTGATCACCGAGTACGCCTGGGCCGCCACCAGCCCCGCCGAGCGGCCCGACGACTGGCACACCGACTACGCGCGGATCCAGCAGCACGCCGTCTCCCTCACCCCCGAGAACCTCGGCTGGGAGTTCCCCGCCGGCGGCACCCTCGACTTCGTCTCCGCCGGCCGGCAGAACCGCGAGTACTCCGCGACCGTCTCCACCTTCGACTGGGACAACTTCTACGACCGGCTCGGCGGCGGCCTGTTCTTCGACGCCCTGCGCGCCGACATGAAGCGCCACTACGACTACGTGCTCATCGACAGCCGCACCGGGCTCAGCGACATCGCCGACATCTGCACCTTCCACCTGCCCGACGTGCTCGTCGACTGCTTCACCCTCTCCGACCAGTCCATCGACGGCGCCGCCGCCGTCGCCCGTCAGGTCCACGACCGCTACGGCGGCCGCGACATCACCATCTACCCGGTCCCCATGCGCATCGACGAGGGCGAGAAGGAGAAGGCCGACGCCGGCCGGGCGCTGGCCCGCCTCAAGTTCGACCGCTTCCCCACCGGCCTCGCCGGCGAGGAGGCCACCGCGTACTGGGGCGCCGTGGAGATCCCGTACCGCCCCTACTACGCGTACGAGGAGACCCTGGCCACCTTCGGCGACGAGGCCGGGCTCACCAACTCGCTGCTCTCCGCCTTCGAACGGCTCACCGCCGTGGTCTCCGGCGGCACCGTCACCGCGATGCCCTCGATCGTCGAGGAGGTCCGGCTGCGGATCCGTGACGCCTTCACCCGCCGCCGCCCCGCCCTGCCCGCCGACCTGTTCCTCTCGTACGTCGCCGAGAACCGGATGTGGGCCGACTGGATCGAGTCGGTGCTCACCCGGGCCGGCTTCCGCGTCGTCCCGAGGGACGTCTCCGCCGAACCCCGGCCCGGCGACACCCTCGGCGGCGGCTTCGGCATCGACAACCCCGCCCGTACCGTCGTGCTGCTCTCCAGCGCCTACCTCAAGTCCGCGCGGGCCGTCGACGTGTGGGAGCGGGCGGCCGCCGAGGACCCCACGGGCGGCCGCCGGCTGGTCGCCCTGCGCGTCGGCGACGTCCGGCTGAGCACCCCCTACATCGACCGCAACCCCGTCGACCTGTTCCGCCTCGACGAGGCCCACGCCACCACCGCACTGCTGCGCGCGATGGAACGGCCCGTCCAGCCCGCCGACGGCAGCGGCACGCCGGGGCCCCGGTTCCCCGGCACAGTCCCGAAGATCTGGAACGCGCCGCCCCGCAACCCCGGCTTCACCGGCCGCAGCATCGTGCTGGAGCGGATGCGCGACCAGCTCGGCGGCGGGATCTCCGTGGTGCTGCCGCAGCCGCAGACCCTCTTCGGGCTCGGCGGCGTCGGCAAGACCCAGGTGGCGCTGGAGTACGTGCACCGGTTCATGGCCGACTACGACCTGGTCTGGTGGATCTCCTCCGAGCAGACCGACGACGTGGTCGCCGGCCTCGCGGAACTCGCCGTCCGGCTCGGCGCGCAGACCGGCGAGGACATGGCGGCCGCCTCCCAGGAGGCCATCGACCTGCTGCGGCGCGGTGTGCCCACGTCCCGCTGGCTGCTCGTGTTCGACAACGCGGACGACCCCGAGACCGTCAAGCGGTTCTTCCCGCCGGGCGGCCCCGGACACGTCCTGGTGACCTCCCGCAACCAGAGCTGGTCCCAGTACGGCGACGCCCTGCCCGTCGACGTGTTCCTGCGCGAGGAGTCCGTCGAGCACCTCCAGCGGCGCGCCCCCGGCCTCACCCCGGACGACGCCGACCAGGTGGCCACCGCCGTCGGCGACCTGCCGCTGGCCGTCGAGCAGGCCGGCGCGTGGATCGCGGAGACCGCCACCCCCGTCCAGTCGTACCTGGAGCAGCTGGCCCAGCAGGCCGCCCGGGTCCTCGCCCTCAACCAGCCCGCCGGCTACCCGGAGCCCGTCGCGGCCACCTGGAACGTGTCCATAGAGCGGCTGCAGAGCCGCTCGCCCGCCGCCGTCCGGCTGCTCCAGCTGTGCGCCTTCTTCGCCCCCGAGCCGATCTCCGCGAACCTGCTCTACAGCAAGGAGATGATCGACGCCCTGAAGCCGTACGACTCCTCGCTCCAGGAGAAGCTGGTGCTCGGCCGGGTCATCCGGGAGATCGGTCGGTTCGCCCTCGCCAAGGTGGACCAGGTCAGCAACAGCATCCAGGTGCACCGCCTGGTGCAGGCCGTGATCCGCGCCCAGCTCAGCGAGGAGGAGCAGCGCGAGACCCGGCACGCCGTGCACCGGATCCTCGGCGGCGCCCGGCCCGACGACGACGAGCCCATCGACAACCCGGAGACCTGGCCGCGGTTCGCCACCATCTGGCCGCACCTGCCGACCTCCGAGGCCCGGTACTGCCGGGAGCCGGAGACCCGGCGGCTGCTCATCGACCGGGTCCGCTACCTCTGGAAGCGCGGCGACTTCAAGGCCGCACACCAGCTGGGCACCGAGCTGCGCGAGGTCTGGAAGGAGACCCTCGGCGACGACGACCTCCAGTACCTCTACCTGCGCTTCCACCTCTCCAACATCCTGCGCTCGCAGGGGCGTTACGTGGAGGCGAAGGAGCTGGACGAGGTCACCCTGGAGCGCCAGCGGCGGGCGCTCGGCCCCACCCACCCGCACACGTACATGACCACCAGCGGCCTCGCCATGAACCTGGGCGCGCTCGGCCAGTACGGCAGGGCGATGGAGCTGGCCACCGAGGCCCACGAGGGCTTCGGCCAGATCTTCCACGAGGCCCACCCGCGGACCCTGGCGGCGGCCAACAACCTGGCCCTGAACCTGCGCATGGTCGGGCAGTACGCGCGGGCCCGCGAGATCGACCAGGAGGTCTTCGACCGACGCACCGAGGTGCTCGGCCCGGAGCACCCGTACACCCTCTCCTCGGCCCAGAACCTCGCCCGCGACCTGCGCGAGGTCGGCCGCTACGAGGACTCGGTGCAGCTCCTGAGCAGAGCGTACGAGGTGTACAAGCGGACCCTGGGCCGGGCCTTCCCGGGCACCCTGTCGGCCGCCAAGAACCTCGCCGTGTCGCTGCGCCGGGCCGGGCAGCTGGAGGACGCGCTGCGGCTGACCACGGCCACCCGCAACCGCTACCGGGCCAAGTACACCTCGGTCAACCCGGACCTGCTGGCCTGCGACCTGAACCTGGCCGCGGACCTGTTCGCCACCGGCGACCCGCTCGCGGCCCGGGACATCGCCCAGGAGGTGGTGGACGAGTACATGAAGGTGCCGGGGGAGCGGCACCCGTACACCCTGGCGGCGCGGAACAACCTGGCGGTCTTCCACTGGGGCACCGGCTCGCCGCAGACGGCCGAGCCGATGCTCCAGGACGCGATCCGGGTGATGCGCGAGGTGCTCGGCGACAACCACCCGCACACCATCTTCGCGACCCTCAACCTGGCCAATGCCCATGCCGACCTGGGCGATCCGGCGGGGGCGCTGAAGATCGAGCGGGTCGCGGTCGGGCGGCTGCGCGAGGTGCTCGGGTTCCACCACCCGGAGACCCTGGCCTGCGCCTCGAACATGGCGATCAGCCTGGACCGGATCGGGCGCAAGGAGGAGGCGGCCCGGCTGCGGCAGGAGACGGCCGCCGAGCTCCAGCGGCTGCTGGGCGAGGACCACGGGCTGACCCGGTACGCGCGCGAGGAGCGGCGGGTGCACCGGGACCTGGAGCCGCTGGCGGTGTGAGGCGGAGGAGGGGGCGGTCCGGGGCACCCGGGCCGCGCCTTTCCCCCTGGAGGTGTTGCGGCGGGTCCCTAGGCGGACCGCTGCTGCGGCGGGTCCTGGCCGTCGCGGTCCGCGTCCCGGTCGCGCACCAGCCAGGTGAGGATCTCGGGGAGTGCGCGGAAGGCCGCGAAGTGTGCCGACGCCGGTTCGAAGGCGGCGGTGGACCGCGGGATCCGGCGGGCCAGCCAGCGGGAGTGCCCCACCGGCGAGAACACGTCCTGCTCGCCGTGCCACAGCAGCACCGGGCAGGTGATGTCCGCGGGGTCGAAGCCCCAGGGGCCGGAGAAGGCGTGGATGTCGTCGAGCCATCCGTACGGCGAATGCCGGAGCCCCTCGCGGTAGTTGCGCTCCAGCATCAGCCGCAGCCCGGCGTCGGAGACGATGATCCGGTCGTTGTCGGTGAGCTCCAGGCGCAGTTCCTCCAGCAGCCGGCCGGGGTCCCGGGCGATGGCGTCGGAGCGGGGGATCAGCCGGGCGGCCAGCTCTTCCGGGGCGGCGGTGGCCGAGGTGTACTCGCGCACGTTGAACGTGGTCATGCCGTCGAACCAGTCCAGCCCGTCCGCGTCCCGGGGCGCCAGCCCGACCAGGGTCGCGCACCGGGTCACCCGGCCCGGGAGCAGCGCGGCGCACGCCAGGGCGTGCGGGGCGCCGCCGGAGCGGCCCACCACGGCGAAGGTGTCCAGTCCCAGGGCGTCGGCGATCGCGGCCACGTCCTGGGCCGCGTCGGCGACGGAGCGGCCCGGCCGGCGGTCTGAGCTGCCGTAACCGGGCCGGTCGTGGGTGATGAGCCGGATCCGGCGCTGGTAGAGGACCATCCCGCGGGGCGCGGGGCCCAGTCTGCTCCCGGGGGTGCCGTGGAGGAGGAAGACCGGGGTGCCCCGGGGGTCGCCGAGCGTCTCCACGGTCAGCTTTCGTCCGTCGGCGGTACGCACCCGACTGCGCACGCGCTCCCTCCTCCACGGTCGCTGCAAGCCGTCACGGTGATTGTCCCCGGGGCGCCCGGAGCGCGGTAGGGCGCACTTTCGGGAAATTCTTGTGAAAACTTTCACAAGCTCGCGAGGGTCTTTGGACCCTCATGATCTTGCCTGGTCAGGAAGGGGTCCGGCGAGTTCGGGGAAGATCGGAAAGGCCTTTCGGCCCGCCGTTCGAGGGCTTTTTCGGCGCCTTTGATTCCGCTTCCGGGTGTCGAATGGGGACATCGGGAAAAAGGGGCCGAACGAAGGAGTTGCCGCCATGGACGCCACCGGGACCGCGGACGAGAGGGTGGACGGGACGGTGGACGCGCTGGTCCGGCGGGCGCGCACCGCGCTCGGCCGGTTCGAGGGCTTCACCCAGGAGCAGGTGGACCACATCGTCGGCAAGGCCTCCCTGGCGGCCCTGGCCCGGCACGGCGAACTGGCCCGGCTCGCGGTCGAGGAGACCGGCCGCGGCCTGTTCGAGGACAAGGCCGTCAAGAACCTCTTCGCCTGCGAGCACGTCGTCAACTCGATGCGCGGGCTGAAGACCGCCGGCGTGATCCGGCGCGACGAACTGAACGGCATCACCGAGATCGCCGAACCCGTCGGCGTGGTCTGCGCGATGACCCCGGTCACCAACCCGACCTCGACCACCGTCTTCAAGGCGCTGATCGCGCTGAAGACCCGCAACCCGATCGTCTTCGCGTTCCACCCCTCCGCGCAGCACTGCTCGGCCGAAGCCGCCCGCACGGTCCGCGACGCGGCCGTCGCCGCCGGCGCGCCCGAGGACTGCATCCAGTGGATCGCCGAGCCCTCGATGGCCGCCACCGGCGCCCTCATGCGCCACCCGGACGTCTCCACCATCCTCGCCACCGGCGGCAACGCGATGGTCAAGGCCGCCTACTCGTGCGGCAAGCCGGCCCTCGGCGTCGGCGCGGGCAACGTGCCCGCCTATGTCCACACCAGCGCCCGGCTGGACCGCGCGGTCCACGACATCGTGCTCTCCAAGGCCTTCGACCACGGCATGATCTGCGCTTCCGAGCAGGCCGTCATCCTCGACGCGGAGATCTACGAGCGGGGCATCGCCGAGTTCCGGAGGCTGGGCGCGCACGTGGTGTCGGCGGCCGAGAAGGCCAAGCTGGAGGAGTTCGTCTTCGGCGCCACCGCCGGTGCCGCCGACTGCGCCGGCGCCCGGCTCAACGCCGACGTCGTCGGCCGGTCCGCCCGGTGGATCGCCGAACGGGCCGGCTTCGCCGTCCCCGACGGCACCTCGATCCTGCTCGCCGAGTGCGCCGAGGTCGGCGAGAACGAGCCGCTCACCCGCGAGAAGCTCTCCCCGGTGCTGGCCGCACTCAAGGCCGAGGACACCGCGCACGGCATCGAACTGGCCGCGCAGATGGTCGAGTTCAACGGGCTCGGGCACAGCGCCGCCATCCACGCCGAGGACGCCGACCTGGTCGAGGAGTTCGGCCGCCGGGTCAAGGCCGTCCGTGTCATCGCCAACGCGCCCTCCACCTTCGGCGGCATCGGTGACGTCTACAACGCCTTCCTGCCCTCGCTCACCCTCGGCTGCGGCTCGTACGGCCACAACGCGGTGTCGGACAACGTCACCGCGGTGAACCTGCTCAACATCAAGAGGATCGGACGGCGCAACACCAACATGCAGTGGTTCAAGGTCCCGCCGAAGATCTACTTCGAGCGCAACGCCATCCGCTACCTGGGCGAGATGGAGGGCATCCGCCGGGTCTCGATCGTCACCGACAGGACCATGACCGAACTCGGCTTCGTCCAGAAGGTCACCGACATCCTCCAGGCCCGCGAGGACGCGGTGGCCGTCCAGGTCATCGACGGCGTCGAGCCCAACCCGGAGCTGGCCACCGTCCGGGCCGGCGCCGCCCTGATGCGCGAGTTCAAGCCCGACACCGTCATCGGGCTCGGCGGCGGCTCCCCGATGGACGCCGCGAAGATCATGTGGCTGATGTACGAGCGCCCGGAGGTCGAGTTCGCCGACACCAAGGAGAAGTTCTTCGACATCCGCAAGCGCGCCTACCGGTTCCCCGCACTGGGCGAGAAGGCCCGGCTGGTCGCCGTCCCGACCACCTCCGGCACCGGCTCGGAGGTCACGCCCTTCGCCGTCATCTCCGATCCGGCCGCGGCGCAGAAGTACCCGCTCGCCGACTACGCCCTGACCCCGCACGTCGCGATCGTCGACCCGGTGCTGCCGATGCACCTGCCGCCGTCGGTCACCGCCGACTCCGGCTTCGACGCCCTCACCCACGCCACCGAGGCCTACGTCTCCGCGTACGCGAACGACTACACCGACGGGCTGTGCCTCCAGGCCATCAAGCTGATCTTCGAGAACCTGGAGCGCTGCGTGACCGAAGGGGCCGCCGCCCCCGAGGCGCGGGAGAAGATGCACAACGCGTCCACCATCGCCGGCATGGCCTTCGCCAACGCCTTCCTCGGCCTGGTCCACGCCATGGCGCACACCCTGGGCAACACCTTCCACGTCCCGCACGGCCGCACCAACGCCCTCCTGCTGCCGCACGTGATCCGCCACAACGGCACGGTCACCCACAAGGCCGTCCCGTGGCCGAAGGCCGAGGTCTACCGGGCCCCCGAGCGGTTCCAGGAGATCGCGCGGATGCTGGGCCTGCCGGCCGCCACCCCGGCCGAGGGCGTCGAGTCGTACGCCCGCGCCGTCGAGGAGCTGCGCACCGCCTGCGGCATCCCCGCCTCCTTCGCCGAGGCGGGCGTGCCCGAGGCGGCCTTCCTGGCGGCCCTCCCGCAGCAGGCCCTCAACGCCTACGCCGACCAGTGCGCCCCCGCCAACCCGCGGATGCCGATGCTCGACGACATGAAGGAGCTGATGCGCCGGGCCTACTACGGCACGACCGGCAGCTGACACCGCTCGCACGCACGGAGCCGCCGCCTCCCCGGCCCGGGGGAGCGGCGGCTCCGTGCGTCTGTGCGTCCGTGCGTGCGCGTACGTGCATGCGTGCGTCCGCGTCCGTGCGGCAGCCGGTCAGCGGGCCGCGGGGGCGTCCGCCGGGTCGTCCAGGCCGCTGCCGACCGCCGGCCCGCCGTCGCCCCGCCGGAACAGGGCGCAGGCCAGGGTGACCGCCGCCCCGAGCACCGCCCAGCCGGCCAGGATCAGCATCGACGGGCCCATGCCGTTGCCCTTGAAGTACGCGATCGAGCGGGCCGCGTAGGTGCCCGCGCCGGGCGGCAGCGCCGGACCGATCGCCCGCCAGAACGGCGGCAGCAGCGGGTAGGGGTACGCCCCGCCCGCGCTCGGGTTGCCGAGCACCACCACGAGCAGGATCGCCAGCCCGATGCCGACCACCCCGGCCAGCCCCTGGAAGGCCAGCGTGATCGCGCCGACCGCGAAGACGAGCAGGGTGCCGAGCCCCCAGAAGGCCGCGATGCTGCCGGGCAGCGCGCCCAGCACCGGACCCGCGATCACCGCGCCGAGCAGCCCGGCCACGACCGCGTACGCCAGCAGCGCGGCGAGCCGGATGACGGCGCGCGCCGGGTTCGCGGGCCGGGCCCCGGCGCTGATCGCGAGGATCGCGGCGCACAGGTAGCCGCCCACGCACCAGCCGACGACCAGGTAGAACGAGGACAGCCCGCGGGCGTCGCCCCGGTCCGCGGGGGCCACGTCGGTGACCCGCACCGCCCGCTGCCGGCCCGCCTCGGCGAGCGTCACGACCTGTTCGAGGGCCTGGGACAGCGAGGCGCCCGCACCACTGGCCACCAGCAGCCGGTCGGTCCGCCCGGCCGGGTCGATGATCAGCGCCCCGTCGACCTCGCGGTCCTTGATCAGCCGGAGCGCGGTGGCCTCGTCGGCGGCCGCCTCGGGGTCCAGCGGGTCGCCGGGCAGCGCCGCGAGCTGCCGTACCGCCTGCGCGGCGACCGGCTGGGCGGGGGCCACCACGGCGAGCGGGATCTCGTGCGGCTTCGGCTGGTGGAAGGCGCCGATGTACGAGGTGACGAAGGCGAGCTGGAGCGCCAGCACCCCGACGACCAGCAGCGCCGCCCGGATGGTGACTGCGTCCTTGATCTCGGCGAGGAAGCCCCGGGAGGGGTCTGCGTCCGTCGGTGTCATGCCCCCACGGTCGGCGCGCCGGATCCCGGACGCAGCAGGGGTGGGCCGAACGGATGACCGGGACCGGACGGGCGGGGCCTCGCCGTGCCCGGGCCGGGCCCCACGCACACGCCTCGAACATGTGTGTCGTACGTACGTTCGAAAGTGGTCTATGGTGGAAGAGGGAAAAGGGGGGCGGTCCACCAGGGAAGCAACAAGGGAAAGCAGGAGGCGCGGATGCCCGGCTTCACGCATCTGCACACCGTTTCCGGATACTCCGCGCGCTACGGAGCCTCCCACCCGGAACGGCTGGCGGCCCGCGCCGCCGACCGCGGGATGGACGCCCTCGCCCTCACCGACCGGGACACCCTCGCGGGCACCGTCCGGTTCGCGAAGGCCTGCCGGAAGGCCGGCATCCGGCCGCTGTTCGGCACGAGTCTCGCCGTCGCCCCCCTGGAGCCCCCGCGCCCCGGCCCGGCCCGCACCGGCGAACGGCGGCGCACCCCGGTCAAGGGCGGCGCCTTCGTCGACGAGTCCGCACCCCGCGCCCTGTTCCTCGCCCGCGACGGCGCCACCGGCTGGGCCACCCTGTGCCGCCTGGTCAGCGCCGCCCACGCGGATGCCGGCGGCCGGCCGCTGCTGCCCCGGGAGCACAACCACGGCGACGGGGTCCTCGTCCTCCTCGGCCCCGACTCCGACGTCGGCCGGGCCCTCTCCGAGGGCCGCCCCGACCGCGCCGCCCGGCTGCTCGCCCCCTGGCGCGAGGCCTACGGGGACGCCCTGCGCCTGGAGGCCGTCCACCACGGCCGCACCGGCACCGGACCCGGCTCGCTGCGGCTGGCCGCCCGTACCGCCGGCTTCGCCGCAGAGCAGGGCGTGCCCGCCGTGCTCACCAACGCCGTCCGGTACGCCGACCCCGGCCAGGGGCCGGTCGCCGACGTGCTCGACGCGGCCCGCCGGCTCGTGCCGATCGACCCCCGCGGCCCCCTCGACGGGGGCGAGCGCTGGCTCAAGGACGCCACCGCCATGACGGCCGCCGCCGACCGCATCGCCGAGGCCGCCGGACTCGGCCCGTCCGGCGCCCGCAGGCTGCTGGACCGCACCCGCCGGGACGCCGACTCCTGCCGGGTCGACCCCGAGGACGACCTCGGCATCGGCTCGGCGCACTTCCCCGAACCCCACCTGGTCGGCGCCGCCCACCGCAGCGCCCAGCGGGTGCTGGCCTCCCGGTGCGCCGCCGGCATGGTGCTGCGCGGCTACGCGGACCGGCGCGCGTACTGGGGCCGGATGCACCACGAGCTGGACATCGTCGCCCACTACGGCTACGCCACCTACTTCCTGACGGTCGCCCAGGTCGTCGACGACGTACGGGACATGGGCATCCGGGTGGCCGCCCGCGGCTCCGGGGCGGGCTCCCTGGTCAACCACCTGCTCGGCATCGCGCACGCCGACCCGGTCGAGAACGGCCTGCTGATGGAGCGCTTCCTCTCCAAGCGGCGGCCCGTGCTCCCCGACATCGACATCGACGTGGAATCCGCCCGCCGGCTGGAGGTCTACCGGGCGATCCTCGGCCGGTTCGGGACGGAACGGGTCGCGACCGTCTCCATGCCCGAGACCTACCGGGTGCGGCACGCGATCCGGGACGTGGGCGCGGCCCTGTCCCTGGACCCGGCCGAGACCGACCGGCTCGCCAAGGCCTTCCCGCACATCCGGGCCCGCGACGCCCGGGCCGCCCTCGCCGAACTCCCCGAGCTGCGCGGCGTACGGGCGGAGGAGCACGGCCGGCTGTGGGAGCTGGTCGAGGCGCTGGACGCGCTGCCGCGCGGGGTCGCCATGCACCCGTGCGGGGTGCTGCTGTCCGACGCCTCGCTGCTCGCCCGCACCCCCGTCGTGCCCACCAGCGGCGAGGGGCTGCCGATGTCCCAGTTCGACAAGGAGGACGTCGAGGACCTGGGGCTGCTCAAGCTCGACGTGCTGGGCGTACGGATGCAGTCCGCGATGGCGCACGCCGTCGCGGAGGTCGAACGGGCCACCGGGGAGCGCATCGACCTGGACGACCCGGCGCAGGTGCCGCCGGGGGACGAGGCCACCTACCGGCTGATCCGCTCGGCCGAGACCCTCGGCTGCTTCCAGATCGAATCGCCCGGCCAGCGGGACCTGATCGGCCGGCTCCGGCCCGCGGAGTTCCACGACCTGGTCGTGGACATCTCCCTGTTCCGGCCGGGGCCGGTCGCGGCCGACATGGTCCGGCCGTTCATCGAGGCCCGGCACGGCCGCGCGCCCGTCCGCTACCCGCACGAGGACCTGGCGGACGCGCTGCGCGAGACGTACGGGGTGGTGGTCTTCCACGAGCAGATCATCGAGATCGTGCACGTCATGACCGGCTGCGGGCGGGACGAGGCCGACCGGGTCCGCCGCGGGCTCTCCGACCCCGAGTCACAGGGCCGCATCAGGGTCTGGTTCGCGCGGCAGGCCGAGGGACGCGGCTACCCGGCCGAGGTGATCGCCCGGACCTGGGAGATCGTCGAGGCCTTCGGCTCGTACGGGTTCTGCAAGGCGCACGCGGTGGCCTTCGCCGTGCCGACCTACCAGTCGGCCTGGCTCAAGACCCACCACCCGGCGGCCTTCTACGCCGGGCTGCTCACCCACGACCCCGGCATGTACCCCAAGCGGCTGCTGCTCGCGGACGCCCGGCGGCGCGGGGTGCCGGTGCTGCCGCTGGACGTGAACCGGTCCGCGGCCGACCATCGCATCGAACTGGTGTCCGAGTCTCCTCGAGTGTGGGGGCTGCGGCTCGCTCTGGCCGACGTCCACGGCATCAGCGCGGCGGAGACCGCCCGGATCGAGGACGGGCAGCCCTACGGCTCCCTGCTCGACTTCTGGGACCGGGCCCGGCCGGGCCGCCCGGTGGCCGAACGGCTGGCGCAGGTCGGCGCGCTGGACGCGTTCGGGGCCAACCGGCGGGATCTGCTGCTGCACCTGTCCGAACTCCACCGGGGACACCGGGGCGTTGCCGGGCACGGGCGCCAGCTGCCGCTGGGCGGCGGGCGGAAGACCGCCGAGGCCGGACTGCCCGACCTCAACGAGGCCGAGCGGCTCAGTGCCGAGCTGGGCGTCCTCGGCATGGACGCCACCCGGCACCTCATGGACGACCACCGGGAGTTCCTCGACGAACTCGGCGCCGTGCCCGCGCGGCGGCTGCGCGAGGCCGCGCACGGGGAGACGGTGCTGGTCGCGGGGGCCAAGGCGGCCACCCAGACCCCGCCGGTGCGGTCCGGGCGGCGGGTCATCTTCACCACCCTCGACGACGGGACCGGACTGGTCGACCTCGCCTTCTTCGACGACAGCCACGAGGCGTGCGCGCACACGGTGTTCCACTCGTGGCTGCTGCTGGTGCGGGGCGTCGTCCAGCGGCGGGGTCCGCAGAGCCTCTCCGTGGTCGGCTCCGCGGCCTGGGACCTGGCGGAGCTGGCCGGACTGCGGCGGGACGGCGGGCTGGACGCGGTCGCCGCGCGGCTGGCCGAGCCGGTGCCGGTGCCGGTGCCCGTGCCGGGATCCGGCCGCAGGATCCACCTGCCCACGGGTTACGAGCTGAACCCGTGGGCCGACCTCCAGCCGCCGGGGGTTCCGGCGACGGGCCGCAAACTGTGGCATTCCAGCCCGGGGAGCGCCGGATGACCAAGCCCCCGGCGAAACCTGACTGTCGGGGCTCCGCCCCGGACCCCGCGCCTCAAGCGTCGGCGGGGCTGAGAGGTCGGGGCTCCGCCCCGGACCCCGCGCCTCAAGCGCCGGCGGGGCTGAAAGATCGGGGCTCTGCCCCTGGCCCTGCGCCTCAAGCGTCGGCGGGGCTTGGGTTCGGGGCTCCGCCCCGAACCCCGGTCCTCGGTCGCGGGACGGGCTTGATCGTGCCCCCAGGCCGGACTTTGGCTGCGGGCTTGGACGTGCCCCCGGCGCGGACTTTGCCCGGGGGCTGGATGCTGCGGGGGGAAATCCAGCCTCGCCGGCGTTTGAGGCGCGGGGGTGCGGGGGCGGAGCCCCCGGTCTCTGAGCCCGGCCGGGCCGTCGAGCCGCGCCGGCGTCCGAGGCACGGGGGCCGGGGCGGAGCCCCGGTTCGGGAAGGGGCGGGCAGGGGAAAGGCCCCGCAGGGCCACGGCACCACCGTGCTCTGCGCGACCTTCCACCGCCCGGACGGAACCGCCCCCGACCCCACCGCGTACACCGCCCTGCTCACCGCCCTCACCCCCGTCGTCCAGGCCCTCCCACCCGACACCGCCCTCGCCGACCTCACCCCCGCCCTCCGCTACTTCGCCCGCGACGCCGGCCACCTCGCCGCCCTGCTCCGCGTCAGAGCCCTCGCCCGCTACGGCGCGGACTGCACCATCGGCGTGGCCGAAAACCCCATGCTGGCCAGGATGGCCGCCCGCCGGGCCGCCCCGGGCCGCACCCTGCTGGTCCCCGCGGACCCCGACGCCGTGAAGGAGTTCCTCGCGGACCAGCCCGCCACCGCCCTCGACGGCATCGGCCCCGCCACCGCCCGCACCCTCGGCACGTACGGCCTCGGCACCGTGGGCCGGATCGCCGCCGCCCCGCTCCCCGCCCTCCAGCGGATCCTCGGCGCGAAGGCCGGCCGCGACGTGTACGAACGCGCCCACGGCATCGACCGCACCCCGGTCCGCCCCGGCGCCACCGCCCCCTCCCTCGCCGCCGAGCGCCCCTTCGACCGCGACGAGATCGACCCGGCCCGGCACCGGCGCGCCCTGCTCTCCCTCACCGAGGAACTCGGCGCCCGGCTGCGGGACCGCGGCGAGGCGTGCCGGACGCTGTCCCTCACCGTCCGCTGCGCCGACCGGACCGCGCTCACCCGTACCCGCACCCTCGCCGAACCCACCGCGCACTCCGCCGACCTCACCGCCACGGCCTACGCGGTGTACGGGGCGCTGGGCCTCCAGCGGGCCCGGGTCCGCGGCATCAGCATGCGCGCCGAGGGTCTGATCCCGGCCGAACGCGCCGCCCACCAGTTGAGTTTCGACCCCGGCGACGAGAAGTCCCGCCGCATCGAGGCGGTCGCGGACCGGATCCGGGCGAAGTTCGGCCCCGACGCCATCCGGCGCGGCACCCTGGCCGCCTGAAGGCATCCGCAACACCCCTGTACCTGCCCAAGAGTGACGCCACGCCAGTTTTTACCGGCGCGTAACTTCCCTCTTTTGCTACCCGCCCGTAATTTGGCGGATGCAGCTCACCTTGTGATCCGGATCACGGGCGAATCCCCCATCGCATTTCCCCTTCCCCGCAAGGAGATCACCCGATGCTGCCCTGGAGACGCCTGCTGGGACCCCTCACCGCCCTGATGCTGGCGGGAGCCGTCCTCACCCCCACCGCGGCCGCCCAGGCCGCGACCGCCCCCAGCAGCGGCTGGAACAACTGGTCGTGCAAACCGTCCGCCGCCCACCCGCGCCCCGTGGTCCTGGTCCACGGCACGCTCGGCAACTCCGTCGACAACTGGCTCGGCTTCGCCCCGTACCTGGTGCACCGCGGCTACTGCGTCTACTCCCTCGACTACGGGCAGCTGCCCGGTGTGCCCTTCTTCCACGGGCTCGGCCCCATCGAGAAGTCCGCCGGACAGCTCGACGCCTTCGTCGACCGGGTGCTCGCCGCCACCGGCGCCCCCGAGGCCGACCTCGTCGGCCACTCCCAGGGCGGCATGATGCCGCGCTGGTACCTGAAGTTCCTCGGCGGCGCCGACAAGGTCAACGCGCTGGTCGGGATCGCCCCCGACAACCACGGCACCACCCTGTCGGGGCTCACGCAGCTGCTGCCGTTCTTCCCCGGCGCCGAGGAACTGATCAGCACGGCCACCCCCGGGCTCGCCGACCAGATCGCCGGCTCGGACTTCCTGAACCGGCTCAACGCGGGCGGCGACACCGTCCCCGGGGTCGCGTACACCGTCATCGCCACCAAGTACGACGAGGTGGTCACCCCGTACCGGAGCGGCTTCCTGACCGGTCCCGACGTACGCAACATCGTCGTGCAGGACCTGTGCCCGCTGGACCTCTCCGAGCACGTGGCGATCGGCCTGACCGACCGGATCGCCTTCCACGCGGCCGAGAACGCCCTCGACCCGGAGCACGCCGAGCGCACGACCTGCGCCTCGGTGTTCGACACCGACTGACGCGGGCCGCGCGCCCGGACCGCAAGGCCGCTGCGTCAGCGGCCGTGCCGGCCGGCCACGGCCCGCCGCCGGACCGTTGCGAACAGCACCGCGGCACCGACCGCCAGCGTTCCGGCGCCCGCCACGGCGATCACCGGCGTGGCGGAACCGCTGCCGGTCTCGGCCAGGTCCGCGTCACCGCCGAGCGGAACGGCACCGCCCTGTGCCACCGGGTCACCGCCCCCGGTGGTGGCGGCGGTGCCCTCCGCCGCCGCGGCCCGGGCGGCCGTACCGGAGCCGGCGTCGGAGCCGGAGTCCGGGCCGGAGCCGCTGCCGTGGCCGCCCGTCGTACCGTGGCCGCCGTGGCTGCTCCGGCCGGCGTCCTTCCGGATCCGGTCCTCGTCCGGCGCCTGCGCCGTCGGCCCGGCGGCCGGGGCGGAGCCGGCCGGCGTCTGCGCGCCGCTCCCGCCGCTCTTGCGGAACACCACGTCCGAGCAGGTGTAGAACGCCTCGGGGCTGTCAGAGCGCTGCCAGATGCTGTACACGAGGTGGCGTCCGGACTTCTTCGGCACGGTGCCCTTGAACACGTAGTCCCCGCCGGACAGCCGGGGGTCCGTCACCTTCAGGAACGGCTTGGACTCCAGGTCCGACCACTTCAGCGGCTTCGACGGGTCGTAACCGTCCTTCGTCACGTACAGCGCGAACGTCCCCCGGTGCGGGGCCGTGGCCTTGTAGCGGAACGTGTGCTTCCCGGCGCTGAGCCGGCTGGCCGGCCAGTCCCGGCGCGGCAGGTCCAGCCCCCGGTACTTGGCGTTCCCGGCGGAGCACAGCCTGCCGTCGGGGATCAGGCGCTTGTGGTTGCCGGCCGCGTTGGCGATGTTGACCTCGTTCCAGTCGTACAGCGGCTGCGTCCCGCCCACGCGCACCAGCGCTTTGCAGGCCGCGGACTTCGGCGCCTCGGGGCCCTCCGCGTAGCAGGCGGCCACCCGGCTGACCGGGTCCGTCATCGAGCCGTGCGCGGCGGCGGGCGCGGCCAGCGCGAGCGGCACGAAACCGAGGGCGGCGACGGCGACGGCCGTGCGACGAGCGGTCATGGAGGTTCTCCTTCGGGCGGCGCAAGGGTGCTGCCGGGTGGCCCGGCACAAGGTCTGCGACACGCAAGCTAGCCGTCCGGAGCCCCCCGGAACGGGCCCCGGAGCCGCCCGGAGAGATCCTTACGACGCACTTAAGGCAGGGGTAAGCGGGGGATCAGACTCGGCCCCCCGAAGGCCGTTCCCCGGCCCTCCCGCACCCGTCGCCCGCGCCCGTCCGCCCCCTCAGCCCGTCGGCATGACGAAGCGGCGGACCACCTCGAAGCTGAGGTTGCCGTAGCCGGTGAAGAAGGGGGCGGCGGTCAGTTCGGTGGCCACGGCCTCGTCGCGGGAGACCACCCGGCTCGCCCGGGCCGTGCGGTCCAGGTCAGGTCCCTGCGAGCGGCCCAGCCGGGCGGTGCGCACCACCCCGTCCGCGACGACCTCCAGGAAGCAGTCCCACAGGCCCGGGCCGATCGGCGCGCCCCCGTCGAGCACCGCCAGCTGCACGTCCGCACGGAACCCGGCCATCCCCAGGTCCACGCCCCGCTTCTCGCCGTCCGCCGCCAGGTCCGGCGCCGGGACCGCCGTCGCGGGCACCCGGTGCTCGCGGCCCGTCGCCCGCTCCCGCAGCAGCAGCCGGCTCTCCATCCGCCCGGTGCCCAGGCCCTCGACGTACCCGTGGCCGGTCAGCCGGACCCGGCCGTCCTTCCAGCTCATCCCGTTCAGCCTGTGCCGGGCCTTCAGCTTCTCCGTGACGTCGTACAGCTTGTCCGGCAGCCCCGCCCGCGGGTCCCGGAACAGGGGGAAGCGCCGGTACGCCCGCCCGTTCTCGGCGAACAGCTCCGCAGGCTGCTCCGCCGGGTCGTACGCGGCCAGCTCGGCGAACGCGTCGAACTTGCCCTGCGTGAAGCAGTACAGCCGCAGCAGGTCCAGCGCGGACAGCTCACCGGCCATGTCCGGGGTCCAGTACGCCTCGCACAGCGCCCGCCCCCGCTGGTAGACCTCCGAGGTGTACGCGGGGTCCACCCCGTACACCCGGGCCGCCGGGATCAGCGCCTTGCCCACCATGTTCCGGAAGTGCCGGCCCAGCATCCGGCGGCGGCCCACCGGGTCCGAGACCCGGTCCGACACCATCCGCATGACCCGCTCGATGTGCTGGATGCTCTCGTTCGCCGTCCGGTGCCGGGCCGTGATGTTCTGCCCGTCCTCGCGGCGCCGCAGGTAGTAGCAGTCGTAGTCGCCGACCACGGAGATCCGCTCGGCGGCCAGGTAGGCGGCCGTCACGAACAGCTGGTCCTCGCCGAACCACAGGTCCTCCGGGTAGCGGATGCCGTCCCGCTCCAGGACCTCCCGGCGGTACAGCTTCGCGCTGTGCAGCGACCTGTACACCTCCGAGGTGTACAGGTCGGCCCGCTCCGCGTGCCTGTGCGCCTTCTCGGCGACCGACCGGCCCAGCCCGACCGCCTTGCCGAGCACGACGTCGCTGCCTTGCTCCTCGGCCATGGCCAGCAGCCGCTCCAGGGTCTCCGTGCCCAGGTAGTCGTCCGAGTCGACGACGTACACGTAGCGGCCGCGGGCCAGGTCCAGCGCCCGGTTGCGGGGCACGCTCGGCCCGCCCGTGTTCGCCTGGTGCAGCACCCGGAACTGCGGGTGCTGCGCGGCGAACCGGTCCAGCTCGGCCCCGCTGCCGTCGGTGGAGCCGTCGTTGACCGCGATCACCTCGATCCGGTCGAGGCCCAGCGACTGGCCGACCACCGAGTCCAGGCACTCCGTGAGGTACGGCATCGCGTTGTAGACCGCGATGATCACGGACACGTCCGGGACGGCGGCGTCAGGCGCCTTCACCGGCTCGGGCACCGGCGCCGGCGAAGGCACGTCCGGCGTCCGCGGCATCTCCGGCACCCCCGGCGCGGCGACCGGCACCAGCCCCGCCGGGGGGACCGGCCGGGCCGGCGGCACCGCGAACGGCCCCGGCGGCACGGGCCCGCCCGCCCCCGGGAACGGCATCCCGGCGGAACCCGGCGCGGGGAACGGCGGCGGGACGGGAACGTGCGACAGGGGTCCGTTCGGGCCGCCCGGCAGGGGTGCGTGAGGGGGGAAGGAGCTCATGTGCCGGGACCACTCGTTTCTGCGCTTCGGGTACGGACCATCAACAGAAAGTATGGACCTACGCTCATCACGCCGGTTCGGCGGCCGCCCCCAGGGCACCCAGGGCGCCCGGCCCGCCCCGGCGGGCCAGCTCCTCCAGCTCGTCCAGCGCCGCCACCGCGCGGGCCGCCGCCTCCGGGTCCCGGGCCGCCAGACCGCTCGCCGCGAACTCGTCCTCGTCCAGCCGCAGCACCTGCGAGCCGTCCGCCGACACCCACAGGTCGAGGTCCAGGTCCTCCACCCGGACCTCGCCGTCCGCCACGACCGCCGGCCGGGTCACGTCGCAGTACCAGCCCTTCAGCTCCCCGGCCCCGGTGCGCACCTCCTTCACCGCGTACCAGCGGTCGCGCCAGAAGTGCTCGGTGAACACGTCACCCGGCTCGAACCGTACGAAGCCGAAGTCGCGCACCCCCTCCGCCGCCCACGGGGCCCGCACGCTGATCCGGCTGCCGTCGTCCGCGAGCAGCCCCGCCGAGTACCGGATCTTGATCCGGCCGGCCTTGCTCAGCTCCACGGTGACCGTGTCCTGCACCTGCGTCTCCTCCATCACGCGCCTCCCAGCGCCTTCGCGTACCGCACCTCGGTGGCGCAGACCTCGTATCCGAACCAGTCGTTGACCGCGAGCATCGGCGCGTTCCCGGTGTCGTTCCCGGTGAACGCCTCCGTACAGCCCGCCAGGGCCGCCTTCCGCAGCGCCTCGTGCTTGACGATCCGGGCGAGCCCGCGGCCGCGGAACGCCCGCCGGGTGCCGGTCATGGCCGAGGAGTAGCGCCCTGCGCCGTCGGTGCGCGCCGCGCTGAACGCGGCCGGCTCGCCGTCGACCAGCGCCACCGTGGTCAGCTCCCGGTCCAGCTCGGGGTCCTCCCAGGTGTCCCGGAGCCACTGCGCGTAGTCGTCCAGCCGGGTCCCGATGTCGCCCGGCTCGTCCAGGGTGGTCTCGGAGTCCAGCAGGAACAGCGGCCGCGGGTCGGCGGCGAACTCGGCCGCCGAGCGCAGCACCACCCCGGCGGGCAGCGGCGGCCGCTCGGGCAGGGTGCGCTCCGCGAGGCCGAGGCGCAGGAAGTGGGCCGAGCGGCCCTCCGCATAGCCGAGGTCTTCGACGACGGCCCGCTCCGCCGGATCGTCGGGGATCCACGTGTACACGGCGCGGGCTCCCAGGGCGGCCAGGTACTCCTCGGCGGTGGACCGCAGCAGTCCGGCGGCGGTGTGGTGCGCGCCGGGGAGCACGTAGGAGTTGACGAAGGCCTGTCCGGGCTCGTCGCTGTCGTAGGCGAGGCCGGCCTGCGCGGTGCCGACCACCGCGCCGTCCTCCTCGGCGACCAGCACCCGGTGGTGCTCATCGGGGTGGGCGGACTCCAGCTCGAAGGCCACCCCGGCCACCGTGGAGATCATGAAGGGGAGTGCGGCACGGCGCACCCGGACGACGGCCCCGGTGTCTGCGGCGTCGCCGGGGCGGAGATCACGGACGATGACGGTCATGTGGTCCGACGCTACGTCCGGCCTGGCCGGCGCGCCTCCGAATTTCCGGCCCGTGCGCGAGAATCGCCCGGTGACCTCGAAGAGCGTGAGCCTGAAGATCTCCGTCGACCCGGCCGGAGCCACCGCCCCCTACGAGCAGCTGCGGGCCCAGATCGCCGGGCAGGCGCGCACCGGCCGGCTGCCCGTCGGCTTCCGGCTGCCGACCGTGCGCGGTCTCGCGGAGGAACTCGGCCTGGCCGCCAACACGGTGGCCAAGGCGTACAAGGCGCTGGAGGCGGACGGGGTGATCGAGACCCGCGGCCGCAACGGCACGTTCATCGCCGCCGCCGGCGACACCGCCGCCCGCGAGGCGGCCGCCGCGGCCCAGGCGTTCGCGGACCGCGCGCACCGCCTCGGGCTCCCGCAGGACGAGGCCCTCGCGCTGGCCGCGGACGCCCTCAGGGCCCGGTACGCGGGCTGACCGCGGGCCGGGCCCCGGTCCTTGCCGGTACGGCCCGGCGACTGCGGGCAGGCAGGCCCCCGGTTCCTGCGGGCCGGGTTCCCGGACCTACAGGTACAGCCCGGCGTCCGTGGCCGCCGGCTGGGCCGGGACCGACGCCGGGCCGGTGCCGCGGCGCAGGGCGAACAGCTCGGCCAGGGTGGCCCCTTCGCGGGAGACGCCCTCCTCGCCGCCCAGCCAGTCCACCGCCTCCCGGTGGCTGAGCCGGCCCACCTCGATCCGGGCGAGACAGCGGCCTGGCCGCACCACCGCGGGGTGCAGCCGCTCCAGGTCCTCGTTGGTGGTCACGCCCACCAGCACGTTGCGGCCCTGGCCGAGCAGCCCGTCCGTCAGGTTCAGCAGGCGGGACAGCGCCTGCCCGGCGGTGTGCCGGGCCTCGCCGCGGATCAGCTCGTCGCAGTCCTCCAGGAGCAGCAGCCGCCAGCGGCCCCGCGAGGTGCCCTCGTCCTCGCCGATGGCGATGTCCATCAGGTATCCGACGTCGTTGAACAGCCGTTCCGGGTCGAGGACGCAGTCCACCTGGCACCAGTCGCGCCAGGACCGCGCGAGGGTGCGCAGCGCCGAGGTCTTGCCGGTGCCCGGTGGTCCGTGGAGCAGCAGCAGCCGGCCGGCGATGTCGTCCGGGGTGACCTTCATCAGCCGGTCCATGGCCTCGGCCACCGGGGCCGTGTAGTTGGGCCGGACCTCCGCCCAGGTGCCGGCCGCGATCTGCCGGGTGGTGCGGTGCGGGCCGCGCCGGGGGGAGACGTACCAGAAGCCCATGGTGACGTTCTCGGGCTGCGGTTCGGGCTCGTCCTGGGCGCCGTCGGTGGCCAGGCTGAGGACGGAGGCGGCGAGTTCGTCGGTGACGGCGGTGACCGTGACGTCGGCGCCGCGGTTCCAGCGCGAGACCAGCAGGGTCCACCCCTCGCCCTCGGCGAGCGTCGCGCTGCGGTCGGTGTCCTTGGTGGCGCGCAGCACCCGGGCCTCCGGAGGCAGCAGCGTGGCCCCGGACTTGACCCGTTCGATCGTGACGCTGTGCGAGTACGGCTGCTCGCCGGTGGCGAACCGGCCGAGGAAGAGGGCGTCGACGACGTCCGACGGGGAGTCGCTGTCGTCGACCCCGAGCCGGATCGGCAGGGCGTGCTGCGGGTCCTGAGGCGTGGCTGACATGGCGCCCATGATCCGGCACGAACTGCCCCCGTGCACCCGTGTTTCGCCGGTTCGGCCGCATGGGCGGAGCGCCGAAACCTCCGGCCGGTGAAGGTTTCCGCGGCATTTCCCCGCAGCTCTTCCTCCGAGTTTTTTGGCATGGACACTTCCAGAGAGGGGTGGTCGGCGCTACGACGTACATGGCAGAAAACCTGCTAATGGAGGGGTCCATGAAACTGTCCCGATTCGCGGCATTCACGGCCTCGTTGGCCCTTGCCGCGTCCGCCGCCCTGCTCGGTTCCGCCCCCGCACAGGCCGCGGATTCCGCGGCCGTCTTCGGCTACGTGGCCCTCGGCGACTCGTACTCCTCGGGGGTCGGCGCCGGCAGCTACGACAGCGCGAGCGGCAACTGCAAGCGCAGCACGAAGGCCTACCCCGTGCTCTGGAAGAACGCCCATTCACCCGGCTCGTTCGCGTTCACCGCCTGCTCGGGCGCTCGTACGGGTGATGTCACGGCCGGTCAGCTCGGCCCGCTCAACGCCGACACCGACCTCGTCAGCATCACCATCGGCGGCAACGACGCCGGCTTCTCCGACGTCATGACCACCTGCGTGCTCCAGTCCGAGTCCACCTGCCTCAGCCGGATCGCCCAGGCCAAGGCCTACGTCGACACCACCCTGCCCGGGAAGCTCGACGCCGTGTACGACGCCATCCGCGCCAAGGCCCCCAACGCCCGCGTGGTCGTGCTCGGCTATCCCCGCTTCTACAAACTGAACGGCACCTGTACCACCGGCCTGTCGGAGACCGAGCGCGCCGCCATCAACGGGGCCTCCGACCACCTGAACGCGGCCACCGACAAGCGGGCCCGCGACCACGGCTTCGCCTTCGCCTCGGTGGCGGGCGCCTTCACCGGACACGAGATCTGCTCCGGCAGCGCCTGGCTGCACAGCGTCAACTGGCTCAACATCGGCGAGTCGTACCACCCCACCGCCCCCGGCCAGTCCGGCGGCTACCTGCCCGTCTTCAGCTCCGCCGCCTGACCCGGCCACATCGCGGCCGCCGTGGACTCCCCGGACGGGGGCCGCGGCGGCCGACGACTACACCAGCAGCCACACCAGCAACACGAGCACCAGCGCCAGGGCGACCGCCGCAGCCACCGCCGCCGGGACGGGCCACCCGCGGCCGCCCTGCTCCGGCCGGGACGCCGCGCGTGCGGCGGACGCCACCGATCCGTCCGCTTCCGCCGCAGGGCCCGCCGGTTCCACGGTCCCGCCCTGCGGCCCGTCCGCGGCCCGCACCGCCCCGCCCGCGCCCACCACCCGCAGCATCCGCTCCGCTTCCCCGGCCGACAGCCGCGCCGCCGGGTCCGGGCGCAGCAGACCGTCGAGTACGGGCTCCAGAGCGCCCGCCCGGCGCGGCGGCGGCAGCTCCCCGCCGGCCGCCGGCCGCCCGAAGCCGCCCTCGACCGCCTCGTACAGCAGCGCGCCCAGCGCCCGCAGGTCGGCCTCCGCGCCGCCCGCCGCAGGGTCCGCCCCGTCCGCCGCCCAGTCCGCCGCCGCGGCGAGCCCGAAGTCGCCCAGCACCACCCGGCCGTCGTTGGCGACCAGCACATTGCCCGCCGTCACGTCCCCGTGCGGCACTCCCGCAGCGTGCGCGGCCCGCAGCGCCGCCAGCAGCTGCGCCCCGAGGTGCGCCGCCCGCTGCGGGGCCAGCGGCCCGCCGGCCGCCAGCACCTCCGCCAGTGACAGCCCGCGGACCAGCTCCATCACGATCCACGGCCGGCCGCCCTCGACCGCCACGTCGTACACGGCGACCACCCCGCGGTGGGTGACCCGCTCCGCCGTCCGCGCCGCCCGCTCCAGCCGCTCGTACACCCCGCGCGCAGCGGCCGGGTCCGCCCCGGCCGGCGCCCGTACCTCCCGGACCGCCACCTCGCGGCCCAGCACCTCGTCCCGGGCCTGCCACACCGTGCCCGTCCGGCCGCGGCCCAGCGGACCCCGCAGCCGGTACCGTCCCGCCACCACCCGCTCACCGCTCGGCACCTCGGTCACGAGGGGAGTCTGCCCGCCCGCGGCGCCCTTCCAACGCCGACGGCAAGGCCCCGGAGCGGCCCCCGCCGAAGTGTGGGTGCGGAGAGTAACGGTCGACTTCGGTGAGTGACCGTCAAAAGTGGTGCCGTGACGGTCAAATCACCCTCCCGGGATACCCGACTGCGCCGAGAGGGCGATAGGGTTACCCTGCCCGGGCCGGGTGTCTCGTACGGGTGGGGAGAATCATGGAACAGATAACGATGCGCAGCAGGCCGCCCCGCGTGCCTGCCATCACCTGCGGCAGCAGCGCGACCAGTTCGCGGCTGGACCGCCACCTCGCCGTGCTGGGCGGTCCCGCCGTCCCGCAGCGCGAGGCCGCCGAAGCGACCCTGCTGATGCGGGAGTTGACGGCGCGTGACCACACGCACCGCCACCGGAGCCGGAGCGCGCGCGTCTCGCTGTTCGCCCCGCTGCGCCGGCTGCGCCGTACGCTCTGGGGCAGCCACCGCTGACCCGCCCCACCCGGCACCCCGGCCCTCAGGCGATCACACCGTCCCGGCGTAGTCCGTCGATCTGCGCGTCCGACATCCCCAGGGCGCGCAGGACGGCACCGGTGTGCTCGCCGAGCGCCGGCACCGCGCCCATCAGCGGCTCCGGCCCGCCCGGCAGCACGATCGGCGGGAGCAGGGCGCGCAGCGGACCGACGGCCGAACCCACCTCCCGCCACCGGTCCCGCGCCGCCAGCTGGGGGTGTCCGGCCAGCCCGGCCACCGTGTTCAGACGGGCGCAGGCGATGCCCGCCGCCTCCAGCGCGGCGATCGCCGTGTCCGCCTCCAGCCCGCCGAGCGCGGCGGCCACCACCGCATCCGTCTTCTCCCGGTTCGCAGTCCGCGCCGCATTCGTCGCGAACGCCGGATCGTCCGCCAACTCGGGTTGCCCCAGCACCTGTTCGGCCAGCCGCCGCCACTCCCGGTCGTTCTGCACCGACAGCAGCACCCGGCCCCCGCCCGCCGTCGGATAGGCGTCGTACGGCGCGATCACCGCATGGCCCAGACCCGTACGCGCCGGCTGCTCGCCGCCGTGCATCGTGTGGTGCAGCGGATGCCCCATCCACTCGGCCAGCGCATCCAGCATCGACACCTCCACCGGCCCGCCCCGCCCGGTCGAACCCCGCCGCAGCAGCGCCGCAAGAACGCCGGAGAACGCGTACATCGCCGCCGCGATGTCGGCCGCCGGGATGCCCGCCTTCACGGGCTGCTCCGCCGTCCCCGTCACCGACACCAGCCCCGCCTCGCACTGCACGAGCATGTCGTACGCCCGCTTGTGCGCGTACGGGCCCTGCGCCCCGTACCCGGAGATGTCGACGGCGACCAGCCGCGGATGGCGGGCGCACAGCGAGGCCGCATCCAGGCCCAGCCGGGCCGCCGCCCCCTGTGCCAGGTTCTGCACGAACACGTCGGCGTCCGCGACCAGCCGCTCGACCAGCTCCCGGCCGCGCGGGTCCTTCAGGTCCACGGCCACCGACTCCTTGCCGCGGTTCGCCCACACGAAATGCGAGGCCAGGCCGCCCGCGGCGGTGTCGTAGCCGCGGGCGAAATCGCCGCCGTCCGGGCGTTCCAGCTTCACCACCCGGGCGCCGAGATCGGCGAGCTGGCGGGTCGCGAACGGGGCCGAGACCGCCTGCTCCACGGCGACGACCGTGATCCCGTCGAGCGGGAGGGGTTGCGCCGGGCGGGCGGGGCGTGCGGAAGGGGCTGCCATGACATGCAGACCTATCGGTTGGAACCCCGCTCTGTCACCCCCCGATATCCCACCTTTGCCCTTGTTTGCGTGCCTATGGTGACTGCCGTTTGTCACGCGTCCCGGAAGGCCCGCCCATGCCGCGCCCCACCACCCCCCGGTCCGACCATCCGCGTCCCCGCCCCCGGCTGCGCACCGTCCGGCGGGCCGCGGCCGCCGTCACCGCGCTGCTCGCCGGGCTGGTGCTCGCGGCCGGACCGGCCCCGGCGTCCGTCCGCCCCGGCCTCGCCCCCTTCCCGTTCAACTCCAGCACCTCCGGAGTGAACGGCGCCGTGACCGCCATCGGCACCGACTGCCCCACCGGCGAACTGGACCTGACGAAGCGCTGGACCGCCTCGTCGCCGCTGCCCGCCGGACAGTTCTCGGACCTCCCGGGCACCATGGCCGCGGACATGCAGTTCCTGACCCGGGTGGGCGGCGGGGCCGCGCTGCGCGGCGACGACAGCCGGGTGACGCTCACGAACTCCCGCGGCACCGTGGTCCTCGCCCTGTCCTCCGGCAACTGCACCGCGCCCACCCTCGCGTTCGGCGGCGGCACCGTGGCGGGCTCCGGCACCTGGACCGTGGTCCCCGACGCCACCGCCACGCACGCGTACCGGCAGGCCACGGGCGCGGGAACCTTCACGATCAACGCCGGCGCCTCGCCGGCCACCGGCAACCCGTGGAGCCTCTCTCTCAACGGGACCCTGACCGCGCTGGAGCCCGCCCTCGCGGTCACCCACCGGGCGTTCTGGGGCGGCCCGGGCCCCTACCTGACCCGGACCCTGAGCGTGGAGTACCGGATCCGCAACAACGGCCCCGGCGACGCCTTCAACGTCAAGCTCGTCGACGCGGCCGTGACCGGTTCCGGAGCGACCCGGCTCGGGCCCGTGCCGCAGACCGTCGGCACCATCCCGGCCGGCCGCACGGCGGGCGTCGTGGTCCGGTACCGGGTCTGCGGGATCGCCGTCCTCGGCTGCCGCTTCACGGCGAACGTCCAGACCTCGTACACCGATGCCTTCGGCGTCGCCGCCACGGCCGACTTCCCGCGCACCGTCTTCGTGCCGACCGCGCCGGTGCCGTAGGGGCCTGCCTTCCGGATCGGGGGCTCCGGGGAGCGTACGAGCTGCCCCGGAGCGCCGCGGTCAGAGCAGGGCGAACTGCCCTTCCGGGCCCTCCTCCTGATGGTCCAGCACCGAGGCAGGACGCCGCGCGGCGGCCGGAACGGGCAGCACCCCGGCGGCCTTCAGGGCAGGAACCCCCAGCCACTCGGACCCCGCGTCCCCGGTCTCCCCGGTCTCCCCGGCGGTCGCCGGGTCCGTCAGCAGGGCCAGTGAGGTGACCAGCGCCAGCAGCTCGGACGTCCACTGCTGCGGCCACTGCGCCGGTCCCAGCGCCGCCAGCCCGGCCGCCTCCCGGTGGCCGGTCCGGGCCGCGAACCAGCGCTCCAGCACCCGCACCCCGCCCGCCTCGAACTCCCACACCTCCGCCGGCACCGGCGACACCACCCCCGGGCCCAGCCGCAGCTCCGCCGCCTCCGCGTCGTAACCGATGGCCGCCGGCCGCTCCGGCACCGCAGCCCGCACGTACGGCCGGGAGCCGCCGGGCAGCTTCGGCGGCTCGTCGCCCCGCGCGCCCGCCAGCTGGATGCGCAGCAGCCGGTGCCCGCGCAGCAGCCCGGTCCGCCAGGTCTCCCCGGCGGCCGGGAGCGGCACCACGGTCCCCCGCGGGCCGGGCCGCGCCGCGGCCAGTGCCCACGACAGCAGGTCCTCCGGGGTCACCCGGCAGTGGTACCGCTCGCCCAGCAGGTCCAGCAGGCCCGGCGCCACATTGGGCTCCGCGCCACCCGGCCGCCGGTGCAGCGGCCTGATCCGGCCGGTCCGCCCGGCCGGCAGCAGCGGCGAGGCCGCCAGCGGCACCGCCGCCGCACCCGTCTCCACCAGGAACACCTGCTGCTCGTCCCACACCCGCCACAGCTCTGGGCGGGCGGCGTCGATCAGCCGGTGGTCGGGCAGCAGCCACTGGGCGTCGAAGGCATCGGCCAGGACCCGGACCGGCTCCGGACACGGGCCGGGCGCCTGCGCGAACCGACCCGTCGAGGTGCGCTGCCCGGGCAGCGCCGCTGCCCCGCTGTGCGGGCTGCGGGCCCGGGAGGGCAGGAACAGCTCCTCGCGGGCCGTGCCCTCGGCGGCCGTCAGCGCCGCCCAGCGGTCCCGCAGCGTCCGGGCATCCGGCGCGAGCACCCAGGGCCGGCCCAGCCGCAACGGGGCCACCGACCACGGGAACAGATCGTCCAGCAGAGGCGCGTCATCGCTCACCGCACGCATGCTAGGGCGTCCCGCTCGCCCGTACACAGCGCCCGGGCCGGTTCCCGGCCGACGCGCTACGCTCCGAAGAGGGGCACATGCGGCGACCGAGGAGGCGGCATGAGCCAGTACGACGAATACACGACCCCGTCCCAGGCCGAGGGCGAACGCCTCGACGAGGACATGGACGAGACCGAAAAGAAGCAGCACGACCACCCGCACACGCTGCGGACCACCCCCTCCCAGGCGGAGGGTGAACGCACCGCCGACGACGACGGGAAGTGACGCCCCGGGACGCCCCCGGACACCCTCGGGACCCCCGGACACCCCGGGATACCCGCGAACACCCGCGAACGCCCGCGGACGCCCCGGATCAGGTCGCGTCGACCGTCACCGTGAAGGAGAACCGGTCGCCCCGGTACCGGATCCGGGCCACGTCCACGACCCGCCCGTCCGCGTCGTACGTGACGCCCGTGTAGTGCAGGATCGGGCTGAGCAGCGGCACGTCCAGCAGGTCCGCCGTCACCGGGTCGGCCAGCCGTGCCTCCACGGTGTCCGTGATCCGGCTGATCTTCACGCCGACCACGTCCCGCAGCACCTTCGTCATCGGCCACCGCTCCAGATCGGCGAGGTCGACGGCTTCGGCCAGCTCGGGCAGGACCGCGTTCTCCGCCCAGTTCGTGGGCTCCCCGGTCTTCCCGTCCCGCCGCAGCCGCCGGTACGTGACCACCTCGGCGGCGTCCGGGAAGTACGGCGCGAGCTCCCCGGGCACCGGCCCCCGCTCCTGCCCCAGCACCGTCGTCCGCTCCCCGGACTGCTGGGCCACGATCGCGTCGACCGAACCCAGCAGCCGCACCGGGGCCCCGCGCTGCGCCCCCGGCTCGATGAACGTGCCGCGCCGCCGGTGCCGGCTGATCAGCCCCTCCGCCTCCAGCTCCTTGAGGGCCTGGCGCATCGTGAGCACGCTCACCCCGTAGTGCTCGGCGAGCCGCTCCTCGGTCGGCAGGCGCAGCGAGGCGTCCGGAGAGCGCCCCAGTATCGAGGCGCGCAGGGACTGCGAGACCTGGTACCAGAGCGGCAGCTTCCGGTTCAGGACCACTGAGTCGGGGGCGAAGGCGGTCACGGGTGAATCTCCGTACGAGCGGGGCGACGTGCAGGAACTCTAGGGCCTGTGTCGGACAGACCCTAGAGCCCCCTACGCGCGGAAGTGGCGCTCCATGCCCTCCCAGACCCGGTCGTAGCCGCGCTGGAGGTGGTCGGCGGAGGCTGCCTGTGCGGTCGCGGTGATCGGCCAGCGGGTCTCGAACATGAACGCCAGACCGTCGTCGATCTTCTGCGGCTTCAGCTCGGCGGCGCTGGCCTTGTCGAACGTCTCCCGGTCCGGGCCGTGCGCCGACATCATGTTGTGGAGCGAGCCGCCGCCCGGCACGAAGCCCTCCGCCTTGGCGTCGTACGCGCCCTCGATGAGGCCCATGTACTCGCTCATCACGTTGCGGTGGAAGTACGGCGGACGGAACGTGTCCTCGCCGACCAGCCAGCGGGGCGCGAACACCACGAAGTCCACGCCCGCCAGGCCCGGGGTGTCGGAGGGCGAGGTCAGCACCGTGAAGATCGACGGGTCCGGGTGGTCGTGGCTGATCGTGCCGATCACGTTGAAACGGCTCAGGTCGTACACGTACGGGACGTGCGTGCCGTGCCAGGCGACCACGTCGAGCGGGGAGTGGGCGTAGGTCGCGGACCAGAGGTTCCCGCAGAACTTGTTGACCACCTCCACGGGGCCCTCGACGTCCTCGTACGCCGCCACCGGCGCCTGGAAGTCGCGGGCCGCGGCCAGGCCGTTGGCGCCGATCGGGCCGAGCCCGGGCAGCTCGAAGGGCAGGCCGTAGTTCTCGCACACGTACCCGCGGGCGGTCTCGTCCAGCAGCTCGACCCGGAACCGGACGCCGCGGGGGACCAGCGCGATGTGCCCGGGCTCGGCGCGCAGCAGGCCGAACTCGGTGCGCAGCAGCAGGCCGCCGCGCTCGGGGACGATGAGCAGCTCGCCGTCGGAGTTGCCGAAGACCCGCTCCATCGAGGCGTTGGCGGCGTACAGGTGGACCGCCATGCCGGCGCGCTGGGCGGCGTCGCCGTTGCCGCCGAGGGTCCACAGGCCGGCCAGGAAGTCGGTGCCGGGCGCCGGGTCCGGCAGCGGGTTCCAGCGCAGCCGGTTGGGGTCGGGGACGGTCTCGGTGAACGGTGCGGTGCGGATGCCGCCGTTGTCGGTCCGCACGAACTGCGGGTGGGCCGCCGACGGGCGGATCCGGTACAGCCAGGAGCGCCGGTTGTGGGTGCGGGGCTCGGTGAACGCGCTGCCGCTCAGCTGCTCCGCGTACAGGCCGAGGGGGGCCCGCTGGGGGGAGTTCCGGCCTATGGGGAGGGCCCCCGGGACGGCTTCCGAGCTGTGCTCGTTGCCGAAGCCGGTGAGGTAGGACAGCCCCTCCGCCGTCTTCCTGGCCTGCTCGTTCCCGCTGCTCATCTGCCCGCTCCCGCTCTGCCGAAGGAATCCTATGCCTGACAGTAGGATTCCGTGGCCCGTTCCGTCAACGGTGAGCCGGAGGGCGTCCCGGTGGCGGGGGAGCGCCCGGCGCGGCGGAAGGCCGCCGGAATCCGGTGGTGCACGGGGGGCTCTCAAAAGATGAACATTGCTCTACTCTCTCGCGCATGTCGTGGATCCGCAGGCTCCCAGCCGCGCCGGCGGCGCTGTCCGCCGCCCTCGCCGCCCTCCTCGCCGTGCTCGCCCTCCTGGTCGCCGCCCCGCCGGCGCAGGCCCACGAGGAACGGCCCGTCACCTTCCCCGACGGCTCCGGCAGCGTGCCCGCCTACCGGACCGGCGAGCCGGACCTGCTGGTCTGCAAGACCGACCGGGCCGACTTCGGCCGCCGGACCGCCGCCTTCCCGGAACCCCTGCGCCGCCGCAACCTCGCCCTCTTCGAGCGCTGTCGCAAGGAGGGCTACCGCCACCTCCAGCAGGCCGTGGACGCCGTCGACCGGCCCGGCATGAACATCGCGATCCTGCCCGGCCTGTACGAGGAGGAGCCCTCGCTCCCCGAACCGTCCGGCGCCTGCGCCCGCCTGAAGGCCCCCACCTCGTCGTTCGGCTACCAGATCCTCAGCTACGAGCAGCAGCTCCAGTGCCGCCACAACCAGAACCTCGTCGCCGTCCTCGGCAAGACGGACCTCCAGATCGAAGGCACCGGCGCCTCCCGCCTCGACGTGGTCATCGACGCGAAGTACCACAAGCTCAACGGCATCCGCGCGGACAAGTCCAACGGCATCTACTTCCGCAACTTCACCGCCCAGCGCACCACCTTCAACTCGCTGTACGTGCTGGCCGGCGACGGCTTCGTCATCGACGACGTCCTGACCCGCTGGAACGACGAGTACGGCTTCCTGACCTTCGCCAGCGACCACGGCCTCTACAAGAACTGCGAGTCCTACGGCAACGGCGACTCCGGCATCTACCCGGGCAGCGCCTCGAACATCAACGACGGCCGCGGCTACGACGTCCCCCGCTACTCCATCGAGATCACGGGCTGCCGCAGCCACCACAACATGGTCGGCTACTCGGGCACCGCCGGGGACTCCGTCTGGGTCCACGACAACGAGTTCGACCACAACATGGGCGGCGCCTCCATGGACAGCGCCTTCCCCGGCCACCCCGGGCTCCCGCAGAACCACGCCCGGTTCGAACGCAACGACATCCACGACAACAACCAGGACTACTACCGCTACGTCGCCGACGGCACCTGCGCCAAGCCCCCGGCCGCCCGCGGCTACGAGCAGGGCGTGGTCTGCCCGCAGATCTCCATGCCCCCCGGCACCGGCATCATCACCGCCGGCGGCAACTGGAACCTGTACGAGAAGAACTGGGTCTACGGCCACCGGCGGGCCGGGTTCTTCCTCAGCGCCGTCCCCGCCTTCATCCGCGGCGAAGAGGCCTGGTCCAAGCAGGCCGACACCTCCCACCGCAACCGGTACGCCGGCAACGTCCTGGGCCGCGACCGCTCCGGCGCCTCCCGCCCCAACGGCATGGACGTCTGGTGGGACGGCCAGGGCAAGGGCAACTGCTGGCAGGACGGACCCGACGGCTCCACCCCGGGCACCCTCCCGCAGTGCGGCGCACAGCGCGGCGACGTGAGCGGCGGCTCGTCCCGCCTCGCCGGCGAGCCCGTCAAGCTCGTCCAGCTGCTCGTGTGCGCCGACTACAACGTGCAGGCCCGCCGCCTGCCCGCCGGCTGCGACTGGTACGGCGCCCGCGGCCTGGAGCGGGTCGAAACCCAGATCGCGCTGGCCGCCGCGGCCGTCCTCACCCTCGTCGGCGGCGTGCTCTGGTGGCGCCGGCTGCGCCGCAGCCGCCTGGGCACTGCCGGCGCCCTGCTCGGCGCCGCCGGCCTGGCCCTGGACGTGGCCGGCTCCACCATGCCCCTCCAGCACACCCCCGTCCCGGCCCTCGCCCTGCTCCTGACCGGCGCGGGCCTGACCCTCATGGGCGCAGCCCTGCGCTCCGCCCGGCCGTGGCTGGGCGGCACCACGATCGCCCTGGGCGCCCTCACCCTGCTGGACGCCTTCGACAAGGCGGTCCTGATGCTCCCGTGGATCCCGCTCGGCCCCGCCTGGTTCCGCGGCCTGCTCGCCGTGCCGTGGCTCCTGTGGGCCGTCGTCGCCGCGGCCCGCCCCGACCCCGGCGGCACCCCGGCGCCCCCGGCCGGCGGCGGCC
>NZ_JAJAUZ010000028.1 GCF_020532645.1 Streptomyces bambusae
GGAGCCGCACCGGCGGCACCGATGACGGCGAGACGGGCGCCGACCTCGGCGGTCTCGTCCTCGCCGACCACGATCTCCAGCAGGGTGCCGGAGACCGGCGCCGGGATCTCGGTGTCGACCTTGTCCGTCGAGACCTCGAGCAGCGGCTCGTCGGCCTCGATGGTGTCGCCGACCGACTTCAGCCAGCGGGTGACGGTGCCCTCGGTGACGGACTCGCCCAGCGCGGGCAGCACGACATCCGTGCCGGACGCGGCGGGCGCCGCGGCGGCGGGGGCGGCCGGGGCCTCGGCGACGGGCGCCGGAGCCGCGGGGGCCTCGGCGACCGGGGCCGGGGCCTGGACGACGGTCTCGGCGGCCGGCGCCGGAGCAGCCGCGGGGGCGCCGGTGCCGTCGTCGATGATGGCCAGCTCGGCGCCGACCTCTACGGTCTCGTCCTCGGCCACCTTGATGGAGGCGAGGATGCCGGAAGCCGGGGCCGGGATCTCGGTGTCGACCTTGTCGGTCGACACCTCGAGCAGCGGCTCGTCGGCCTCGACGCGCTCGCCCTCGGCCTTCAGCCAGCGGGTGACAGTGCCCTCGGTGACGCTCTCGCCGAGCGCCGGAAGGGTTACGGAAACCGCCATGGTTTCTGTTGCTCCTTACGAATTGCGGAAGTGGTCGTCGCGCCCGAGGGACTGCTAGTCGTGGGCGTGCAGCGGCTTGCCGGCCAGGGCCAGGTGGGCCTCGCCCAGGGCTTCGTTCTGGGTCGGGTGCGCGTGGATGAGCTGCGCGACCTCGGCCGGCAGGGCCTCCCAGTTGTAGATCAGCTGGGCTTCGCCGACCTGCTCGCCCATCCGGTCACCGACCATGTGGACGCCGACCACGGCACCGTCCTTGACCTGGACGAGCTTGATCTCGCCCGCGGTCTTCAGGATCTTGCTCTTGCCGTTGCCCGCCAGGTTGTACTTGAGGGCCACGACCTTGTCCGCGCCGTAGATCTCCTTGGCCTTGGCCTCGGTGATGCCGACCGAGGCGACCTCGGGGTGGCAGTACGTGACGCGCGGCACGCCGTCGTAGTCGATCGGGACGGTCTTCAGACCGGCCAGGCGCTCCGCGACGAGGATGCCCTCGGCGAAGCCGACGTGCGCCAGCTGGAGGGTCGGGACGAGGTCGCCCACGGCCGAGATCGTCGGCACGTTGGTCTGCATGTACTCGTCGACCAGGACGTAGCCGCGGTCCATCGCGACGCCCTGCTCCTCGTAGCCCAGGCCCTGGGAGACCGGGCCGCGGCCGATGGCGACCAGCAGCACCTCGGCCTCGAACGTCTTGCCGTCGGCCAGGGTGACCCGCACGCCGTTCTCGGTGTATTCGGCCTTGTCGAAGAAGGTGCCGAGGTTGAACTTGATGCCGCGCTTGCGGAAGGAGCGCTCGAGGATCTTCGAGCTGTTCTCGTCCTCGACCGGGACGAGGTGCTTGAGGCCCTCGATGATCGTGACGTCGGTACCGAACGACTTCCACGCCGAGGCGAACTCGACGCCGATGACGCCGCCGCCCAGGATGATCGCGGACTCCGGCACGCGGTCCAGGACCAGCGCGTGGTCCGAGGAGATGATGCGGTTGCCGTCGATGGTCAGACCCGGCAGCGACTTCGGCACGGAGCCGGTCGCCAGCAGGACGTGGCGGCCCTGGATGCGCTGCCCGTTGACGTCCACGGAGGTGGGGGAGGACAGCCGGCCCTCGCCCTCGATGTACGTCACCTTGCGGGAGGCGACCAGACCCTGCAGGCCCTTGTACAGGCCGGCGATCACGTCGTCCTTGTACTTGTGGACGCCCGCGATGTCGATGCCCTCGAAGGAGGCCTTGACACCGAACTGAGCGGCCTCGCGGGCCTGGTCCGCGATCTCACCGGCGTGCAGCAGAGCCTTCGTCGGGATGCAGCCGTTGTGCAGGCAGGTGCCGCCGAGCTTGTTCTTCTCGATCAGGGCAACGTCCAGACCCAGCTGGGAGGCGCGCAGCGCCGCGGCGTAACCGCCACTGCCACCGCCGAGGATCACTAGGTCGAAAACGGTGCTGGCGTCGTTCGCCACGTCACGTCCTCCATGCATGTGCGCCGGGCACCGGTCCTCTGTGACCGGGCGGCGGCTGGTATTCGGCCGCTGTTTCTTCGGCCCTGTGGTGGGGGCCCTGTCCTGCCGAGAACCCATCTTCGCATTTGTCGAGGGAACGCGGGACGCCGGGCCCGGGGTGCAGCGGGCGGTTCTGCCCGGAGGGAGCGTTACCGCTGCGTAGAAACCTACGGATTTCGTCGAGAGTGAACACGGCCCCGGACCGTCTCCGGTCCGGGGCCGTGTTCACGACAAGACGTACGGATCGCTCCGTCAGCCCAGGTCGCCGGTGGCGGTGCGCTCGGCGAGCCGGACCAGGGTGCGGACCGCGGAGCCGGTGCCGCCCTTCGGGGTGTAGCCGTACGGCGCGCCCTCGTGGAAGGCGGGGCCGGCGATGTCGAGGTGGGCCCAGGTGATGCCCTCGCCCAGGAACTCCTGGAGGAAGATGCCGGCCACCAGGCCGCCGCCCATGCGCTCGCCCATGTTGGCGAGGTCGGCGGTGGGGGAGTCCAGGCCCTTGCGCAGGTCCGCGGGGAGCGGCATCGGCCAGGAGGCCTCGCCGACCTCCTCGGCGATCTCGTGGATCGAGGTGCGGAACGCGTCGTCGTTGGCCATGATGCCGAAGGTCCGGTTGCCCAGGGCCAGCACCATCGCGCCGGTCAGGGTCGCGACGTCGACGATCGCGTCCGGGTTCTCCTCGGAGGCCTTGGTCAGCGCGTCGCCGAGCACCAGGCGGCCCTCGGCGTCCGTGTTCAGGACCTCGACGGTCTTGCCGTTGTACATGCGCAGCACGTCACCGGGGCGGGTGGCGGAGCCGGACGGCATGTTCTCGGCGAGCGCGAGCCAGCCGGTCACGTTGACCTCGAGGCCCAGCTTGGCGACCGCGACGACGGCGCTGAACACGGCGGCCGCGCCGGACATGTCGCACTTCATCGTCTCGTTGTGGCCGGCCGGCTTCAGGGAGATGCCGCCCGAGTCGTAGGTGATGCCCTTGCCGACGAAGGCCAGGTGCTTCTCCGCCTTCGGGTGGGTGTAGGCGATCTTCACCAGGCGCGGCGGGTTCTCGGAGCCCTTGCCGACGCCCATGATGCCGCCGTAGCCGCCCTTGGTCAGCGCCTTCTCGTCGAGGATCTGCACCTTGACGCCCAGCTCCTTGGCGGTCGCCGAGGCGACCGCGGCGAAGGCCTCGGGGGTGAGGTCGTTCGGCGGGGTGTTGATCAGGTCGCGGGCGACGTTGACCTCGCCGGCCACGATCCGGGCCCGCTCGACGGCCGCCTTGTGCTCCTTGTCACGCGGCTTGGCGCCGAGCAGGGCGACCTCGCCCAGCGGGCCCTTGGCCGCGTCCGCCTTGGCAGCCTTCTTCGCGCCGCCCTGGTAGGCGGTGAAGGCGTAGGCGCCGAGCAGGGCGCCCTCGGCGACGGCGGTGACCGCGGAGGCGTCCTCCACCGGCAGCGCGAACGCGGCCTTCTTGGTGCCGGACAGGGCGCGGGCCGCCACACCGGCGGCACGGCGCAGCGCGTCCTCGTCGTAGGACTCGTCCTTCTCCGGTACCGGGCCGAGGCCGACCGCCAGCACGACCGGGACCTTGAGTCCGGCGGGCGCCGGGAGCTTGGTCACCTCGCCGTCGGCGCCGGTGGCGCCCATGGCGTCGAGGACGGCGGCGAGCTTGCCGTCGAACGCCTGGTCCACGGCCTCGGCGCCGGGGGCGACGACGGCGCCCTTGGCGCCCTTGGCCACGCCGACGACGAGGGCGTCGGCGCGCAGCGTCGCCGCGCCGGCAGTGCTGAGAGTCAGAGCAGTCACGGTGGTGAGGTCTCTCTTCCGTTGTTGTGAAGGCCGCGGGGTGGCCGGCCGGACCCAGCGATCGTATTCGGGCCCGCCTGCCGCCGGAAATGAGCCTACGCGTCAGGGATGGTCGTACGTCACTCGAAGGTTGGCGAGCTTGTTCGACCTGTGCGTCACATGGTTCACCCATCTGTGGTCTCTGCTCCAGGTTTGCCGCTTACACAAAGACCGGTCCGCAACACTCAAGCCACTCTCGCAAGGGGACGCGGGGTTCCTTTGCACTATTTCCACAGAGCCTCACCCGTACGGCCTCCCCACGGCCCCGGGACGCGGCTCTGTCGGGGGGAAAGGCCACGATGGTCCACAGGAACCGGATGAACCGGCGTGCCGCTGCATGCCTTGCCGCGGCGCTGGTCACGCTGGCGGTACCGGCCGCGACGGCGCGCGCCGCGGAAGAAGCAGTCACACCCCGGATCGACCTGAAGGTGCTGGTCGTCGACGACGGGGGCAGCTCCGTCGAGGCGATCACCGCCGAGCTGCGCGACACCGGGGTCCCGTACACCCGGGTCGAGCTGGCGGACGACAGCCGGCCCGTCATCGACGCGGCCTTCCTGAGCGACACGGTCGACGGCCGGCCGCGCGCCAAGTACCAGGGCGTGGTGCTGCCGAACGAGGACCCGTTCGGCGCGGGCTCCGCCGAGATGACCGCCCTGGCCGCCTACGAGCGCGCCTTCGGGATCCGCCAGATCGACGCGTACACGTGGGCCCACCCGGGCGTCGGCCTCGACTACACGGACAACGGCGGGTACGCGGGCACCCTCGACGGCACCGAGGCCGCCGTCACCGACGCCGGCAAGGCCGGCCCGTTCGGCTACCTCGGCGGCCAGGTCGCCTTCGAGGACAACGCGGTGCTCATCCCCGAGAGCTACGGCTTCCTCGGCCGCCCGCGGACCGGATACACCAGCCTCGTCGACGCCCCCGTCGGCACCGGCCGGGCCTCCCTCGTCGGCGAGTACGTGCACGACGGGCGCACCGAACTGGTCGTCACCTTCGGCTACAACCAGTACCAGCGGCAGTTCCGGCTGCTGGCCCGCGGCATGGTCGAGTGGCTCACCCAGGGCGTCCACCTCGGCCAGAGCCGCAACTACTTCGCCGTCCACGTCGACGACGTCTTCGCGCCCGACGCCCGCTGGAACCCGGAACTCAACTGCACGCCCGGCGACTACGACTGCGCCGGCGGCGAGGGCGAGGGCAGCACCATCCGGATGACCGCCGCCGACGCCGCGTACGCCGCGCAGTGGCAGCAGACCAAGGGCTTCACCCTCGACATGGTCTACAACGCCGGTGCGGGGGAGGAGTGGAAGGCCGAGAACGGCGGCACCGACGCGTTCACCGACCGGCTCGTCGCCGACCGGGCCCGCTACCGCTGGATCAACCACACCTACACGCACCCGTTCCTCGGCTGCGTCCAGGACACCTCCACCGTCCCGTGGACCTGCGCGGTCAACGCCCAGGGCGCCACCCAGTGGATGAGCCGCTCCGAGATCTCCGCGCAGATCCGCGACAACCACAACTGGGCCGTCGGCAAGGGCATCTCCGTCGACCGCTCCGAACTCGTCACCGGCGAGCACTCCGGCCTGAAGACCCTGCCGCAGCAGCCCCAGGACAACCCGAACCTGGCCGGCGCGCTCGCCGACAACGGGGTCAAGTGGATCGCCAGCGACAACTCCCGCGAGCCGCAGCAGCGGCCCGTCGGCAACGCCGACACCGTCCCGCGGCACCCGATGAACGTCTACTACAACACCGGCCGCCGCACCGAGATGGCCGACGAGTACAACTGGATCTACACCAGCGCCGCCGACGGCGGCAGCGGCATCTGCGAGTCCAACCCGGCCTCCACCTGCCTGCCCGAGCCGCTCGACACCGAGACCGGCTACCTCTCGTACATCGTCCCGCAGGAGACCGGCATCGCCCTGCGGCACGTCCTGGGCAACGACCCCCGGCCGCACTACGTCCACCAGTCCAACCTGGCCGAGGACCGGATCCTCTACCCGGTGCTCGACGGGGTCATCGACACCTACCGCACCCTGTTCGCCGCCAACACCCCGCTGGTGAACCAGCGCCAGCGCGACACCGGCGTCGAACTCGGCCGCCGCGCCGCCTGGGACCGGGCGCTCGCCGACGGCCGGGTCACCGCCTACCGCATCGGCACCACCGTCACCGTCAAGGCACCCGCCGGGATGCCCGCCCCGGTCACCGCCCCCGAGGGCACCCGCAAGCAGCTGCTCCTCGGCACCACCGCCTACGGCTCCGCGTACGCCGGCACCCGTTCGGCCTGGACCTCGCCCGAGCTGCTCCAGTCCGCCGTCACGCTCCGCCTGCCCGGCTGACTCGACCTCCTGTCCCACGGCCGAGCGGGCCGCCGCCCGCTCGGCCTCCGCCCTGCGCAGGGCGAGTGAGCCGAAGGGAGCAGGTCGGCGAAGGCGGGCGAGCGCCCGGAGGAAACCGCGAGGAACGAGCGGTTTCCGAGGACGCACGCCCGCCTGGAACCGACAACGGTGCTCCCGGAGGCGAACCGAGCCTCAGAAAACACAGTCCTTGGGGGGACACACCGCATGAGCCATGGGCGTCACGTCACCATGCTCACCGAAGGCACGTACCCGCACGTCCACGGGGGCGTCAGCACCTGGTGCGACCAGCTGGTCCGCGGCATGCCGGAGGTCGACTTCAACGTCGTCGCCCTCACCGGCACCGGCCGCGAACCGGTCACCTGGGAGCTGCCGCGCAACGTCTACCGCCACACCGCCGTCCCGCTCTGGGGCCCACCACCGCACCGCGGCCGCGGCACCGCCCTGCGGGGCCGCGCCCACCGCCGCTTCACCGGGACCTACGGGCAGTTCCTCACCTGCCTGCTCGATCCGGCGGCCGACCCCGACGGCGCGGGCTTCTCCACCGCCCTCTACGAGCTCGCCCGGCTGGCCCGGGCCGGCCGGCTGTCGGCCGCGCTGCGCTCCGAGTCCGTCCTGCGCACCCTGATGCACGTGTGGCTGCGGCCCGGTCTGCCCACCGCCGCCGCCCGCCCCACCATCCACGACGCCCTCACCGCCACCGACCTGCTGGAACACGCCCTGCGCCCCCTGGCCGTACGGATCCCGCCGGACTGCGTGGCACACGCCGTCAGCAGCGGCCTGGCCACCCTGCCCGCGCTCGCCGCCAAACACCTCGACGGCGTACCGTTCCTCCTCACCGAGCACGGCATCTACCTCCGCGAGCGCTACCTCGGCTACCGCAGCGCCGCCCAGCGCTGGCCCGTCAAGGCCCTGATGCTCGGCTTCTACCGCGCCCTCAACTCCGAGGGCTACCGGCAGGCCGACCTCATCACCCCCTGCAACCAGTACAACCGCCGCTGGGAAGAGCGCGGCGGCGCTCCCGCCGACCGGATCCGCACCGTCTACAACGGCGTCGACCCGCACCTCTTCCCCGACGCCGGACCGGAACCCGAGGTCCCCACCCTCAGCTGGTGCGGCCGCATCGACCCCATCAAGGACCTCGAAACCCTGATCCGCGCCTACGCCCTGATGCGCGCCGAACTCCCCGCGCTCCGGCTGCGGCTGTTCGGCCCGGTCCCGGCCGGCTGCGAGGACTACCGCACCCGCCTGGAGAAGCTGGCCGCCGAACTCGGCGTCACCGACGGCATCACCTACGAAGGCCGGATCAGCCAGGTCGCCAAGGCCTATGCGGCCGGCACCGTCGTCATGCTCTCCAGCATCAGCGAGGGCTTCCCGTTCAGCATCATCGAGGCCATGTCCTGCGGCCGTACGACCGTCTCCACGGACGTCGGAGGGGTCCGCGAGGCCGTCGGCGACACCGGCCTGGTCGTACCGCCCCGCGAGCCCGAACTGATGGCCCGCGCCACCCTCGCCCTGCTGCGCGACGACGCCCGCCGCGCCGAACTCGGCCGGCGGTCCCGGCAGCGGGTGGTCGACGAGTTCACCCTGCACCGCTCCGTCGACGGCTTCCGGCACATCTACCGCGAACTCGCCCGCGGACCCGTCCCCGCCACCGTCCCCGCCGGGGCCGCCCGGCCCGACTGGACCACCGCCGACCCCTGGTACCGCGAACTCGCCGCCTGGGGCGGCCGGCCCGACACCACCGGCGGGAGCGCCCGGTGAGCGGCGGCCTGTGGCTGACGCCCGGCACCCGCTCCGGCGACGACACCCTCCCGAGGATCCCCCGCCCGCGCCGCGGCGGAACCGTGGCCGCCGACCCGATGGAGGAACTCGCAGGCCGGCTGGAGCCGTTCGTCGCCGCCGCCGTCCACCCCGACGAGATCGCGGCCGTCCTGGAGTCCGACGGCATGACCGACGAGCACATCCGGCTCACCTACGGCCGCCCCGACTCCTTCGCCCTCGCCGAAGCCCTGTACGCGCAGGTCCCGCGCTCCTTCCCGGAACCGGCCGGCGCCCCCGACCCGTGGCGGGTCTCCCTCCTCGCCTGCCTGCTGCGCGGCATCGTCTTCGCCCTGCCCGGCCTCGCGTACGTCCTCGGCGCCCCGCTCCTCGAAGGCCCGCCCGACCGACTGGGCCTGCCGAACGGCACCCTCACTCTGCTCGCCGGCGCCCTGATCGGCTGGGTCTGGGACCAGACCCTCTCCCACCGGGCGTACTCCTGGCTGGGCCTGGGCGACCGGGCGGCCGCCGGCCGCACCCTGCTCGTCGGAGCCCCGGCCGGCGCCCTGCTCGGCAGCGCGGCCGCCCTGGCCGTGCCCGGCCCCGCCTTCTCGGCCGCCTTCGCCGCGGGCCAGGCCTGCTACGTCGGAGCCGCCACCGTGCTCCTCGTCCTCGGCCGGGAACGGCTGCTGCTGTGCGCGCTCACCCCGATGGCCGCCGGCACGCTCGTCGCCCTCGCCGTCGGCCTGCCGCTGCCGGTGCGCACCGGCCTGCTGGGCCTCTCGCTCCTCGCCGCCTGCACCCTGGCCGTCCGCGAACTGCCCGTCGCAGAAGGGATCCGGGCCGCCGCCGGCCGGCTCCGGGGCCTGCGGGCCGCCCGCGACCCCGGCGGCCCGGTCCGCTGGCGGATGCTGCGCGACCCCGAGGAGGCGCCCGGGCCCCGCGGACCCTGCTTCGCGGACTCCGTCCCGTACGGCCTGTTCGGCCTGGGCACCGGCGTGCTCGTGCTGTACGCGGCCCTCGGCGAGGTGCTCGCCGGCGGCCCCGCCGAGGCGGCCGCGGCCCCCTCCGCGGTGGCGCTCACCCTCAGCATGGGACCCGCCGAATGGCTGCTGCACCGCTTCCGCAGCGGCAGCCTGGCCGGCCTGCGCTCGGCCCGCACCCCGGCCGCGTTCCGCCGCCGGCTGGTCCTCACCCTGGCCCGCTGCCTGGCGCTCTACCTGGCCGTCCTGCTGGTCCTCGGCGTGGCCGGCACCCTGCTGTGGCCCGGCGCGCCCGCCCTCGGCGGGGTCCGGGTGCTCACCCTGCTGCTGCTCGGCGCGGTGATGTGGACCGGGCTGCTGCTCCAGTCGTTCGGCGCGGTCCGGCTCGCCGCCGGGGTGTGCGCCCTGGCCGCCGCCGTCCAGAGCGTCGCCGTCCTCGTCGGCACCGGGCACCCCCGGCTGGTGCAGGTGGCCGTCGCCGGCGCCGCGGCCGCCGTGCTGTCCGCCCTGGCCTGCGTCCTCCTCGGCCGCGCCACGGCCCACCGCTGACCACCCCGACCCCCACCGAGAAGGACCCCATGCTCCTGGTGCCGCTCTACGAGCACCCCGCCCACCGGCCCGACGCCTGGGAGGCGCTGATCCGCGCGGCCGGCCGGCTGTACGCGGTCGTGCTCAACCCCGACAGCGGCCCGGGCGACGCCCCCGACGCCCGGTTCGAGGAGGTCTCCGCACGGCTGCGCGACGCGGGCGTGCCGGTGCTCGGCTACACCGACACCGACTACGGTCGCCGCCCGCACGCCGACGTCGTCGGCGACCTGCTGCGCCACCGCGACTGGTACGGCGCCGACGGTGCCTTCCTCGACCAGGTCTCCGCCGAAGGGGAGGCCCTGCCGCACTACCGCCGGCTGGCGGTCGCCGCCCGGGCCGCCGGCGCCCGCACCCTCGTCCTCAACCACGGCACCCACCCGCACCCCGGCTATGCCGAACTCGCCGACCTGCTGGTCACGTTCGAAGGCCCCTGGGACGACTACCGGGACGCCGTCGTGCCGGAATGGACCGCCGGCCACCCCGCCGAACGCTTCTGCCACCTCGTGTACGGCGTACCGCCCGGCGCGCCCGCCGCCCGGCTCGCCCGCACCCGGCGGGCCGCGGTGCACTGTGCCGTGCCCGGCTCCGGCGCCCACCCCTGGAACACCCTGCCGTACGCCCTGGAGCCGGCCCGGTGAGGCGGCTGCCCGTACCGCTCCTGCTGCTCGCCCTGCTCCTCGCCGCCTGCACCACCGCACCCCCGGACCACGAGCCGGGCGGTACGGGCGGCCCCGGCGGTGGTACCGGCGGCCCGCGGGCGGGCGCGCGCTGGCAGCCCCGCCCCGGACTCGCCTGGCAGTGGCAGCTCACCGGCCGCCTCGACCGCTCGGCGGACGTACCCGTCTACGACATCGACGGGTTCGAGAACACCGCCGCCGACGTCGCCGCCCTGCACCGGGACGGCCGCAAGGTCATCTGCTACCTGTCCACCGGCGCCTGGGAGGACTTCCGCCCGGACGCCGGCCGGTTCCCGGAGGCGGTCCTGGGCCGCGGCAACGGCTGGGACGGCGAACGCTGGCTCGACATCCGGCGCACCGACGTCCTCGGACCGCTGATGGCCCACCGCCTCGACATGTGCCGCAGCAAGGGCTTCGACGCCGTCGAACCCGACAACATGGACGGCTACCGCAACCGCACCGGCTTCCCGCTCACCGCCGCCGACCAGCTCCGCTACAACCGGCTCATCGCCCGCCTCGCCCACGACCGCGGCCTCGCCGTCGGCCTGAAGAACGACCTCGACCAAATCCCGCAGCTGGTCCCCGACTTCGACTTCGCCGTCAACGAGCAGTGCGCCCAATACCGCGAGTGCGAGCGGCTCACCCCGTTCGTCCGCGCCGGGAAGGCCGTCTTCCACGTCGAGTACGAACTCCCCGTCGAGCGGTTCTGCCCCGACAGCCGCCGGCTGGGCCTGAGCTCCCTGCGCAAGGAGTACGACCTCGGCCCCTGGCGCCGCACCTGCTGAAGCGGCGCCCGGGTCCGGCGGACAGACCCGGCACCGGCCTCATCCGAAGGTCAGCACCACCAGGGCGGCCGTCGCCGCGCTCTCCGCGGTCGCCCCGAACACGTCTCCCGTCACCCCGCCGAACCGTGCCGTGCACCGCCGCAGCACGCCCTCGGCCACCACCAGCCCGCCGGCCACCGCCGCCACGGCCTGCACCGCCACCGGCCAGCCGAACGGCAGCGCCACCGCCGCACCGGCCGCCGCCACCAGCACCGCCGCCGCGCCGGCCGCCCGTACCGGCACCGCGCCGGCCACCGCCGCGCCCAGCCCTTCCGGCCGGGCCGGCGGCACGCCCGCCCGCGAGGCCAGGGTCAGCGCCAGCCGCGCCGTGACCGCCGACAGCACGGCCGCGAACGCCCCCCGCGGCAGGCTCGCCGCGTACAGCTCGGCGAGCGCCGCGGTCTGCGCGCCGAGCACCAGCACCAGCGCGATCACTCCGAACGGCCCGATGTCGGACGCCTTCATGATGCGCAGCGCGGTCTCGGCCGGCTTGGCGCTGCCCAGGCCGTCGGCCGTGTCGGCCAGCCCGTCCAGGTGCAGCCCGCGGGTCAGCGCGGCCGGCACCGCCACCGTGGCCACGGCGGCCAGCAGCGACCCCGACCCGAGGATCACCAGGGCGCTGCCCAGGGCGGCCGCGGCCAGGCCCACGACCAGCCCGGCGAGCGGGGCGGACAGCATGCCGGTACGGGCCGCCGGCCGGTCCCAGCGGGTGATCCGGGCGGGCAGCACCGTCAGGGTGCCGAAGGCGAAGCGGAGGCCGTCGGACAGCCGCGCGCGGTCCTCGGACGAGGCGGCGGGCGGGGGCGGCGGGGGAGGCGTCTCGGTCATCGCCGCGAACGCTACCGGCACGGCCGGACCGGTAAATTACCCAATACGCACCAAAACGGGAGTTGGTGGCATGGGTCACTGGTGGTACCGCAACATCGTCGAGCCGGGGAAGCTCCCCCTGCTGCTGGCGCTTGTCTCGTTCGTGACGTCGTTCCTGGTCACCCGGACCATCACCCGGCTGATCCGGGCGGGCCGCGGACCGTTCAAGAACGTCACCCCCGGCGGCCTGCACGTCCACCACGTGGTGCCCGGTGTGGTCCTGACCGTCATCGGCGGCTTCGGTTCCATCGGCAGCGCCCACCACAGCTTCGGCGGCATGCTCTCCGCCGTCCTGTTCGGCCTCGGCGCCGGCCTGGTGCTCGACGAATTCGCCCTGGTGCTGCACCTGGACGACGTCTACTGGAGCGAACAGGGCCGCAAGAGCGTCGAGATCGTGGTGCTCACCGCCGCCCTGGTGGCCCTGGTCCTCGGCGGCTTCCTGCCGTTCGGCGTCAACGAGCTGACCGAGGACGAGCGGCACAACCGCGGCCTGGTCGTCATCAACACGGCGACCAACTTCTTCCTCGCCCTGATCGCCCTGTGGAAGGGCAAGCCGCGGATGGCCCTGTTCGGCACCGTCATCCCGTTCCTCGCCCTGATCGGCGCGGTCCGGCTGGCCCGGCCGGGCTCCCCGTACGCGAAGCGGTTCTACGTGAACCGGCCGCGGGCCCGGGCCAAGGCCGGGCTGCGGGCGTACCGCCACGACCGCCGGTGGGCCGCGCACGGCCGCAAGCTGCACGACTGGATCGGCGGCGCACCCGACCGGCCGGCCCCCGCCGCGGCGGCCCTGCCGGGCGGGGCCGGGGGCGAGGACCCGGGCCCGGACGGGGGCCCGGGACTCAGCCGGGAATCAGACCGTCGTCACTGAGCATCTCGCGGACCTCTTCGAGGCTCGCGTCGGGCGCCGGCAGGATCAGCTCCGACGGCTCCAGCGCGTCGTCGGGCAGCGGCGATCCCAGCTCGCGCACCTTGTCGAGCAGGGCGTGCAGGGTGCGCCGGAAACCCTCCCCGTCGCCCTGCTCCAGCTCCGCCAGCAGTTCGTCGTCGAGCACGTTCAGCTCGGCGACGTGCGCATCGGCCAGGCGGACCTGGCCTTCCCCCATGATCCGGACAATCATGACGGGCCCCGTTCCTACTGCTTGTCGAACCGGTGCTGCGACTGGGACTGCTGCGCGCCGCCGTTCTGCCCGCCCTCGATGGCGGGCTTCGGGGCGGAGCCGCCGGCCAGCTCGGCCTTCATGCGGGCGAGCTCCAGCTCCACGTCCGTACCGCCGGAGAGCCGGTCCAGCTCGGCCTGGATGTCGTCCTTGGAACCCAGCCCGGACTGGTCGTCGAGGGCGCCCGAGGCGAGCAGCTCGTCGATCGCCCCGGCCCGCGCCTGCAGCTGGGCCGTCTTGTCCTCGGCCCGCTGGATCGCCAGGCCGACGTCGCTCATCTCCTCGGAGATGCCCGAGAAGGACTCCGCGATCCGGGTCTGCGCCTGGGCCGCGGTGTACGTCGCCTTGATCGTCTCCTTGCGGGTCCGGAACGCGTCGACCTTCGCCTGGAGGCGCTGCGCGGCGAGGGTCAGCTTCTCCTCCTCGCCCTGAAGGGTCTGGTGCTGCACCTCCAGGTCGCTGACCTGCTGCTGGAGCGAGGCGCGGCGGCTGAGCGCCTCCCGCGCCAGGTCCTCACGGCCGAGCGCCAGCGCCTTGCGGCCCTGGTCCTCCAGCTTCGCGGACTGGCCCTGGAGCTGGTTCAGCTGCAGCTCCAGCCGCTTGCGCGAGGTCGCGACGTCCGCGACACCGCGGCGCACCTTCTGCAGCAGCTCCAGCTGCTTCTGGTACGAGTAGTCGAGGGTCTCGCGAGGGTCCTCGGCCCGGTCAAGGGCCTTGTTCGCCTTCGCGCGGAAGATCATCCCCATACGCTTCATGACACCGCTCATGGGCTTCGCGCGCCCCCTTCTCGACGGACACCGGCTCGGACTCCAACAGCTCCCACCCTACGCGGGGGCTGCTTCCATTAGCTCACTCTTGATGAGCTTCTGCGCTCCTCCTCCAGGACGAGCGTGACACCGTGCGCCTCCGGCCTGAGGAGTAGGTGTCACCCGCAGACGCACTGGTGAAGACGCCCGTCGTTGCCGGATCGTTCCCCGCAGGGGTGGGGTCCATGCCCGGTACCCCGTACCCTTGGGTCCTGTGTTTGGTAGCCGTTCCTCCAAGGAAGAGAAGGCCCCCACCGACAAGGTGAGCGCGGACCTCTCCAAGCAGCCCCGTGACCCTCAGGCACCCAAGGGCCGCCCCACGCCGAAGCGCGCCGTCGCCCAGTCGCAGCGCCGCAGCGTGGCGGCCTCGACCGGAAACCGCAAGGAGGACGCCAAGCGCGCCCGCGAGCGGCGCCGGGTGGAGCTGACGCGTCAGCGCGAGGCCCTGGCCAGCGGGGACGAGCGCTTCCTGCCCGCCCGCGACAAGGGCCCGGTGCGCCGGTACGTCCGCGACTACGTGGACTCCCGGTTCACCGTCGCCGAGCTGTTCCTGCCGCTGGCCGTGGTCATCCTGGTCCTCAGCATGATCCGGGTGCCGGCGCTGCAGAACATCGCCCTGCTGATGTGGCTCGCGGTGATCGCGCTGATCATCATCGACTCCATCGGCATCGTGTTCCGGCTGCGCAAGGCCCTGGCCCAGCGCTTCCCGGACGAGCCCCGGCGCGGCGCCGTCGCGTACGGCCTGATGCGCACCCTCCAGATGCGCCGGCTGCGGCTTCCCAAGCCGCAGGTCAAGCGCGGAGAGCGGCCCTGAGCGGAGCGGACGGCTTCGCGGGGGGCGCGGGCCCCTGGCTGTCGGGTCTCGGCGGCCTCCGCAACGCCGTCCGCCAGGAGCTCGTCGCCCGTCAGGTCGACGAGCAGATCGGGCAGCGCTTCCCGGTGGGGCAGCGGCTGCGGATACTCGACGTCGGCATGGGCCAGGGCACCCAGGCGCTCCGCCTGGCGCGCGCCGGGCACCTCGTGACCGGCCTGGAGTCCGATCCCGAGATGCTGGCCGCCGCCCAGGAGGCGCTGGCCGGCGAGCCGGCCGGGATCCGCGACCGGGTCCGCCTGATGGCGGGCGACGGCCGTGAGACCGGCGCGCACTTCCTGCCGGGCAGCTTCGATGTGGTGCTCTGCCACGGCGTGCTGATGTACGTGCCCGAGCCGGACGCCATGCTGGCCGGGCTGGCCCGCATGCTCGCCCCCGGCGGGCTGCTCTCCCTGCTCGTGCGCAACGGCGACGCGCTCGCCATGCGGGCCGGGCTGGGCGGCGACTGGGAAGGCGCGAACACCGCCTTCGACTCCGCCGAGTACACCAACCGCCTCGGCCTGCCGGTCCGCGCCGACCGGCTCGGCGCGCTCACCGCGACCCTGTCCGGCATCGGCGCCCCGCTGGGCGCCTGGTACGGCGTACGGGTCTTCACGGACACCGCCGCGGACGGCGCGGCGCTGCCGCCGGAGGCCGAGCTGGACCGGCTGCTGGCCGCCGAGGACCGGGCCGGCCGCACCGACCCGTACCGCTCGGTGGCCGCCCTGCTGCACCTGTGCGGCGTCCGGGGCTAGCCTGCCGCTCTACGGCACCGGCACACGACGGCCCCCCGCCGCACACCGCGGCAGGGGGCCGTCGCCGTTGCCGGGCGCCTCAGGCGTCCAGGGCCCCTCGCAGGCTCATCGAGTAGATCTCCGCCCCGGCGTCGTCGGAGAGCTTCACCTGCTCCACGCCGCCGTCCAGCAGCTCCCTCCACACCTCGCCGATCCAGGACTCCGCGTCGCCCTGGGTGCTGAACTCCTCCGGCTCCACCGCCGGCGAGGTCTCGGCTCCGTCGGCCGTCTCGAACCGCCACGTCCACGCCATGTCCGCCTCCACAGGTTCAGTTGCCTCAGCCGTAAGACTGCCCGCAGCGTAGCCGGGCGCGCACCACTCGCGGCGACGCGGGAGGATCTTCCTCGTGGAACTGACTCTCCTCGGCACCGGCGCCCCCGACGGCCTCCCCCGTCCCGGCTGCCCCTGCGCCGCGTGCGCGGCCTCCGTCGGCGGCCGCAGCCGCGCCGCCACCGCCCTGCTCGTCGACGGCGCCGTGCTGCTCGACCTCACCCCGGGAGCGGTGCTGGCCGCGGCCCGCGCCGGGCACTCCCTGGGCGGGGTGCGGCAGGTGCTGCTGACCCACCCGCACGACGGGCCCGCCCTGGAGCTGCCGCCCGGGCTGCCCGCCGCGGTCCGGGTGCCCGACGGCCGCGAGCTGGCGGTGATCAGCGGGCACCGGGTGAAGGCCGTGCCGATGGACGGGCCCGGCACCGGGTACGAGGTGACCGGCCCGGCGGGGGAGCGCCTGCTGTACCTGCCGCCGGGCGGTTCCCCGGCCGGGGCCCGCGGCCACCGGGCCGCGCCGTACGGCATGGTCCTCGCGGACGCCACCGGGCGGCCGGACGCGCTGGCCCTGCTGCGGGCCACCGGCGCGGTGGGTCCGACCACCGACGTGATCGCCGTGCACCTCGACCACGACGTGCCGCCCGGCCGTGAGCTGGACCGCCGGCTTGCCGCGGCCGGCGCCCGCGCGGTGCCCGACGGCACCACCCTCGTGGTGGGCGACTACCGGGCGGTGCCCGACCTGCCGCGCCGCACGCTGGTGCTGGGCGGCGCCCGGTCCGGCAAGTCGGTGGAGGCCGAACGCCGGCTGGAGGCCTTCCCCGAGGTCGAGTACGTGGCCACCGGCGGGACCCGGGAAGGCGACCCGGAATGGGCGGCCCGGGTCTCCCTGCACCGCGAGCGCCGCCCCGGCAGCTGGCGCACCACCGAGACCTGCGACCTGGTGCCGCTGCTCGGCACCGCCGGCCCGCCGCTGCTCGTCGACTGCCTGGCGCTGTGGCTGACCGACGCCATGGACCGGGCCGGCGCCTGGGACGACGGGACCTGGGAGAACGGCGGCCGGGCGCAGCTCGCCGAACGGACGCAGGCCCTGGTGGCGGCGGTCCGCGGAACCTCCCGGCAGGTGGTCGCGGTCAGCAACGAGGTGGGTTCCGGGGTGGTGCCGGCGACCGCGGCGGGCCGCCGGTTCCGCGACGAGCTGGGCCGGCTCAACGCGGCCGTCGCCGCCGAGTGCGAGCACGTCCTGCTGGTCGTCGCCGGACAGGCCCTCGTCCTCAAGGACGGCTGACCGCCCGTACGCCGGAACCCCGCGCCGGTCCCGTCGGACGGGACGGGCGGGAGGGCGCCCGGGAGATCGCCGGAGAGGCCGCCGGGAAGCGGCGTACGGCAAGGGTGCACGGCCCGGCCGGGACGGCACGGGCCGCCTGTAACCTTCGGCAAATGGACAGGCTGAACCTCGACGACTTCTCCGACCTGATCGAGCGCCCCGACGCGGGCGTGCGGCGCGACGCCGAAGAGCGCCGCGAACGGCTGGCCGTGCCCGCCGGTTCGCTGGGCCGCCTCGACGAGCTGGCCGAGTGGCTGTCCGCCGCCCAGGGCGCGGTGCCGGTGCGCCCGGTGGAGCGGCCCCGGGTGCTGCTGTTCGCCGCCGACCACGGCATCGCCGGCCAGGGCGTCTCGGCCCGCGAGGCAGGCTCCGCCCACCTGCTGGTGCGCGCCGTGCTCGACGGGGAGAGCCCGGTGGCCGTGCTGGCCCGCCGGTTCGGCGCCGGCGTCCGCGTGGTCGACGCGGGCCTCGACTGCGACCCGGAGCTGCTGCCCGAGGAGGTCGTGCGGCACCGGGTGCGCCGCGGCAGCGGCCGGATCGACGTCGAGAACGCGCTGACCGCCGAGGAGGCCGAGGCGGCCCTCCGGCTGGGCATGCGGATCGCCGACGAGGAGGCCGACTCCGGCACCGACCTGATCGTCCTCGGTGACCTGAGCGTCGGCGGCACCACGGCCGCCGCCACCCTGATCGCCGCCCTGTGCGGCACGGACGCCTCCGTGGTCACCGGCCGCGGCGGCGCCCCCATCGACGACCTGGCCTGGATGCGCAAGTGCGCGGCGATCCGCGACGCGCTGCGCCGGGCCCGCCCGGTCCTCGGCGACCAGGTGGAGCTGCTGGCCGCGGTCGGCGGCGCCGACCTGGCCGCCATGACCGGCTTCCTGCTCCAGTGCGCGGTCCGCCGGCTGCCCGTGGTCCTCGACGGCGTGGTCACCGCGGCCTGTGCGCTGGTCGCCCAGCGCGCCGCGTTCCGGGCGCCGGACTGGTGGCTGGCCGGGCAGACCAGCGGCGAGCCGGCCCAGGCCAAGGCCCTGGACCGGATGGCACTCAACCCCCTGCTCGACCACGGCGTCTGTGTGGGTGAAGGAACCGGGGCGTTGCTGGCGCTCCCGCTCGTCCAGGCGGCTGCCGCACTCGCGGCCGAGCTGCCGCTCCGCGAGGAGGACGCGGCGGCGGAGCCGGCGGTCTGAGCTTCGGGGTCCGGCCCTGACCACGCCGCGCCCCTGCTCTTCCATGGACTGTGATGCCCCATATCATCGTTTTTCATGGGAGAAGTCCGTTTGGCTACCGTCGATTCGAGCCGAGAGCCCGGCCGGGACACCGGCCGGGAACCGGGCCGCGGGGACGGCCGGGAGAGCACCGGCCGCACCAGTGAGCACCGCTCCGGAAATGACACCGACCGCGGTGCCGCCGACCGCAGCACCGCCCGCTCCCGCCGCAGCGCCGCGTTCGCCGTCTGGTACCTGCGGGCCGTCACCTTCGTCAACTTCCTCAGCGCCGTCTGGGTGTCGCTCGGGCAGGACCTGCGCCGCCACAACACCGACGACTACTTCACCCCGTACATGCTCACGGCCGGCTTCGCCTCCGGACTGTTCACCCTGCTCCTCGCCGTGACCATGGGCCGCCGCAAGCGCGCCGCCTGGATCCTCAACCTCGTCCTCAGCGGCCTGCTGCTGCTCCTGCTCGGCTACGGGCTCAAGTTCCCCGAGATCAGCCGGCACCCGCAGAACTGGATCTCCCTCGCCTTCACCGGCCTGTTCGTCCTCGCGCTGCTGCTCGGCCGCCGCGAGTTCTACGCCAAGGGCGACCGCTCCAACCCCAGACTGGCCGCCGCCGTCGGCGTGTTCGGCCTGCTCGCCACCTCGCTGGCCGCCGCCTGCCTGGTCGGCCTCACCAACCGGGCCCACGGCGACGGCTCCTCCTTCATGGACCGCTGGCGCTACGGCGTCATGCGCCTGGTCACCCTCGCAGCCGACGACTCCGCGTACCGCGGCATCTCCACCCCCGCCTGGGTGGACGTCGCCATCAACGTCCTGTCGATGCTGCTGCTCCTCGCCGTGCTGTTCGCCGCGTTCCGCTCCCGGCGCGCCGTGGACCCGCTCACCGAGGACGACGAGGAGCGGCTGCGGGCCCTGCTCGCCCGCCAGGGCGACCGCGACTCCCTCGGCTACTTCGCGCTGCGCCGCGAGAAGAGCGTCATCTGGTCGCCCACCGGCAAGGCCGCCGTCACCTACCGCGTCGTCGGCGGCGTCTCCCTCGCCTCCGGCGACCCCCTCGGCGACCCCGAGGCCTGGCCCGGCGCCATCGAGCCCTGGCTGGCCGAGGCCCGCGAACACGGCTGGGTCCCCGCCGTCATGGGCGCGAGCGAGGAAGCCGGCACCGTCTACGCCCGGCACGGCCTCGACGCCCTCGAACTCGGCGACGAAGCCATCGTCGAGACCGCCGACTTCACCCTCGAAGGCCGCGCCATGCGCACCGTCCGGCAGGCCTACAACCGGGTCAAGCGGGCCGGCTACGACGTCCGCATCCGCCGCCACGCCGACATCCCCGCCGCCGAGATGGACGAACTCCTGCGCCGCGCCGACGACTGGCGCGACGGCGCCACCGAACGAGGCTTCTCGATGGCCCTCGGCCGGCTCGGCGACCCCGCCGACGGCCAGTGCGTGATGCTGGAGTGCACCGACGGCGACGGCAACCTGCGGGCCCTGCTGTCCTTCGTCCCCTGGGGCCCCAAGGGACTCTCCCTCGACCTGATGCGCCGTGACCGCGACTCCGAGAACGGCCTGATGGAGTTCATGGTCATCGAGCTCCTCGAACGCTCCCGCGAGATCGGCGTCACCCAGGTCTCCCTGAACTTCGCCATGTTCCGCTCCGTCTTCGAACGCGGCTCCCGCCTCGGCGCCGGTCCCGTCCTGCGGCTGTGGCGCTCCCTGCTGAGCTTCTTCTCGCGCTGGTGGCAGATCGAGTCCCTCTACCGGGCCAACGCCAAGTACCGGCCGATCTGGGAACCGCGGTTCATGCTCTTCGAGAAGAGCTCCGACCTGCTGCGCATCGGCATCGCCGCGGGCCGGGCCGAGGGCTTCCTGGAGGCCCCCGGGCTGCCGAAGTGGCTGCACCGCAGACACCTGGAGACCAAGCGTTGAACACGGGCGCCGCGGCCCGCTTCGCCCGCCGCGAGTGGGGACCCCTGTACGGGACGCTGAAGGACGCACTGGTCCGGCGCCGCTGGCGGGCCGCCCCCATGACCCTCGGCGCGGTCGCCCTGACCTCGGTCTTCCAGATCGTGCAGAACCAGCCCTGGGGCTTCCAGCCCGTCCAGAACCTCGGCTCCGTCAAGGCCACCGACCCGCTGTGGCTGGCCCTGCTGCGCACCCCGCTGTCGCTGTTCGTGCCCGCCCTGGACCTCCCGGTCTGGGGCGCGCTCGCCCAGATCCTGCTGGTCTTCGGCATCGCGGAGATCTGCATCGGCTGGTGGCGGACCCTGCTGATCGGCTACGTCGCCACCCTCGCGGGCACCACGTACGCGCGCATCGGCCTGGCCCTGGGCCAGGACCACCCGCTGGGCCTGCCCGACTCGGACCGGCTCGTCAACGACACCGGCCCGTCCGCCGCCGTCGTCGGCCTCGCCGTGTACGTCTGCTGGCGCTACCGCGCGTACGTCACCGGAGCCCTCGTGATCGCCGTGATGATCATCGAGGTGCTGGTGAAGAACAACCTCGCGGGCAAGGAGCACCTCGCCGCGATCGCCGCCGTCCTCGCCGTCTGCGCGGTCCGCACCGCCTGGGGCCCGTCCCGCCCCCCGGCCCCCGCCGGGCCACGGCTCCACCCGGGCCGGCGGACCGGGGGGTGACCGGCCGGGGGCCGGCCACCGGGCCCGGGCGCGTACCGTAGCCCGTCGTGACGGCGACACCCCCGGCCCCGCAGGCCTCCCGTACCACCCGCATCCGCGACTGGCTGTGCGCGCACCCCGACGGGACCGACGCCATGCTCGCGCTGGCGGTCCTCGCGGCCATGGTCATCGGTTCCTTCGCCGAGCCGCAGGGCGTCGGCGGGCCCGAGTTCGGCACCCGCACCCCCGACCTGCCCAGCCTCGGACTGATGGTGCTGGGAGCGGCCGCGCTGGTCTTCCGGCGCCGCCGGCCCCGCACCGTTCTCGCCGCCACCAGCGCGGTCACCCTCGTCGAGCTCCTCGCCGGCCCGGCCCGCGCCCCCGTCGCCATGAGCGCCGTCGTCGCCCTGTTCACCGTCGCCGCCCGCACCGACCGGCCCACCACCTGGCGGGTCGGCCTGCTCACGATGACCGGCCTCACCGCCGCCGCCCTGCTGGCCGGCCCGCTGCCCTGGTACGCCCAGGAGAACATCGCCGTGTTCGCCTGGACCGGCATGGCCGCGGCCGCCGGCGACGCCGTCCGCAGCCGCCGCGCCTTCGTCGACGCCATCCGCGAACGCGCCGAACGCGCCGAACGCACCCGCGAGGAAGAGGCCCGCCGCCGCGTCGCCGAGGAGCGGCTGCGCATCGCCCGCGACCTCCACGACGTCGTCGCCCACCACATCGCCCTGGTCAACGTCCAGGCCGGGGTCGCCGCCCACGTCATGGACAAGCGCCCCGACCAGGCCAAGGAAGCCCTCGCCCACGTCCGCGAGGCCAGCCGCACAGCCCTCGGCGAACTCCGCGCCACCGTCGGCCTGCTCCGCCAGTCCGGCGACCCCGAGGCCCCCACCGAACCCGCTCCCGGCCTCGCCGTCCTCGACGACCTCGTCGACACCTTCCGGCACGCCGGACTGCCGGTGGCCGTCGCCCGCGACCCCGGCGCCCCGCCGCTTCCCGCCGGCGCCGACCTCGCCGCCTACCGCATCGTCCAGGAAGCCCTGACCAACGTCCGCAAGCACGCCGGCGCCGACGCCCGCGCCGAGGTCAGCATCGTCCGGGTCGGCTCCGCCCTGGAGGTCACGGTCCTCGACGACGGCGGCACCACCACCGCCGTCCCCGCCGGCCCCGGCGGCGGCCACGGCCTCCTCGGCATGCGCGAGCGGGCCGGCGCCCTCGGCGGCAGCTGCTCGGCCGGACCCCGCTACGGAGGCGGCTGGCGGGTCCATGCGATCCTGCCCCTGGACCACGCCAGGGAGGACGCATGAGCACCGACCGCCCCATCCGGGTGCTGCTCGCCGACGACCAGGCCCTGCTGCGCAGCGCCTTCAAGATCCTCGTGAACTCCGAACCGGACATGGAGGTCGTCGGCGAGGCCCCCGACGGCGCCCAGGCCGTCGCCCTCGCCCGCGAGCAGCACGCCGACGTCGTCCTCATGGACATCCGGATGCCCGGCACCGACGGCCTCGCCGCCACCCGCACCATCAGCTCCGACCCGGCCCTCGCCGACGTCCGCGTCGTGATGCTCACCACCTTCGAGGCCGACGAGTACGTGGTCCAGGCCCTGCGCGCCGGCGCCTCCGGCTTCCTCGGCAAGGGCGCCGAACCCCAGGACCTCCTCGACGCCATCCGGATCGCGCACGCCGGCGAGGCCCTGCTCTCCCCGGTCGCCACCAAGGGCCTCATCGCCCGCTTCCTCGCCCAGGGCGGCGGCTCCGACCCGGTTCCGGGCACCGGGCACGCCGAACGGCTCGCCGCCCTCACCGGCCGCGAGCGCGAGGTCCTCGTCCACGTGGCCGCCGGCCTGTCCAACGACGAGATCGCCGGGCGCCTCGAAGTCAGCCCGCTCACCGTCAAGACCCACGTCAACCGGGCCATGGCCAAGCTCTCCGCCCGCGACCGCGCCCAGCTCGTCGTCATCGCGTACGAGTCCGGCCTGGTCAGGCCGCGCGGGGACGGCGCGCCGCACCCTCAGTAGGCCGCCGCACCCGCAGCAGAACGACGTGAAGGGGCGCCCCTCGGGTGAGGGGCGCCCCTTCCGGTGCCCGGGAGCGGCCGGCCGCCGGCCGCCCGCCGTACTACGGCAGCGCGAGCATCCGCTCCAGCGCGAGCTTCGCGAAGCTCTCGGTCTCCTTGTCGACCTGGATCCGGTTGACCAGGTTGCCCTCGGCCAGCGACTCCAGCGTCCACACCAGGTGCGGCAGGTCGATGCGGTTCATCGTGGAGCAGAAGCAGACCGTCTTGTCGAGGAAGACGACTTCCTTGTCCTCGGCGGCGAAACGGTTCGCCAGGCGGCGCACCAGGTTCAGCTCCGTGCCGATGGCCCACTTGGAGCCGGCCGGGGCCGCCTCCAGCGTCTTGATGATGTACTCCGTGGAGCCCACGTAGTCGGCGGCCGCCACCACCTCGTGCTTGCACTCGGGGTGCACCAGCACGTTGACGCCCGGGACCCGCTCGCGGACGTCGTTGACCGAGTCCAGGCTGAAGCGGCCGTGCACCGAGCAGTGACCCCGCCACAGGATCATCTTCGCCGCGCGCAGCTGGTCGGCGGTCAGCCCGCCGTTCGGCTTGTGCGGGTTGTAGACCACGCAGTCGTCCAGGGACATGCCCATGTCGCGGACGGCGGTGTTGCGGCCCAGGTGCTGGTCCGGCAGGAAGAGGATCTTCTCGCCCTGCTCGAAGGCCCAGTCCAGCGCCTTCTTCGCGTTCGACGAGGTGCAGATGGTGCCGCCGTGCTTGCCGGTGAAGGCCTTGATGTCGGCGGAGGAGTTCATGTACGAGACGGGCACGGTGACGTCCGCGATCCCGGCCTCGGTCAGTACGTCCCAGCACTCGGCGACCTGCTCGGCGGTGGCCATGTCGGCCATCGAGCAGCCCGCGGCCAGGTCCGGCAGGACCACCATCTGGTCGTCGGTGGTCAGGATGTCCGCGGACTCGGCCATGAAGTGCACGCCGCAGAAGACGATGTACTCGGCCTCCGGCTTGGCGGCGGCGTCGCGGGCCAGCTTGAAGGAGTCGCCGGTGACGTCGGCGAACTCGATGACCTCGTCACGCTGGTAGTGGTGGCCGAGGATGAAGACCTTGTCCCCGAGCTTCTCCTTGGCCGCGCGGGCGCGCGCCACGAGGTCCGGGTCGGACGGCGAGGGGAGGTCGCCCGGGCACTCCACGCCGCGCTCGCTCTTGGGGTCGGCTTCGCGGCCGAGCAGCAGCAGGGCGAGGGGCGTCGGCTGGACGTCCAAAGGCTGGGCGGTGGTCACGACACGCACCCTTTCTGTTCTGCGACTTGGGAGTCCGCAGGTCTGCGGCTAGGCGACTTCTGCGACTTCTCGTCTAGTTGACGTTATCTATCATAACCGCTTCACGTCACTTTGACGATGCCGATAGTGTCGATGTGACGAATTCGCGGGCGGCTCGCGAGGGGGTCCACCCCTCCGTCCCGGTGTGCGAGCATGAATGTCTGAAACAAGCGTCAGGCCCGGAATGAATCCGCGGCCCCGTCGGTTGCCACCGACGGCAAGAGTCCGACGTTTCCCTGCCCCGGCGGGGAGCCGCCCCACTTCGGGAGTGAATGCAGATGTCCGTTCAGGACGACAAGACCACTGTGAGCGACGGCATCCTCCTGTCCGACGCCGCCGCCGCCAAGGTCAAGGCCCTGCTGGAGCAGGAAGGCCGGGACGACCTGGCGCTCCGCGTCGCCGTCCAGCCCGGCGGCTGCTCCGGCCTGCGCTACCAGCTCTTCTTCGACGAGCGCTCCCTCGACGGTGACGTCGTGAAGGACTTCGACGGAGTCAAGGTCGTCACCGACCGCATGAGCGCCCCCTACCTGGGCGGCGCCTCGATCGACTTCGTGGACACCATCGAGAAGCAGGGCTTCACGATCGACAACCCGAACGCCACCGGCTCCTGCGCCTGCGGCGACTCGTTCAGCTAAGCGCACCCCCGCAACCGCGGCACGCGCAGAAGGGGCGGCACCGGAATCCCGGTGCCGCCCCTTCTCGCGTTCCGGCCCCGCCGGCCGCCCGCTACTGCCGGCGCAGCGGATCGCCGGTGGTGCCGTCGACCACCCGCTTCGCGTTCAGCGGCTGCTCCAGCACCGCCGACAGCGACATCTCCTGGGCGATCATGATGCAGGCCCGGTCCGGGTCCGGATTGGTCTCCGTCACCCGCACCGTCACCGACGCCGGGTGCTCCCGCACCTCCAGCGCGTACGTGCTGCACACCCCGCCCCAGAAGTGCACCGTCAGCTTCCCGCCGCGGTGCTCGTACGAGAACCCCGGCACGGTCCGCACCTCCGGCCGGGTCTCCCCGGCCGCCGCGGCCGGCTGCGCCACCACGTGCCCGGGGCCGCCGTCCCGCCCGGCCACCGAGAACAGCCAGGCCGGCACCAGCTGCCGGGTACCGCCGTCTGCCGACGGCGTCAGCCCCAGCACCGCACCCGTCACCCGCTCGATCCGCGCCGGGCCGGGCGTGCCGGGCGTGCCGGAACCGGGCGGGCACGGCACCGCCGGGTCCGCCACCGCGTCCGGTGCGACGGCCGCGTCCGGGACCGGCGTGGCGCAGCCGCCGATCGACGGCTTGGGCGCGCCCGCGTTCAGCCGCTCCAGCGCCCGCGCCGCCGACAGCACCTGCTGCTCGTCGCCCCGCACCGGCGCCGACAGCTCACCGCTGCCGCTCACGACCTGCCCGTCCGGGCCGATGTGCACCTTCGTGGACCAGCCGTGCACCGGCAGCCCGCCGACCACCGGGTCGGCCGTGACCACCCGGGCCGATCCCAGCACCACCGACGCGTCCAGCTTCGCCCCGGCCAGCCCGGCCGCCGCCAGCACCGGCTTCGCGGCCGCCTTCGCCGCCTCCTCGCCCACCGGGGTGCCGGCGCCGTCCGCCCCGCCCTCCGGCAGCACCGCAGGGCCGCAGGTGTCCTTCCCGCGCTCGCAGTCGTCCGAGCCGCCCGTCTGGAACAGGCTGAACGACCAGGCGCCCGGGGCCTGCGCCGACACCTGGAGCCGCGGGCCCGAGCCGTCCTTGGCCACGCCCGCCCGCCACAGCCCGCCGGACTCCCGCGGCACGCCGGGCACGCCGAGCGCGGACGCCAGCCGGGCCACCCCGTCCTGCGTCACCGCCCCCGCGATCCGGTACGCGTACGCCCGCCCCGGCCCCTCCGGGAGCTTCCCGGCCGCCCGGTAGACCACCCCGTGGCCCGACGGGTCCGGCTCCCCGGGCGCGATGCCCGGCGGGGGAGTGGTGGGATCCGCCGTACGGGTGTCCGCCGCGGCCGCGCTGCGCGGCGCGGCGGGGTCCCCGTACGCGGTGCTCGCCCAGTACGCCGTACCGCCGCCCGCGAGCAGGACCGCGGCCGCGATCGAGGCGACGGCCACCGAAGGCCGCCGTCGCATCCCTGAGGTGGGTTCTCCGGTCACCGCATTGCTCCTTCGCCGTCCGTGGTGCAGATGGGACGGACCCGGACGCTATCCGGTTCCCGGGCCCTCAGTCGCCGTACGCGGCCGTACCGGCGATCAGGCGGGCCGAGGAGGGCGGGACGGTGATCCCGTGGATCCGGTCGGGGGTCACCCGGACGGGGGCCGGTCCGGCGGGCACCGCCCAGTGCGGGGCCATCCGCGTGCAGTCGCCGATCAGGCCGGCGAGGCCGGAACCGGCCGCCGGTCCGGCGGTGGACATGGCGGAGTCGGGGTATGTCCTCATGCGGGCACGGTAAGCACGGCGCTCTCTGCGAAGAAAGGGCTACTACGGGGTAGTTTCGCACCGTGCCCGGGAGCGGGCAGGAGCGGGTAGCGTTGACTGTCCCCTTCCGCCCCTCGCAGGAGCATCCACGCCGTGCGTATCGCAGTCACCGGCTCCATCGCCACCGACCACCTCATGACCTTCCCCGGCCGCTTCGCCGACCAGCTCGTCGCGGACCAGCTGCACACGGTCTCCCTCTCCTTCCTCGTCGACAACCTCGACGTGCGGCGGGGCGGCGTCGGCCCGAACATCTGCTTCGGGATGGGCCAGCTCGGGGCCCGCCCCATCCTGGTCGGCGCCGCGGGGTACGACTTCGACGAGTACCGTGCCTGGCTCGACCGGCACGGCGTCGACACCGCCTCCGTGCGCATCTCCGAGGTCCTGCACACGGCCCGTTTCGTGTGCACCACGGACAAGGACCACAATCAGATCGGCTCCTTCTACACCGGCGCCATGAGTGAGGCCCGCCTCATCGAGCTGAAGTCCGTCGCGGACCGGGTCGGCGGCCTGGACCTGGTCCTGATCGGCGCCGACGACCCCGAGGCGATGCTCCGCCACACGGAGGAGTGCCGGACCCGCGGGATCCCGTTCGCGGCCGACTTCTCGCAGCAGATCGCCCGCATGGACGGCGAGAACATCCGCACCCTGATGGAGGGCGCGACCTTCCTCTTCTCGAACGAGTACGAGAAGGGCCTCATCGAGTCGAAGTCCGGCTGGACCGAGGACGAGATCCTCGCCAAGGTCGGCACCCGCGTCACCACCCTCGGCTCCCAGGGCGTCAAGATCGAGCGGGCCGGCCACGACCCGATCCTGGTCGGCTGCCCCGAGGAGAACGCCAAGGTCGACCCGACCGGCGTCGGCGACGCGTTCCGCGCGGGCTTCTTGACCGGCCTCGGCTGGGGCGTCGGCCTGGAGCGGGCCGCGCAGGTCGGCTGCATGCTGGCCACGCTGGTCATCGAGACCCTCGGCACCCAGGAGTACACCCTGGCCCGGGCGCACTTCATGGACCGCTTCACCAAGGCGTACGGCGACGAGGCCGCCGCCGAGGTCCAGGCCCACCTGACCGTCTGAGCACCGGGGCTCCGCCCCGGACCCGCGGGTCCGGGGCGGAGCCCCGTGCGGTGCGGGGTCACACCCGGCGCCGCACCCGGTACGCCACGCCGCCGCCGTCCGCCGGCGCTTCGCCCAGGTACGCCTGCCCCCGCATCGCGCACCACGCCGGGATGTCCAGCCGGGCCACCTCGTCGTCCGACACGACCGTGACGACACCCCCCACCGCCACGGTGGAGATGACCTTCGCCAGCTCGATCACCGGCTGCGGGCACCGCAGCCCGAGCGCGTCGACGACCACCGACTCGGCGACGGGCTCGGCATCGGTCCCGGCGACCGGCACCCCGAGCCGCTCCCGCACCCCCGCGACCACCCCCGGCAGCACCTCCAGGAACCGGTTCACGTCGTCCGACGAGGTGCCCGGCGGCAGTGACACCCGCACGTTCCCCTCCGACAGCACCCCCATCGCCCGCAGCACATGGCTCGGCGTCAGCGTGGAGCTCGTACAGGACGACCCGGACGACACCGAGAACCCGGCCCGGTCCAGCTCGTGCAGCAGGATCTCCCCGTCGACGTAGAGACAGGAGAAGGTCACCAGGTGCGGCAGCCGCCGCTCCGCGTCCCCGACCACCTCCACGTCCGGCACCAGCCGCGCCACCCGCCGCCGGATCCGGTCCACCAGGACCCGCAGCCGCCGCCCCTCCTCCTCGGCCTCCGCCCGTACCGCCCGCAGCGAGGCCGCGGCCGCCACGATCGCGGGGATGTTCTCGAACCCCGCCGACCGCCCCGACTCCCGTTCGTCCACCGGCCCTTGGGGAGCGAACCGGACCCCCTTGCGGACCGCCAGCAGCCCCACCCCGGCCGGCCCGCCCCATTTGTGCGCGCTCCCCGCCAGCAGCGACCAGTCGCCCGGCACCGGCCCCCACGGCAGCGACTGGGCCGCGTCCACCAGCAGCGGCACCCCAGCCGCCCGGCAGGCCGCCGCGGCCTCCTCGACCGGCTGCACCGTCCCCACCTCGTGGTTGGCGGACTGCAGGCAGGCCAGCGCGGTGTCGGCCCGCAGCGCCGCGGCGAACGACTCCGCCGCCACCGCACCCGTCCGGTCCACCGGCACCTCGGTCAGAGTCCCGCCGCCCGCCGTGTGCGCCTCGGCCGCATGGAGCACGGAGGAGTGCTCCACCGCCGATACGACCAGATGCCCGCCGGCCCGCCGGCGTCCCGCGAGCGCCCCCCGGACGCCGAGGTGAACCGCGCGTGTCCCCGAAGGAGTGAACACGAGCTCGTCCGGACGGCACCCCACCGCCTCCGCCGCGGCCTCCCGGGCGGCGTCCAGGAGCAGCCTGGCCCGCCGCCCCTCCCGGTACAGCCGGGCCGGATCCGCCCACCCCTCGTCGAGCGCGGCCACCAGGGCCTGGCGGGCGACGGGATGCAGCGGAGCAGAGGAAGCGGAGTCGAAGTACGGCATGTGGGCACGCTACGCCGCGCACCCCGCTCCTCAGGTCAGGGGGCGTCAGATGGCCCTCCGGGCCCGCCGGTCGGGCTCGCGCGAGCCGTCCCCCGGAAGGCGGAGCCACCCCTTCGGGGGCTGTCGCGGCGCGTTGGGCACCCTCCCCGCGCGACCCCAAATAGCGTCCAGTAGGGTTTGGTCCGCATAAACATCCAAACCCCTGCCCGCGTCAGGGCCGGCGACCGACCCGCGAGACGGCCGCAGCCGGTCGCGCGGGCCGAGACTCTCGGGAAGGCGCTACGTGAGTCCCTACGGCTCCGACCGCTCGCCGCGGCGCCCGATGCGGCGGAAGCTGCTGCAGGCGCTGACTGCGGGTATGGTCCTGGCGACCGCGACTGGTTGCTCGTATACCTGGAAAGACTTCCCCCGCCTCGGAATGCCCACTCCGGTCACCGAGGAGGCGCCGCGCATCCTCTCCCTGTGGCAGGGCTCCTGGGCGGCCGCCCTCGTCACGGGCATCCTGGTCTGGGGCCTGATCCTGTGGAGCGTCATCTTCCACCGGCGCAGCCGCACCAAGGTGGAGGTTCCGCCGCAGACCCGGTACAACATGCCGATCGAGGCGCTGTACACCGTGGTCCCGCTCATCATCGTTTCGGTGCTGTTCTACTTCACCGCACGTGACGAGTCGAAGCTGCTCGCCCTCTCCGACAAGCCGAAGCACACCATCAACGTGGTGGGCTTCCAGTGGAGCTGGGGCTTCAACTACATCGAGGACGTCGACGGCGACCCCGCGACCCCGCAGCTTCCCCCCGTGGAGGTGCCCGAGGGCGCGTCCGCGAAGGAGAAGGCCGAGGCCGAGAAGGCGCCGCGCGTTCCCAAGGAACTCGCCTCCATCCCGGACAAGTACACCAAGGACTTCCCCGCGGGCGCCGAGGGCGTCTACACCAAGGGCGTCCCCGGTGACCGGAACCCGCAGAACGGCAACCCGGGCCCGACCCTCTGGCTCCCCAAGGGCGAGAAGGTCCGCTTCATCCTGTCGTCCAACGACGTCATCCACTCGTTCTGGGTGGTGCCCTTCCTGTTCAAGCAGGACGTCATCCCCGGGCACACCAATGTCTTCGAGGTGACCCCCACGCAGGAGGGCACCTTCATGGGCAAGTGCGCCGAGCTCTGCGGCGTCGACCACTCCCGGATGCTCTTCAACGTGAAGGTCGTCTCCCCGGAGCGCTACCAGGCGCACCTGAAGGAGCTGGCCGAGAAGGGGCAGACCGGTTACCTCCCGGCCGGTATCAAGCTGACCGACCCGGCCCGGAACTCGGAGACGAACAAACTGTGAGCATCCTCAACGAACCTCAGGGTGCCGCGGCAGCTGACGACTCGTACGAGAACGAGCTGCCGGTGCGGCGCAAGCAGCCGGGCAACGTCGTCGTGAAGTGGCTGACCACCACCGACCACAAGACGATCGGCACGCTCTACCTGGTCACCTCGTTCGTGTTCTTCATCATCGGCGGCATCATGGCGCTCTTCATGCGCGCCGAGCTTGCCCGTCCGGGTACGCAGATCATGTCGAACGAGCAGTTCAACCAGGCGTTCACGATGCACGGCACGATCATGCTGCTGATGTTCGCGACGCCGCTGTTCGCCGGATTCGCGAACTGGATCATGCCGCTGCAGATCGGCGCGCCCGACGTGGCGTTCCCGCGGCTGAACATGTTCGCGTACTGGCTGTACCTCTTCGGTTCGACCATCGCGGTGGCCGGCTTCGTCACCCCGCAGGGTGCCGCCGACTTCGGCTGGTTCGCCTACTCCCCGCTGTCGGACGCCGTCCGCTCGCCGGGCATCGGCGCCGACATGTGGATCATGGGTCTGGCCTTCTCCGGCTTCGGCACGATCCTCGGCTCGGTCAACTTCATCACCACGATCATCTGCATGCGCGCGCCCGGCATGACGATGTTCCGCATGCCGATCTTCACCTGGAACGTGCTGCTGACCGGTGTCCTGGTCCTGCTCGCCTTCCCGGTGCTCGCCGCCGCGCTCTTCGCGCTGGAGGCGGACCGCAAGTTCGGCTCGCACATCTTCGACGCGGCCAACGGCGGCGCACTGCTGTGGCAGCACCTCTTCTGGTTCTTCGGACACCCAGAGGTGTACATCATCGCCCTGCCGTTCTTCGGCATCATCTCCGAGGTCATCCCGGTCTTCTCGCGCAAGCCGATGTTCGGTTACATCGGCCTGATCGCCGCGACGATCGCGATCGCCGGCCTCTCGGTGACGGTGTGGGCCCACCACATGTACGTCACCGGTGGTGTGCTGCTGCCGTTCTTCTCCTTCATGACCTTCCTGATCGCGGTACCGACCGGTGTGAAGTTCTTCAACTGGATCGGCACCATGTGGAAGGGCTCGCTGTCCTTCGAGACCCCGATGCTCTGGGCCGTCGGCTTCCTGATCACCTTCACCTTCGGTGGTCTGACCGGCGTCATCCTGGCCTCGCCCCCGATGGACTTCCACGTCTCCGACTCGTACTTCGTCGTCGCGCACTTCCACTACGTCATCTTCGGCACCGTGGTCTTCGCGATGTTCTCCGGCTTCCACTTCTGGTGGCCGAAGTTCACGGGCAAGATGCTGGACGAGCGCCTCGGCAAGATCACGTTCTGGACCCTGTTCGTGGGCTTCCACGGCACGTTCCTGGTGCAGCACTGGCTCGGCGCGGAGGGCATGGCCCGCCGTTACGCGGACTACCTGGACGCCGACGGCTTCACCGCGCTGAACACGATCTCGACGATCAGCTCCTTCCTGCTCGGCCTGTCGATGCTTCCGTTCATGTACAACGTGTGGAAGACCGCCAAGTACGGCAAGAAGATCGAGGTCGACGACCCGTGGGGCTACGGCCGTTCGCTGGAGTGGGCGACCTCCTGCCCGCCGCCGCGGCACAACTTCCTCACGCTGCCGCGCATCCGCTCGGAATCCCCTGCGTTCGACCTGCACCACCCTGAGATCGCCGCTCTCGACCACCTCGAGAACCACGGCGAGCCGGCCAAGGCCGTCACCGGTGACAAGGAGGCCGGCAAGTGAAGATCCAGGGCAAGATGTTCCTCTGGCTCTCCGCGTTCATCCTGATCATGGCCGTCGTGTACGGCGTGTGGTCGAAGGAGCCGGCGGGCACCACCGCGCTCTTCCTGGCCTTCGGCCTGAGCGTCATGATCGGCTACTACCTGGCCTTCACGGCCAAGCGTGTCGACGCCATGGCCCAGGACAACAAGGAAGCGGACGTCGCGGACGAGGCCGGCGAGCTCGGCTTCTTCTCCCCGCACAGCTGGCAGCCGCTCTCCCTGGCCGTCGGCGGCGCCCTGGCCTTCATGGGCGTCATCTTCGGCTGGTGGCTGATGTACTTCTCCGCTCCGGTGATCCTCGTGGGTCTGTGGGGCTGGGTGTACGAGTACTACCGCGGTGAGAACCAGAACCAGTAGGACCCGCTCCGCCGGTACGACCCGGTGGGCACGCAGCACGCGTTGGGGCCCGGACACCTCGTCACGAGGAGTCCGGGCCCCTCGTTTGCAGTCACCCCGCGCGCAGTAATAGTCATATCTTCATAGCGTTTGTGGCATGAGCCACACACCGCGTCTTTGGACCGTCCTCAGCTGCTCCATGCTGGTCGCGTCCCTCGGAGCCGGCGCCACGGCGTGCGGGTCCAAGGGCAGCCCGCTCGCCGCCCGCCCCTACGACGCGGCCGACCAGGTCGGCTTCAACCAGAAGGCCGGCAGCCGCCCCGTCGACCCCGGACGGCCGCTGGAGGTGACCGCGAAGGGCAAGGACGGCCGGATCACCGACGTCACCGTCACCGACACGCACGGCCGCCGCCTCGCCGGCGAACTCTCCGCCGACGGCGACCGCTGGCACAGCACGACCCCGCTCGCCGCCGGCGTCCGCTACACCGTCACCGTCCGCACCGAGAAGCCCGACGGCTCTCCCGGGCAGCGCACCCTCTCCTTCGACACCACCCCGGCCCACAAGCTCCTCAAGGTCGTGTTCGGCCCGGACGCGGGCACGTACGGCGTCGGGCAGCCCATCACGGCCGAACTCAGCGAGCCCGTCGCCGACAAGGCGGCCCGCGCCGTCGTCGAGCGGGCCCTGGTCGTCGAGTCCGCCCCCCGCACCGAGGGCTCCTGGTACTGGGTCGACGACAAGAAGCTGCACTACCGCCCGAAGGAGTACTGGCCCGCCCACGCCACCGTCTCCGTACGCAGCAACCTGGAGGGCATCCAGGTCGCCCCCGGCCTGCACGGGGCCACCGGGGCGCCGCTGAAGCTGGAGATCGGCGACCGGGTCGAGGTCGAAACCGACGCCTCCTCGCACCAGCTGACGTTCAAACGCAACGGAGAAGTGATCAACACCATCCCGGTGACCACCGGCAAGCCGGGCTTCTCCACCCGCAACGGCTACAAGGTGGTCCTCGGCAAGCAGTACTTCGTCCAGATGCGCGGCGACACCGTCGGCATCTCCCAGAGCAGCAGCGAGTACTACAACCTGCCCGTCTACTACGCCACCCGCGTCACCTGGAGTGGTGAATACGTGCACGCCGCCCCGTGGTCCGTCGGCTCCCAGGGCTACGCCAACGTCAGCCACGGCTGCACCGGCATGAGCACCGGCAACGCCGCCTGGTTCTACGAGAACATCAAGGAGGGCGACATCGTCCGCGTCGTCAACAGCATCGGCGAGGACATGGACCCGTTCGGGAACGGCTTCGGCGACTGGAACGTGCCCTGGAAGAAGTGGCGCGAGGGCAGCGCCCTGATCGCCGGCACCCCGGACGGCAGCACCCCCGCCGACAGCGCCCGGCTGCGCCCCCGGGTGTGATCACAAGGCCGCTGAGCGGCCCTCACACGCATTCGGGGCCCCTCGGGGCCCCGAACCGCCTCCTCAGGCCCCGCAGGGCCGCACCGGCCGTCTCAGTGATCCACCGAGAGGCGGGTCCGCAGGACGTCCGCCAGCGCGCCCGCGAACTCCACCGGGTCCACCGGATGGGTGACGGCACGGTCCGCCCGGCTCCACGTGGCAAGCCAGGCGTCCTGCGGGCGCCCGATCAGCAGCAGCACCGGCGGGCACCGGAACACCTCGTCCTTGATCTGCCGGCAGACGCCCATGCCGCCCGCCGGCACGGCCTCCCCGTCCAGCACGCAGGCATCGATCCCGCCGTCCTCCAGGGCCTTCAACACGCCCGGCAGCGTCGCGCACTCGACGAACTCCACCGGCGGCAGGTCCGCGGCCGGCCTGTGGCCCGACGCCAGCCGCACCTGCTCCCTCGTGTTGGCGTCGTCGCTGTAGACCAGAACCCTCGCAGTCGCCCGCATCGTTCCTCCACGCGTCACAGGAATCACAGTGATGTTGCGCGGGATCGTACTCCTCCCGACGTCCTGTCAACATCGGTTCGCACGCCCCGGTGACGGCCGTTTGCTGGGCCGTTCGGGCAGTGCACACCCCCCGGACACTCCGAACGGCACCCCCCGGGGTGAGGGCGGGATAAGCGACCGACATAATGTCGGTCGTGGCGACAGCAACGACAGTAGATACCGGGCACGCGCACCCGACGGTCAACAGGCCGAACCTCGTCAGCGTCGGAACCATCATCTGGTTGAGTTCCGAGCTGATGTTCTTCGCGGCCCTTTTCGCGATGTACTTCACCCTGCGATCGGTGACGGGTACCGACTTCTGGACCGAGAAGGCCGACCTTCTCAACCTCCCGTTCTCGGCGACCAACACCACGATCCTGGTGCTCTCCTCCCTCACCTGCCAGCTCGGCGTCTTCGCCGCCGAGCGCGGTGACGTGAAGAAGCTCCGCACCTGGTTCGTGATCACCTTCGTCATGGGTGCGATCTTCATTGGCGGCCAGGTGTTCGAGTACACCGAGCTGGTCAAGCACGAGGGCCTCTCGCTCTCGTCTGACGCGTACGGCTCGGTCTTCTACCTGACCACCGGCTTCCACGGTCTGCACGTGACGGGCGGTCTCATCGCCTTCCTGCTGGTCCTGGGCCGGACCTACGCGGCCAAGAGGTTCACCCACGAACAGGCGACCTCGGCCATCGTCGTGTCCTACTACTGGCACTTCGTCGATGTCGTCTGGATCGGCCTCTTCGCGACGATCTACCTGATCAAGTAGCGATCACGTCGCCGGGTCCGAACCCGGCATCCATCCAGCAACACCGACGCAGAAGATCCTGACACCGGGGTAATCCGTGAAAAAGCTCTCCGCACGACGACGCCATCCGCTGGCGGCGGTCGTCGTTCTACTCCTCGCGCTGGCGGCCACTGGGGGGCTGTACGCCGCGTTCGCGCCCGCGGGCAAGGCGCAGGCCGATGAAACCGCCCAGTCCCTCGCCATCGAGGAGGGTCAGAAGCTCTACGCCGTGGGCTGCGCAAGCTGCCACGGGTCCGGGGGTCAGGGTTCATCTGACGGCCCGAGCCTGGTGGGCGTCGGCTCCGCCGCCGTCGACTTCCAGGTGAGCACGGGCCGTATGCCCGCCCAGCAGCCCGGCGCCCAGGTGCCGAAGAAGAAGAACATCTACACCCAGGCGCAGATCGACCAGCTCGCCGCGTACATCGCGTCCCTCGGTGCCGGCCCGATCACGCCGACCGAGAAGCAGTACGACCCGGCCGGCGCGGACATCGCCCGCGGTGGTGAGCTGTTCCGCAACAACTGCGCGCAGTGCCACAACTTCACCGGTGAGGGCGGCGCGCTGACGCACGGCAAGTACGCCCCCAACCTTGAGGGTGTCTCGCCGAAGCACATCTACGAGGCCATGCTCACCGGCCCGCAGAACATGCCTTCCTTCCCGGACAGCACCATGCCGGAGAAGGAGAAGAAGGACATCATCGCGTACCTCCAGACCGTCAACGGCGACAAGTCGGAGAGCCCCGGCGGCCTCAAGCTCGGCGGCCTCGGCCCCGTCAGCGAAGGCCTGTTCGGCTGGATCTTCGGTCTGGGAACGCTCATCGCTGTCGCCGTCTGGGTCGCGGCCCACACCGCTAAGGCCAAGAAGTCATGAGTAGCCAAGACATTCCCGAAGACAAGCACCTGCCGACCGAGCAGGGCGACGCGCACCACGGTGGTGTGGCGGTGGCGGACGACCCGTTCGCCGACCCCGGCCTGCCGGCCCACAAGCCGCGCATCCAGGACATCGACGAGCGGGCGGCCAAGCGCTCCGAGCGCACCGTGGCCATGCTGTTCACGCTGTCGATGCTGGCCACGATCGGCTTCATCGCGTCCTACGTGACGATCCCGGTGGACAAGATCGTCTACATCTGGCCGTTCGGCCACGTGAGCGGTCTGAACTTCGCCCTCGGCGTCACGCTCGGCATCGCCCTCTTCTGCATCGGCGCGGGCGCGGTCCACTGGGCCCGCACCCTGATGTCCGACGTCGAGGTCGCCGACGAGCGCCACCCGATCGAGGCCGCCCCCGAGGTCAAGGCCAAGGTCCTGGCGGACTTCGCCGACGGTGCCCGCGAGTCCGACATCGGCCGCCGCAAGCTCATCCGCAACACGATGCTCGGAGCGCTGGCCATGGTGCCGCTCTCCGGTGTCGTCCTGCTGCGCGACCTGGGCCCGCTGCCCGAGGACAAGCTCCGCAAGACGATCTGGGCCAAGGGCAAGCTGCTCATCAACCAGAACACGATGGAGCCGCTGCGTCCCGAGGACGTCGCCGTCGGTTCGCTGACCTTCGCCATGCCCGAGGGCCTGGAAGAGGACCAGCACGACTACATGCAGCAGATCGCCAAGGCTGCCCTGATGATCGTCCGTATCCAGCCGGAGGACATCAAGGACAAGCAGGAGCTGGAGTGGTCCCACGACGGCATCGTGGCCTACTCGAAGATCTGCACCCACGTCGGCTGCCCGATCAGCCTGTACGAGCAGCAGACCCACCACGTGCTCTGCCCGTGCCACCAGTCCACTTTCGACCTCTCCGACGGCGCCCGCGTCATCTTCGGCCCGGCCGGTCACGCCCTCCCGCAGCTGCGGATCGGCGTGAATGACGAAGGCTTCCTCGAGGCGCTCGGCGACTTCGAAGAGCCCGTCGGTCCTGCCTTCTGGGAGCGCGGATGAGCACTGCGACCGCTACCGACAAGCGCAAAGCGCCGGCGGGCGAGCGCGTAGCCGACTGGGCGGACGGCCGCCTGGGCATCTACAGCCTCGCCAAGTCGAACATGCGCAAGATCTTCCCGGACCACTGGTCCTTCATGCTGGGTGAGATCTGCCTCTACAGCTTCATCATCATCATCCTCACGGGTGTGTACCTGACGCTGTTCTTCCACCCGAGCATGAACGAGGTCGTGTACCACGGCTCGTACGTGCCGATGCAGGGCGTCCGGATGTCCGAGGCCTACGCCTCGACGCTGGACATCAGCTTCGACGTCCGCGGCGGTCTGCTCATCCGGCAGATCCACCACTGGGCGGCCCTGATCTTCGTCGCGGCCATGCTCGTGCACATGATGCGCGTGTTCTTCACCGGCGCGTTCCGCAAGCCGCGTGAGGTCAACTGGGTCTTCGGCTTCCTGCTGCTGGTCCTCGGCATGTTCACCGGCTTCACCGGTTACTCCCTGCCGGACGACCTGCTCTCGGGCACCGGTGTCCGCTTCATGGAGGGCGCGATCCTGTCCGTGCCGATCGTGGGCACGTACCTGTCGATGTTCCTCTTCGGCGGCGAGTTCCCCGGCCACGACTTCGTGGCCCGGTTCTACTCGATCCACATCCTGCTGCTGCCGGGCATCATGCTCGGCCTGCTGGTGGCGCACCTGATCCTGGTCTTCTACCACAAGCACACCCAGTTCGCGGGCCCCGGCCGCACGAACAACAACGTCGTCGGCATGCCCCTGCTGCCGGTGTACATGGCCAAGGCCGGCGGCTTCTTCTTCCTGGTCTTCGGCGTCATCGCGGTCATCTCCGCGATCGCCTCGATCAACCCGATCTGGGCGCTCGGCCCGTACATCCCGGACCACGTGTCCACGGGTGCACAGCCCGACTGGTACATGGGCTTCTCCGAAGGTCTCATCCGTGCCATGCCGGGCTGGGAGATCAACCTCTGGGGCCACACGCTCGTCCTGGGCGTGTTCATCCCGCTGGTGATCTTCCCGCTGGTCCTCGCGGCCATCGCCGTCTACCCGTTCATCGAGTCCTGGGTCACCGGCGACAAGCGCGAGCACCACATCCTGGACCGCCCGCGCAACGCGCCGACCCGTACGGGCTTCGGCGTCGCGTGGCTGACCTGGTACGTCATCCTGCTCATCGCAGGTGGCAACGACATGTTCGCGCAGTACTTCCACCTGTCGATCAACGCCATCACGTGGTTCGCCCGCATCGGCTTCTTCGTCGGCCCGGTCATCGCGTTCGTCATCACCAAGCGCATCTGCCTCGGCCTCCAGCGCCGCGACCGCGACAAGGTGCTGCACGGCCGTGAGACCGGCATCATCAAGCGCCTGCCGCACGGTGAGTTCGTCGAGGTCCACGAGCCGCTGTCGCCTGGCAAGCTGCACACCCTCACCGCGCACGAGCAGTACAAGCCCGCCGAGATCGGCCCGACGGTCGACGAGAACGGTGTCGAGCGCAAGGTGAAGCTGATGGAGAAGCTCCGCGTGAAGCTCAGCAAGGGCTACTACGGGGAGGACCACCAGATTCCGAAGGCCACGGCCGAGGAGTACAAGGAGATCCAGAGCGGCCACGGCCACCACTGATCTCCCTCCGGGATCCCCCTCGGAGCGGTCCCCGGACCCCTCCGAGACGAACTGATCGCCACAGCAGGAGCCCCGTCCAGCCTCTGGACGGGGCTCTTCGCTGTGCTGCGGGCTGGATAGGGTGACCATGCGACACCCTCTGTAATTCGGCGATGGACCCAGGAGTGGACCATGAACGTTGCGACCCCGACAGGCGGCGACGGCGTGGCGGGCCTGACCTGGCCGGGCGTACTCGACGCCCTGCTCGGCGGCAAGGACCTCTCGGCCGACGAGACCGCCTGGGCCATGGACCGGATCATGCGGGGCGAAGCCACCGACGCGCAGATCGCCGGCTTCGCCGTGGCCCTGCGCGCCAAGGGCGAGACCGTCGCCGAGATCACCGGACTCGTCCGCACCATGTACGCGCACGCCAACCTGATCCGGGTTCCCGGCCGGACCGTCGACATCGTCGGCACCGGCGGTGACGGCGCCAAGACCGTCAACATCTCCACCATGTCCGCGATCGTCGTCGCCGGCACCGGCGCCAAGGTCGTCAAGCACGGCAACCGGGCCGCCTCCTCCGCCAGCGGCGCCTCCGACGTCCTGGAGAAGCTCGGCGTCAACCTGGACCTGACGCCCGCCCGCGTCGCCCAGGTGGCCGAAGAAGCCGGCATCACCTTCTGCTTCGCCGTCAAGTTCCACCCCGCCCTGCGGCACGTCGCCGCCGCGCGCAGGGAACTCGGCATCCGGACCACCTTCAACTTCCTCGGACCGCTCACCAACCCGGCCCAGGTCCGCGCCCAGGCCACCGGCGTCGCCGACGCCCGGATGGCCCCCATCGTCGCCGGCGTGCTCGCCGAGCGGGGCTCCTCCGCCCTCGTGTTCCGCGGCGACGACGGCCTCGACGAACTCACCACCACGGCGACCTCCCGGGTCTGGTGGGTACGGGAAGGACGGGTGGACACGCAGGCGTTCGACCCGCGGGACGTGGGGATCGAGATCGTCGACATCTCGGCGCTGCGGGGCGCGGACGCCTCGTACAACGCCGATGTGGCACGGCGGCTGCTCGCGGGAGAGACCGGACCCGTGCGCGATGCCGTCCTGCTGAATTCCGCGGCGGCGCTCGTGGCCCTGGACGGGCTCGAAGGGGAAGGGGCCGGGGAATTGGGCTCCGGGACGCTGGAAGAGCGGATTCGGGCAGGGATCGAGCGCGCTGCCGAATCGATCGACTCGGGAGCCGCCCGGGAGGCACTGGAACGGTGGGTCGGATTCAGTCAGAAATGACTCCGCGCGACTGAAAAACCTCAGGGCCCGGTCCGAATGGTGGACCGGGCCTTGTCGTGTCGGGATCTTGTGGCAGGATGCATGTAGGTCACGAGTGACAGCGATCAGGCCCCGGCTTGCTGTCCGGCAACCCTCCTTCCGTGGCGGGGTGCCCCGGGTGATGACCTGGCCGTGGACCACAAGGTCCCCGGCAAGCGCGGATCCCTCGACACCAGGGATCCTGGTCATTCGAGGAGCGTTTTCCGTGAGCAAGCGAATGCGATAGGCGCGTAGCGCCCCTTCTTCATCATTTCCTCCGCGGGCCCGTGGGTTTGTGGCCGATGCCGCCCCTCCTTCCTTTGTGTGGCGTGCGTGCGTGGGGGTTTACCCGTGCGTGGGTTTCCTCGGTGTCTTCGGTTTTCGCCGACGGCTTTCGTGCGGGTTTCTTGAAGCCATTCCATCCCGGGAGATACCGTCATGTCCGCGTACCTGAATTCTGCTGGTTCTGCTGCTGTTTCCGGCGCTGGGGCCGGGGCTGCCTCTGCGTCTGCGTCTTCCTCTGCCCTTGCCTCTGCTGTGGGCGCCGGCGATGCCGACGCCGCCTGTCAGCCGCTGCCCGTGCTCGGGCGGGACGTGACCGTGCCGCTCGTGACCGGCGGGGAAGTCACGTACGCCGCGCTCGACTACGCCGCCAGCGCGCCCGCGCTCCAGCGGGTGTGGGACGACGTCGCCGCCTACGCGCCCTACTACGGCAGCGTCCACCGCGGCGCCGGGTACCTCTCGCAGCTGTCCACCGACCTGTTCGAGCAGAGCCGGGCCGCCGTCGCCGAATTCCTCGACTGCCGCGACGGCGACCAGGTCGTCTTCACCCGGTCCACCACCGACAGCCTCAACCTGCTCGCCCAGGCCCTGCCCGCCGGCTGCCAGGTGTTCGTCTTCGAGACCGAACACCACGCCTCGCTGCTGCCGTGGCGGGACGCGCACGTCACCTACCTCAACGCGCCCCGGACCCCCGCCCAGGCCGTCGCCACCCTGGAACGGGCCCTCGCCGACCGCGACCCGTACGGTCCGGCACTCGTCTGCGTCACCGGCGCGTCCAACGTGACCGGCGAACTCTGGCCCGTAAGGGAACTCGCCGCCGCCGCCCACGCCCACGGCGCGCGGATCGTCCTCGACGCGGCCCAGCTCGCACCCCACCATGCCGTCTCGATCGCCGACCTCGACGTCGACTGGGTCGCCTTCTCCGGACACAAGCTGTACGCGCCCTTCGGCTCCGGCGTCCTCGCCGGCCGTGCCGACTGGCTCCAGGAGGCCGAGCCGTACCTCGCCGGCGGCGGCGCGTCCCGGCAGGTCGCACGGCGGGAAGACGGCGGCGTGGACGTCGCCTGGCACACCACCGCCGCCCGCCACGAAGCCGGCTCGCCGAACGTCATCGGCGTCTACGCGATCGCCTCCGCCTGCCGCGCCCTCACCGAAGCCGGCTTCGACCGGCTGGTCGAACGCGAGCAGTCCCTCGTCCGGCGGGTACGGGAAGGCCTCGCGGCGGTGCCCGCGGTCAAGGTCCTGTCGCTGTTCGGCGACGACGCCCCGCGCGTCGGCGTCATCTCCTTCGTGGTCGAAGGCTGGAACAGCTCCCACTTCGCGGCCGCACTCTCCGCGGAATACGGCATCGGCGTCCGCGACGGCCTGTTCTGCGCCCACCCGCTGGTACGGACGCTGCTGGGCAGCGAACCCCAGGAGGCGGGGGAGTGCGGGTCCCCCGAAGGCGGGCCGGGGGAACGGTCCCTGAACGCGATCCGCGTGAGCTTCGGCGCGGGAACCCCCGACGAGCACGTGGACCGGTTCGTGGGGGCGGTCCGGGAACTCGTGGAGTGCGGGGCGCGGTGGCAGTACCGGACGGAGGGCGGCAGGTGCGTGGCGGTGGTGGGGTGAGGGGGCGGTGGGCGGTGGGCGGTAGGTGGTAGCCGGTAGGCGTTGCTGGGCGGTGTCGTAGGCGGGTGTTGCCCTTGAGCGGGGTTTCCTTTCCCCCCTATCCCGATGCTGCGGGGCCGGATCTGCCCTCCACCCCCGTGGTGGGGCGGGGTCTGGGGTCTGGGGTTTGCGGTGGCGGGGCCGGGCCGGGTTGTGGGGGCTCCGGGGGTTGCCCGCTGGTCTGATGGTGCGGTCGGCCCGGTGGCCGGCGTCAAGGGCGCTCCCTTCGGTCGCGTCGCTGCGCGATGGCCCTTCGGGCCACCCTTGACTCCGGCCACCGTGCCGCCGGTGTCCAGACCTGCGAGCACCCCCCGGAGGGGGAGGAACGGGCAGGGGGACGGGTGCGGCCGTGGCGTGTCCGGTAGTCCTGCGGGGTGCGGGCTGAGCCCGCGCCTTCGATCGCTACGCAGTCACTTCCGTATGGCGGCCACCGGGCCGGCCAGGGGTTGGGCATAAGCCGCCCACGATCGCCACGTGCGCGCCCTCGCCCGGCGGCGCCCCCGTGACCTGCGGTTTTCCGCCGGGCAGATGCCCGCCGGGGGACGTGTGACGCTTGCCGTCAACAAAGTGCGCTGAGCGGGTCATCCGGCCCCGTCAAGGGCCCATCCCCTCCGGCGGGCGACGGCCGCCAACGAATCCCCAGCCCCCCACCAGTGGCCCGGCAACTGTGATGCCTTGCACGGGTGGTGCGGGTGGGAGACCAACCCGCGCGGAGCGCGGGGCACCCACCGGCGCGGGAGGCCGCCAACGAAAGCCCGGCCATTCACCAGCGGCTCCGCATCCGGATGCGCTCAGTGGGTGGTGCGGGTGGGAGAACATCCCCGCGCGGAGCGCGGGGCACCCCACCGGCGGGCAGCCGGACACGAAGGCCGAGCCCGGCACGGGCAGGGCCGGAGCCACGCAGGCCAGGTGCAACGGTTACGCGTCGAGCCCGATCGCGAAGGCCGCTTCCAGGTCGTGCTGGGAGTACGTGCGGAAGGCGACGTGCGTGTCGGTGGCCTCGACGCCGGGGATCTTGGAGATACGGCCGGGGATGATGTCGGCCAGGTCGTCGTGGCGGGCGACGCGGACCAGGGCGATCAGGTCGTAGGTGCCGGTCACGGAGTAGACCTCGCTGACGTTCTCCAGCGCGGCGATCGCCTCGGCGATCTCGGGGATCCGGTCCACGCTGGTCTTGATGAGGACGAGAGCGGTGATCACGGCGGGTTGTCTCCCTCGGTGGCCGGGGCTGGGCTGCTGCTCACTTTAGTCGTACGCCGGTAGCGGGCCCACGCGTAGGCGGAGCCCAGGGCGAAGCCCGCGACGTGGGCGAGGTAGGCGACGCCGGGGCCGCCGCCGGCGCGGTGGGCGGCCAGGCTCTGGATGGCGAACCAGAAGGCCAGGACGAGCCAGGCGGGGAAGCGCAGGGGGAGGAAGAGGAGGAAGGGGAAGAGGCTGGTCACGCGGGCCCGGGGGAAGAGGAGGAGGAAGGCGCCGAGGACGCCGGAGATCGCCCCGGAGGCGCCCACCAGGGTCTGGTCGGAGCTCGCGTTGGCGGCGGCGTACGCGGCGAGCGAGAGGTAGCCGCAGACCAGGTAGAAGGCCGTGAACTCGGCGCGGCCCATGCGTTCCTCCGTCATGACGCCGAAGACGTACAGGAAGAGCATGTTGCCGAGCAGGTGCAACCAGCTGCCGTGGATGAAGAGGGCCGTCAGGGGGGTGAGGGCGGTGCGGGCGGAGAAGGTGAAGAGTTCGTCGGGGACCACGCCCCAGCGGCGGAGGTAGTCGTTCTGCGCGGCGAGGAGCGCGTCGCCGGTGCCGTAGGCCGGGTTGAGGCCGGAGAGCGGGCTCAGGACGAAGATCAGGGAGCAGGCCGCGATCAGGGTGTGGGTGATGACCGGGCCCGCTCCCCATTGCCTGACCCTGCCCGGTGCGATCATGCTCAGAGCATCGCGTACCGGGAGGAACGGGGCGGGTTGCCCCGCCGTGTCTCGCATGGAGGACGGGGGCCCGCGCCGGGACGCCGGGAGGCCGTAGGGTAACGAGCGGTACTCAGGCACCCACCCGAAGGAGACTGCGCCCAGATGACGGTTCCTCTGCCGACCGAGACGACGCGCTGGCGCTGCACGCTGTGCGGCAACCTCACCCGGTTCGACGTCACCCGCTCGTCGAAGGTGGTCGAGTACGTCCACCTCGACCTTGCGGGAGAGCCCAAGGTCGAGGAGCGTGAGGTGGTGAGTGAGACCATCGAGTCGGTCCGCTGCCGCTGGTGCAACGCGGTGGACCAGATCGAGCTCGTGGACAGGCCGGGCACGGACTCCTGAGGGGGTCGGGTCCGGATCGTTTTCTGACGGTAGGGGTGACGGATTGTGGAGCCTGCAAGCGGCGCCGGCGACGCCGCCGAGGCGCTCGACCGCCCGTTGCCCGAGGGCGTGCGGCGGCGGGTCGTCGGCTTCGTCTCCGATGCGTTCGGGGGGCTGACGCTCGCCGATCTGCCCGCGCAGCTGCGGCAGTACGCCCGGTTCACCCCGACCCGGCGGGCGAAGTTCGCCGGCAACGCGATGGCCTCCGCGCTGGAGAGCGATCCGGTCTTCCGCGGCCGGATCGGCGAGAAGCTGAAGGAGGCCCAGCCCGAACTGGCGGGGGCGCTGGAGTCCGGCGTGCCGCCGGCCGCCGCGGACCCGCTCGACGTGGCGGCAGCCGCGTACGTGCTGCGCCCCCCGGGCTGGGTCAAGCTGGTCGCGGCCGCCGGTGAAGAGGTCGAACGGGCCGACGCCGAGCGGGCCGGCGAGGAGACCCAGCGGGAGCTGGAGCGGCTGCGCGCCGAGCTGGCCGGGCTGCGGGAGCAGCAGAAGACCGGCGGGGAGCAGCTGCGCCAGGAGCTGGACGCCGCCAAGAAGGAAGCCGAATCGCTTCAGCGGAAGCTGCGCAGCGCCCTCAACGACGTGAAGCGCGGTGAGGCGGCGCTGCGGAAGGCGACCGGCGAGATCGAGGCGGTGCGGGCGGAGGCGGCCGGGCAGGTCGCGGCTGCCGAGAGCGAGGCCCGGAGGCTGAAGTCCCGGCTGGGCGAGGCCGAGGCGGCGCTGGAGGCGAGCCGGCGGGCCACCCGGGAGGGCCGCAGTGTCGAGGACATGCGGGTGCGGCTGCTGCTGGACACCGTGCTGGAGTCGGCGCAGGGACTGCGGCGCGAACTGGCGCTGCCGCCGGTGTCGGTGCGGCCGGCGGAGACCGTGGACGCGGTGGAGCCGGGCCGGATGACGCCGAAGGACATCGCGGCGCGGGCGCTGTCGGAGACCGATCCGGCGCTCCTGGACCAGCTGCTGGCGCTGCCGCAGGCGCACCTGGTCGTCGACGGCTACAACGTGACCAAGACCGGCTATCCGACGATGCCGCTGGAGAAGCAGCGGCTGCGGCTGCTGGGCGGGCTGTCGATGCTGGCCGCGCAGACCGGTGCCGAGATGACGTGCGTCTTCGACGGGGCGGAGCTGGCGGCGCCGGTGCTGCTCGCGCCGCCGCGCGGGGTGCGGGTGCTGTTCTCCAAGCCCGGTGTGACGGCGGACGAGTTGATCCGGCAGCTGGTGCGGGCCGAGCCGCCCGGCCGGCCGGTGGTCGTGGTGTCGACGGACCGCGAGGTGGCCGACGGGGTCGCCAAGTCCGGTGCCCGTCCGGTTGCTTCCGCGATGCTCCTCAAGCGGCTTTCGCGCATCTCGTAACTCCTGGGCCTAATGCCCGATTTCGCGGAACGGACGGTCAAGTGGCCGCTACTGCGCGTGCGGACACGGTAAAGAACCTGGCTGTGCGGCGAGATTTTGCCCGGGAGGATTTGAAGTGATCACAACTTGGTCACTAGGGTCTGGGCTCAAACCTTCGTGCGGTTGATCACCCATTCGGGGTGGCGGGCGGAGGTCCGCCGAGTCTGCGTTCGATCGGCGGCTCCAGGAAGAAGGAGATCGCCCCCGTGGCGTCCCACCGTCGACCCAAGCAGCCGACCCGCGCTCGTGTGACCGTGCTCACCGCAACCGCCGCCGCGGCCGTCGCCCTCACCTCCCAGGGAGCCTCCGCCGCTCCGGCCAAGCCGGGCAAGGACGAGGTCAAGGCGAAGGTCGACGCCCTCTACGAGCAGGCCGAGCAGGCCACCGAGAAGTGGAACGGCGCCAAGGAGCAGCAGGCCAAGCTGGAGAAGCAGATCGGCCAGCTCCAGGACAAGGTCGCGCGCGGCCAGGGCGAGCTCAACGAGCTGCGCGCCACCCTCGGTTCGATGGCCAGCGCCCAGTACCGCTCCGGCGGCATGGACGGCTCGCTCCAGCTCTTCCTGTCGGCCGACCCGGACAGCTACCTCGAAAAGGCGTCCGTGCTCGACCAGTTGGGCTCGAAGCAGGCCGACGCGGTGGCGCAGATCCAGGCCAAGCAGCGCACCCTCGCCCAGCAGCGCCAGGAGGCCGCGGGCAAGCTGAAGGACCTCGCGGAGACCCGCAAGGAGCTCGGCGAGAAGAAGAAGCAGGTCCAGGCGAAGCTCGGCGAGGCCCAGCGGCTCCTCAACACGCTGACCGCCGAGGAGAAGGCGAAGCTCAACGAGGAGGAGAACCGCGCCAGCCGCGCCGGCGGCGGCCAGCGTCCCGACCTCGGCAACGTGAAGCCCTCCGGCCGCGCCGGTGCCGCCCTCGCCGCCGCGCAGACCAAGGTCGGCTCCGCGTACATCTCCGGCCACGAAGGCCCCAACTCGTTCGACTGCTCGGGCCTCACGCAGTGGGCCTACCGCCAGGCGAACGTGAACATATCCCGCGTCACGTACACGCAGGCCAACGACGGCACCCGGATCAGCCGCAGTCAGCTCCAGCCCGGCGACCTGGTCTTCTTCTACAACGACCTGCACCACGTCGGCCTGTACGCGGGCAACAACATGACGCTCCACGCGTCGAACCCGCGCGGCGGCGTCAAGTACGAGTCGATGGACAACATGCCGTTCCAGTTCGGCGTCCGGATCGGCTGACCTCCGGACTTCTCGGACGGGACGCGCCGACACCGCCCATCCGGGCGAATTGCGGCACGCTCCGCTGACCTCACGCCCCGCCGGTGACCTGTGTTCTCCGGCGGGGCGTCACTCTGCGTGCCTGCCGGGGTCTTTGGCGGCGGTGTGTCCGCGCGGCTACTGTCTGCCAGCGCGGAGCCCGGTCGCGGCCGTCCACGGGGGCGGACACGGGACCCGCACCGCGGAAGGGAGTGCGGCTTCCTGTGGCGTCCCATCGCCGGCCCGTGACCTCGGGCCCGGACCGGAGCACCACGCTCACGGTCCTCTCCGCCGCCGCGGCCACCGCCGCGGCCGCCCTCGCCGCAGCCCCCGCGAGCGCCGCCCCGGCCGACCCGGCGTCCGGTGCCCGGGCCCGGGTGGACCGCCTCTTCGAGGAGGCCGAGCAGGCCACCGAACGGTTCAACAAGGCCGGCGAGAAGGCCGCGAAGCTGCGCGGTGAGATCCGCGGGGTGCAGGAGAGCGTGGCCCGCGGCCAGGACCGCATCAACACCATGCGCGGGCTCCTCGGCACCTACGCCGGTGCCCAGTACCGCTCCGGCGGCGTCGACCCGGCCGTCGAGCTGATGCTCTCCGAGGACCCCGACGGCTACCTGGAGAAGGCCGCCGCCCTCGACCGGCTGGCCGGCCGCCAGGCCGGGCAGCTCGCCGAACTCCACGAGGCCCAGCGGAAACTGGCCCAGCAGCGCCGCGCGGCCTCCCACAAGCTCGCCGAACTCGACGCCCTGCGCGCCGACGTGGCCAGGCAGAAGCGCGCGGTCACCGCGAAGCTCGCCGCCGCCCGGCGCATCCTCAACGCCATGCCCAGCGAGGAGCGGGCCGCCTTCGAGCGGGCCAACCGGTCCTCCGGCCGCGGCGTCGACCTGCCCGAACCCTCCGGCCTGGGCCCCGCGTCGGGCCGGGCGGCCGCCGCCGTCGCGGCGGCCCGCGCAGCCGTCGGCCGCCCCTACGTGTGGGGTGCCACCGGGCCGTCCGGCTTCGACTGCTCCGGGCTGATGGTCTGGTCGTACCGGCAGGCCGGGGTCTCGCTGCCGCGGACCTCGCAGGCCCAGCGGTTCGCCGGCCGGCACGTCCCGCTCTCCGAGGCCCGGCCCGGCGACCTCGTCACCTACCGCTCCGACGCCAGCCACGTCGGCATGTACGTCGGCAACGGCCAGGTCGTCCACGCCCCCTACCCGGGCGCCCCGGTGCGCTACGACCCGGTCGGGATGATGCCGGTCTCCGCGGTCACCAGGCCCTGACCGGCCGGATCCCGCGGCCCCCGCACGTACGATCGGGCCCGTGACGGCGGCCGGAGCGTGCGGGACCCGCCCGGTGCGGACCCTGCGGGCCGTGCCGGGCGCGCTGCTGTCCGCGCTGGTCCTGGCGCTGCTCCCGCTCCTGGCCGCCTGCACGGGGACCGCCGCGCCGCCGGACCGGGCGCAGCAGGAGGTCCGGGCGGTGCTGGCCCGCTGGTCGGCCGCGCTGCTCGCCCGCGACCGCGCCCGATACACGGCAGAGGACGGCCGGGCGGGGGCCCGGGAGGGCTTCGACCGGCTGTCCGGGGTGCCGCTGGCGTCCTGGGAGTACGCGGTCTCCTCGGTCCGGGTCAGCGGCGGCCGGGCGTACGCCGCGGCCGAGCTGCGCTACCGGATCGCCGGCTACGACACCGTCCCCGCGACCGCCGCCCGGGAGGTGGAGCTGGTCCGGCACGGGGACCGCTGGCGGGTGGCCGCGGACCGGCCCGCGGCCGGTGCCCGCCCACAGCTGTGGGACCAGGGCCCGGTGTCGGTGTCCCGTGGCCGGTACGGCCTGGTGCTCGCGGTCCGGTCCGCCGCGGTCCGGCCGGAGCTGCCGGCGGCCCTCGCGGCCGCGGCCGACGAGGCGGTCCCGGCGGTGTCCGCGGCCTGGCCCGGCACCTGGCCGCGGAAGGTGCTGCTCGTGGTTCCGGCCTCGGTCGACGACATGGCGGCACTGCTGGGCTCGCCGGCCTCCGCGTACGCCGGCATGGCGGCCGTGACCACCGGCCGGGTCGGCGGCGGGCCGGGCCCCGCGGACCGGGTGACCGTCAACGCGCAGGCGTACGGGGAACTCGGCGCGCTGGGCCGGCGGGTGGTGCTCACCCACGAGACCGTGCACGTCGCGACCCGCTCGGCGACCCCGGCCGGCACCCCGCTGTGGCTGTCCGAGGGGTTCGCGGACTGGGTGGCGTACCGGGGCAGCGGCCGCAGCCCGGCGCAGGCCGCGCCGGCGCTGGCCCGGGCGGTGCGCCGCGGGGAGGTGCCGGCCGCGCTGCCCGGCGGCGGTGCGTTCGCCTTCGGCGGGGACGCGGACGCGCTGGCCGCCTCGTACGAAGGGGCCTGGCTGGCCTGTCTGATGATGGCCGAGCGGTGGGGTGCGCAGGCGCCGGCCGCGTTCTACGCGGCGGCCGCCCGGTCCTCGGCGCCGGCCGCGTTCGCCTCGGTGCTCGGCACCGACGAGCGGACGTTCACCGCCGACTGGCGGGCGTACCTGCGGGAACGGCTGGGCTGACGGCCGGCGGGCCGGGGACGGTGTCCCGCCACAGGGCCCGGCAGGCCAGGAGGGCGGCCGCCACCAGCAGGCCGTTGCGGGCGAAGAGGGCCGCGGTGCCCGGCAGGCCGCCCTGGACGACGTCCGCGAACCACAGGGGGAACTCCAGGAACGTCAGCGGTGCGGCCGCCAGCACCAGCTGGGCCGGGCGCCGCATCCGGGTGCCGCGGAACGCGAGGCAGACCGCGGCCAGAGCCACCAGCCACACCAGGTACTGCGGGCTGAGCACCCTGCTGGTCGTGACGAACAGCAGCACGGCGGCGAGGGCCGCGTCCGCGGGGGTGTGCGGGTGGAAGGTGCGGGCCCGCAGTCGCCAGAACACCAGCCAGCCGAGGGCCGCCATGGTCAGCGCGAGGGCGATCCGGCCGGCGAGCGGCACGTACGGGCCGAGGAACTCCACCGAGCCGTAGTTCATCGCCGCGGTGCCCGGCCAGCCCCGGAAGCGGGCCAGGTGGAACGGCAGGGCGGCGAGCGCCTCCACCTCGATGCCGCGGTCCCGCTGGAAGGCGAGGAAGGCGAGCGAGCCGGGCAGCGCGAGCGCGAAGCCGGCCAGCAGCGCGGCGGCCGTGACGGCGGCGGCGAGGGCCGTGCGGTACCCGCGTACGCCGGCCAGCAGGAGCACCGGCCAGACCTTGAGGACGGCGCCGAGCGCCACCAGCGGACCGCGGGCCCGGGGCAGGAGCAGGGCGGCCACCGCGACGGCCGCGACCATCACGTCGTAGCGGGCGTAGACGGTGGGGCCGAGGAGGGGGAGGCCGGCGGTCCAGGCGGCGGCGCCCCACCGGCGGCGGTCCGGGCGGCGGCCCTCGCGGACCAGCAGCCGCAGCACGGCTGCGTCGGCGGCCAGGCACAGGAGGAAGAAGGCGGCCGGGTAGGCGAGGAACGGCAGCAGGCCGGGGGAGAGGACCGCGAGCGCGGCGCCGGGCGGGTACTGCCAGGTGACGTCGTCCAGCGGGAAGGTGCCGGTGCGCAGCACCTCGAACCAGCCCCGGTAGATCACGTGGACGTCGGTGGTGACGTCGGTCCCCGGTAGGACGACCACCCGGAAGACGCACAGCAGGAGCAGGGTTCGGGTCGCCGCCCAGGCGGTGAGGAGCATCGCGCCATGATGCCGGGCGGACGGGGTACGCGGCGGTGAGGCGCGGCCGTTCGGTACTGTCGCAGGCGATGCACAAGACGCTGATCGTGACCAATGACTTCCCGCCCCGTCCCGGCGGCATCCAGGCCTTCCTGCACAACATGGCGCTGCGCCTGGACCCGGAGCGGATCGTCGTCTACGCCTCGACGTGGAAGCACAGTGCCGAGGGGCGGGAGGCGACCGCGGCGTTCGACGCGGAGCAGCCGTTCCGGGTGGTGCGGGACCGTACGACCATGCTGCTGCCGACACCGCGGGTGACGCGGCGGGCCGTCGGGCTGCTGCGGGAGCACGGCTGCGAGTCGGTGTGGTTCGGTGCGTCGGCCCCGCTCGGGCTGATGGGGCCGGCACTGCGGCGGGCCGGGGCGAAGCGGCTGGTGGCGACCTCGCACGGGCACGAGGCGGGATGGGCGCAGCTGCCGGGTGCGCGTCAGCTGCTGCGCCGGATCGGCGAGGGCACCGACACGATCACCTATCTGGGCGAGTACACCCGGTCCCGGATCGCGGGGGCGCTGACCGAGTCGGCGGCCGCCCGGATGGTGCAGCTGCCGCCCGGTGTCGACGAGAAGACCTTCCACCCGGAGTCCGGGGGTGCGGAGGTCCGGGCCCGGCTGGGGCTGGCCGACCGGCCGGTCGTGGTGTGCGTGTCGCGGCTGGTGCCGCGGAAGGGGCAGGACACGCTGATCGAGGCGATGCCGCGGATCCTGGCGGCGGTGCCGGACGCGGTGCTGCTGATCGTGGGCGGCGGGCCGTACGAGGCGGACCTGCGGAAGCTGGCGGCGGCCACGGGGGTGGCGGACGCGGTGCGGTTCACCGGGGCGGTGCCGTGGGCCGAGCTGCCGGCGCACTACGGGGCCGGGGACGTGTTCGCCATGCCGTGCCGTACGCGGCGGGGCGGGCTGGACGTCGAGGGGCTCGGGATCGTGTACCTGGAGGCTTCGGCGACCGGGCTGCCGGTCGTGGCCGGGGATTCCGGCGGGGCGCCGGATGCGGTGCTGGACGGGGAGACGGGGTGGGTCGTGCGGGGTGGCTCCCCGGCGGATGCGGCCGAACGGGTCGTCACGCTGCTGCTCGACCCTGCGCTCCGTGCGCGGATGGGGGCGCGGGGGAGGGCCTGGGTCGAGGAGCGGTGGCGCTGGGACCTGCTGGCGGACCGGCTGCGCGCGCTGCTGTAACGGGGGCCGGGCCCATTTCAGCCTCGCCGGCGAGGCTGGGGGCGACGCGGGGCCCCGAGGGTGCGGGGTGACTGTCACTCAGATGTGTGTCAAGGCCGCGTCTGGGCGGAAGGGCCGATTCCGCACATGATGCGGGCATGACACCAAAACTGACGAGGCGTCACCTACTGGGACTCGGCGCGCTACAGACCGCAGCCGTGCTCGGATTGACGAGAATCGGCCTGGAACCGGCCAGGGCCGAGGACCGGGACCACGCCCCGGCCGTGGTGGTCGGCTCCGGATACGGCGCCGCCGTGGCCGCCCTCCGCCTGGGCCGGGCCGGCGTGCGGACCGTCGTCCTGGAGATGGGCCGGCTGTGGGACTCCGCCGGCCCCGACGGCAAGGTGTTCCCCTCCACCTCCGCCCCCGACCACCGCTCCATGTGGTTCCGCACCAGGACCGAAGCCCCCCTGGCCCAGTTCCTCTGGCTCGACGTCGTCAACCGGAACATCACCCCGTACCCCGGCGTCCTCGACCGCGTCCACCACGGCGACATGTCCGTCTACGTCGGCCGCGGCGTCGGCGGCGGCTCCCTCGTCAACGGCGGCATGGCACCCACGCCCCGCCGCTCGTACTTCACCGAGGTCTTCCCCGGTGTCGACGCCGACGAGATGTACGGCACGTACTTCCCGCGCGCCCGCCGCATGCTCGGGGTCAACGACATCGACCCGGCCTGGTTCGAGTCCACCGAGTGGTACCGGTTCGCCCGGGTCTCCCGCAAGCACGCCGCCAGGACCGGCCTGAAGACCGTCTTCGTCCCCAACGTCTACGACTTCGCGTACATGCAGCGCGAAGCGGCCGGCACCGCACCCCGGTCCGCGCTCGCCGGCGAGGTCATCTACGGCAACAACCACGGCAAGAAGAGCCTCGACAAGACCTACCTGGCCGAGGCGGTCGGCACCGGCAACGTCACCATCGAGACCCTCCGGCGCGTCACCGCCGTCCGCCGCGAGCCCGACGGCACCTACGTCCTCACCGTCCGCACCATCGACCTGGCCGGCCGGGTCACCGGGACCCGCGAACTGGGGTGCCGGCAGCTGTTCCTGGGCGCCGGCAGCCTCGGCACCACCGAGATCCTGCTGCGGGCCCGCGAGACCGGCGCGCTCCCCGGGCTCAGCCCCGAAGTCGGGCTCGGCTGGGGTCCCAACGGCAACGTCATGACCGCCCGCGCCAACCACCTGTGGGACACCGTCGGGGCCCACCAGGCCACCATGCCCGCCCTCGGCATCGACGACTGGGACAACGCGGCCAACCCGGTCTTCGCCGAGATCGCCCCGCTGCCCATGGGCCTGGAGCACTGGATCTCGATGTACCTGGCCATCACGAAGAACCCGGAACGCGGCCGGTTCAGCTACGACCCGGCCACCGACTCCGCCCGGCTGCACTGGACGCGGGACCAGAACACCCCGTCCGTCAATGCCGCCAGATGCCTCTTCGACCGCGTCAACCGGTCCAACTTCACGGTCTACCGCCACGACCTGTTCGGCGGCAACCGGGCGTTCGCCGACGACTTCACGTACCACCCGCTGGGCGGCTGCGTGCTCGGCCGGGCCACCGACCTGCACGGCCGGGTGAAGGGGTGCACGAACCTGTACGTCACCGACGGCTCGCTCGTGCCCGGCTCGCTCGGCGTCAACCCGTTCGTCACCATCACCGCCCTCGCCGAGCGGAACATGGACCGGATCCTCGCCGAGGACCCCCGCTGACCCGGCCGGCCGAAGACCGGCCGGCCGCACCCGTCAGCCCCGGTACAGGGCCTCGATCTCGTCCGCGAAGTCCTTCGCCACCACGTTCCGCTTGAGCTTCAGCGACGGCGTGATGTGGCCCGACTCCTCCGTGAACTGGGAGCCGAGGATCCGGAACTTCCGCACCGACTCCGCCTTGGAGACCGCCGCGTTGCCGTCGTCGACGGCCTTCTGCACCGCGGCGAGCAGGTCCGGGTCCTCGCGCAGCGAGGCCGCCGTGGCGCCCGCCGGCTTGCCGTGCTCCTGCACCCAGCGGCCCAGGAACTCCTCGTCGATGGTGACGAGCGCACCGACGAACGGCCGCGCGTCGCCGACCACCATGCACTCCGCGACCAGCGCGTGCGCGCGGATCCGGTCCTCGATGACCGCCGGGGCGACGTTCTTGCCGCCCGCCGTCACCAGGATCTCCTTCTTGCGGCCGGTGATCGCCAGGTAGCCGTCCTCGTCGAGGGTGCCGACGTCACCGGTGTGGAACCAGCCGTCGGTCAGCGCCTCGGCCGTGGCCGCCTCGTTCTGCCAGTAGCCCGCGAACACGTGCTCGCCGTGCAGCAGCACCTCGCCGTCGTCCGCGATCCGCACCACCGAGCCCGGCAGCGGCTGGCCCACCGTGCCGATCTTCTGGCGGTCCCACGGGTTGAAGGCGGTGGCCGCGCAGGACTCCGTCAGGCCGTAGCCCTCCAGGACCGTGAAGCCGATGCCGCGGAAGAAGTGGCCCAGCCGCTCGCCCAGCGGGGCGCCGCCGGAGATCGCGTACTCGCCGCGCCCGCCGAGCACCGTGTGCAGCTTCGAGTAGACCAGCTTCGAGAAGATCTTGTGCTTGAGCCGCAGGCCCAGACCCGGACCGCCCGGCGCGTCCAGCGCCCGGCTGTACGCGATGGCGGTGTCGGCGGCCGCGTCGAAGATCCGGCCCTTGCCGTCGGCCTGCGCCTTCGCGCGCGCCGAGTTGTAGACCTTCTCGAAGACGCGCGGCACACCGAGGATCAGGGTGGGCCGGAAGCCCGCCAGCTCGTCGGTGAGGTTCTTGATGTCCGGTACGCAGCCCAGCCGGATCGGCGCCAGTACGGACGCCACCTCGACCAGCCGCCCGAACACGTGGGCCGCCGGGAGGAACAGCAGGACCGAGCACTCGCCGGTGCGGAACAGCGGCTTCAGCCGCTCCACCACGTTGCCGCACTCCGCGAAGAAGTTGCGGTGGGTGAGCACGCAGCCCTTGGGGCGGCCGGTGGTGCCGGAGGTGTAGACGATGGTGGCCGGGTCGTCGGCGTTCGCCACCGAGCTGCGCTCGTCGACCTGCTCGTCGGTGATCCCGGCGCCCGCGGTGCGCAGCTCGTCGAGCGCACCCGCGTCGATCTGCCACACGTGAGCCAGCGCCGGCAGCTGCTCGCGCAGACCCGCGACCGCCTCCGCGTGCCCGGCGCTCTCGACGACGACGGCCGTCGCGCCGGAGTCGCCGAGGATCCACTGGATCTGCTCGGGGGAGCTGGTCTCGTACACAGGTACGGTCACCGCGCCCGCCGACCAGATCGCGAAGTCGATCAGCACCCACTCGTAGCGGGTGCGGGAGATCAGGGCCACCCGGTCGCCGGGCTTGACGCCCGCGGCGATCAGGCCCTTGGCGGCAGCCCGCACCTCGGCCAGGAACGCGGTCGCGGTGACGTCCTGCCACACGCCGTCGACCTTGCGGCCCATGACGGCGGTGTCCGGGTGCTGAGCTGCGTTGCGGCGGATGAGATCCGTGAGATTCCCGTCCGACGGGACCTCGTACAGGGCCGGAAGGCTGAACTCGCGCAAGACTGCTGCTCCTCTGGGCGCCATCGCCACGGTGTGGACCGACCGGACGTTACCCACCGGTAGTGGGTTCCGGATAGAGGGAACCGGCCAGATGTTCCATGCGTCACACGCCGCGCTCCTCCCTGGCCGACAGTAGTCGACACGGTTTGCGACCAGGAAGTAACCGCAGGTAGGGCGCCCGTGTGCGGGTCGCGACAGCACACCCGGCCGGCCCCGCCCCACCCGTCCCACCGCCCCCTACCGGCCGCGCCCGGCCGCCCCTAGGGTGATCCGCATGGGTGGCAGCAGGCGCAGCACACGAGTCCACGTCGTCAGCGACGTCCACGGCAACACCGAGGCGCTCGCCCGCGCCGGCGAGGGCGCCGACGCCCTGATCTGCCTGGGCGACCTGGTCCTCTTCCTCGACTACGCCGACCATTCGCGCGGCATCTTCCCCGAGCTCTTCGGCGCCGAGAACGCAGGACTGATCGTGAAGCTCCGCACCGAGCGCCGCTTCGACGAGGCCCGCCGCCTCGGCGCCCGGCTCTGGTCCGGCCTGGACCGCGAGGCCCTCATCGAGGAGGGCGTGCGCCGCCAGTACGCCGAGATGTTCGCCGCGTTCCCCACCCCGACCTACGCCACGTACGGCAACGTCGACGTCCCCCACCTGTGGCCCGAGTACGCCCGGCCCGGCACCACCGTCCTCGACGGCGAACGCACCGAGATCGGCGGGCTGGTCTTCGGCTTCGTCGGCGGCGGCCTGCCCTCCCCGATGCGCACCCCCTACGAGGTCGACGTCGACGAGTACGCCGCCAAGGTCGAGGCCCTCGGCGAGGTCGACGTGCTCTGCTCGCACATCCCGCCCGAGGTCCCCGAACTCTGCTACGACACCGTCGCCCGCCGCTTCGAACGCGGCAGCACCGCCCTCCTCGACGCGATCCACCGCACCCGGCCCCGGTACGCGCTCTTCGGCCACGTCCACCAGCCCATGGCCCGCCGCATGCGCATCGGCGCCACGGAATGCGTGAACGTCGGCCACTTCGCCGCGACCGGGCGCCCCTGGGCCCTGGAGTGGTGACCGGCGCGGTGCGCGGTAGCCTTCACGCGGCGCCGCGCGGCGCCTGTTCACCGCGAAACCACCTCTGGAGGAGCCGCAGCGATGGCGGAACACACGAGCTCTAGCATCACCATCGAGGCGGCCCCGGCCGACGTCATGGCCGTGATCGCCGACTTCGCCCGCTACCCGGAGTGGACCGGCGAGGTGAAGGAGGCCGAGGTGCTCGCCACCGACGGCCAGGGCCGCGCCGAGCAGGTCCGGCTGCTGCTCGACGCGGGCGCCATCAAGGACGACCACACCCTCGCCTACACCTGGACCGGCGCCGACGAAGTCAGCTGGACCCTGGTCAAGTCGCAGATGCTGCGGGTCCTGGACGGCTCGTACAAGCTGGCCGGGCTCGGCGGCAGCCGCACCGAGGTCACCTACCAGCTGACCGTCGACGTGAAGATCCCCATGCTCGGCATGATCAAGCGCAAGGCCGAGAAGGTCATCATCGACCGCGCCCTCGCCGGCCTGAAGAAGCGCGTCGAGTCCGGCAAGTAGGCCCCACCGCCCCACGCATCCGCCGCCCCCGCCCGGACCGCCCGGCGGGGGTGGCGGCCGTCACCCGCCGGTCACCCGCCGGCGCGCCCCCTCACACGGCAAGCGAGCACCATGCGCACCCTCCTCGTCACCGGCCCCGGCGGGTCCGGCCGCACCACCGTGGCCGCCGCCACCGCCCTGGCCGCCGCCGGCCGCGGCGAGCGGGTGCTCCTCGTCGGCGGGGCGCTGCCCGAGCTGCCCGTGCACCCGCTGCTGGAGACCGTACGGCTGGACCCGGACGCCCGGTTCCGCGCCGAGATCGTCGCCCTCCAGGAGCGCGGCGGAGCCGTCTTCGACCTGCTCGGGGCCCGGCCGCTGCAGGCCGAGGAGCTGACCGCGGTGCCCGGCGCCGAGCAGTTCGCCCTGCTGCGCGCGCTGCGCCGGGCCGCCGACGGCGGCGCGTACGACCTGGTCGTCGCCGATCTGCCGCCGGTCCGCGAAGCCGTCGACCTGCTGGCCCTGCCCGCCCAGCTGCGCCGCTACCTGCGCCGCCTGATCCCCGCCGAACGGCAGGCCGCCCGCTCGCTGCGCCCGGTCCTCGCCCAGCTCGCCGGCGTCCCGATGCCCGCCCAGTGGCTGTACGAGACCGCCGACCGCTGGAACGCGGAACTGGCCGCCGTACAGGCCGTGATCGAATCCGACACCACCGCCGTCCGGCTGGTCGCCGAGCCCGGCCCGGCCGGCGCGGCCGCCGTCCGCGCCGCCGTCACCGCCCTCGCCCTCCACCAGCTCCCGCTCGACCTGCTCGTCGCCAACCGGGTCGTGCCCGGCGGCTCCGCCTACCCCTGGCTGGCCGGCCTCGCCGCCCAGCAGGACTCCTGCCTGCACGACTGGACGGCCGCCGGGCTCGCGCCCGCCGCGCTCCCGCACCTGGGCCGCGACCCGCGCGGCGCCGCCGACCTGGCCCGGCTCGACGCCGGACCCGGCAGCCGGACCCGTCGCGCCGCCTGGGAGGTGGAGGACCTGCGGGCCGAGGACGGGGTGCTGGTGTGGCGGGTCCCGCTGCCCGGCGCCACCAGGGAGGGGCTGGACCTGGTCCGGCGCGGCGACGAGCTGCTGCTCACCGCCGGCCCGCACCGGAGGATCGTTTCGCTGCCGGCCGCCCTGCGCCGCTGCACCGTCTCCGGCGCCGCCCTGCGCGACGGCGAACTCCGGATCCGCTTCACCCCCGACCCCGCCCTCTGGCCCACCGGCCAGGTCGGCCCCACCCCCTGAAACGGCACCCCCCGTTCGGGTACGGTCGAAGGTGACAGAGCACCCCGCGGCCCCGCCCGCCGCCGTCCCAGGAGCCGCCATGAGCGAGGCCCACGACCGCACCGACGACGACGCCTGGGCGAAGGCCTGCGCCGAGGACCTCGCCGCCGAGCAGGCCCGGATCCGCGCCGAGCAGGGCGGCTCCTCGGCCACCGGCAGCGCGGCGGAGGAACTGCTCAAGCTGGTCGACGCCGTGGCCGACAAGGTCGCGGCACTCAACAACCCGCTGCTCGGCGCCGCCGCCCAGGGCGCCGTCCGCCAGTTCGTCAACCAGGCGAAGTCCGCGGTGGAGCCCGTCATCGAGCGCAACCCGCAGGTCTTCGACCACCTCGCGGCCGCCGGCTCCGAACTCCTCGCCGCCTACCGGTCCGCGGTCGAAGGCCACGAGCGCCGCTGGACCCGCGGCCCCGACGGCGACGGCCCGGAGGACGGCGCCGGCGGCCGGTCGGAGCGCATCGACCTCGACTGAGGCACCCCCGCCCTCGGGTACGGTGGGCCCTGGCGGGGTTTGACCGGAAACCGAGGGACTAATGGGACTCACCATCGGCGTCGACATCGGCGGCACGAAGATCGCGGCCGGAGTGGTCGACGAAGAGGGCACCATCCTTGAGACGTACAAGGTGCCCACCCCGCCGACCGCGGACGGCGTGACGGACGCGATCTGCACCGCCGTGGCCGAGGTCAGCAGCGGCCACACCATCGAGGCCGTCGGCATCGGCGCCGCCGGATACGTCGACGACAAGCGCGCCACCGTGCTCTTCGCCCCCAACATCAACTGGCGCCACGAGCCGCTCAAGGACAAGGTCGAGCAGCGCATCGGCCTGCCCGTGGTCGTCGAGAACGACGCCAACTGCGCCGCCTGGGGCGAGTACCGCTTCGGCGCCGGCCAGGGCCACGAGGACGTCATCTGCATCACCCTCGGCACCGGCCTCGGCGGCGGCATCATCATCGGCAACAAGCTGCGCCGCGGCCGGTTCGGCGTGGCCGCCGAGTTCGGCCACATCCGGGTCGTCCCCGACGGCCTGCTGTGCGGCTGCGGCAGCCAGGGCTGCTGGGAGCAGTACGCCTCCGGCCGCGCGCTCGTCCGGTACGCGAAGCAGCGCGCCAACGCCACCCCCGAGCACGCCCGGATCCTCCTCGGCCTCGGCGACGGCACCGTCGACGGCATCGAGGGCAAGCACGTCAGCGCCGCCGCCCGGCAGGGCGACAAGGTCGCCGTCGACTCGTTCCGCGAGCTGGCCCGCTGGGCCGGCGCCGGTCTCGCCGACCTGGCCTCGCTCTTCGACCCGTCCGCGTTCATCGTCGGCGGCGGCGTCTCCGACGAGGGCGACCTCGTCCTCGACCCGATCCGCAAGTCCTTCCGCCGCTGGCTGATCGGCGGCCAGTGGCGGCCGCACGCGCAGGTCCTCGCCGCCCAGCTCGGCGGCAAGGCCGGCCTGGTCGGCGCCGCCGACCTCGCCCGCCAGGGCTGACCGCCCTCCGGTTCCGTGCAAGCCGCCCGCCGCGCCCTCTGGGGCCGCGGCGGGCGGCTGCCTATGTTGGGCGCCATGGACCTGCCCAACTCCCGTACCGAAGCCGATGGTTCCGCCGTGATCCGGGTGCTGAGCTACAACATCCGGTCGCTGCGCGACGACGAGGAGGCACTGGCCCGGGTCATCCGGGCCTGTGCACCCGACCTCGTCTTCGTGCAGGAGGCCCCGATCTTCTTCCGCTGGCGCAAACACGCGGCCCGGCTGGCCGCCAAGACCGACCTGGTGGTGCTCGGCGGTGGCGCCACCGCCGCCGGCCCGCTGCTCCTGTGCTCCCTGCGGGCCACCGTCGAACGCACCGAGGACGTCCTGCTGCCCCGCACCCCCGGCCTGCACCGGCGCGGCTTCGCCACCGCCGTCGTCCGGATCGCCGGCGCCCGGCTCGGCGTCCTCAGCGCCCACCTCTCGCTCCAGGCCGCCGAACGCACGGCCCAGGCCGGGCTGCTCCTCGACCGGCTCGGCAGCATGGACACACTGCACGCCGTGGCCGCCGGCGACCTCAACGACGAACCCGGCGGCGCCGCCTTCCGCAGGCTCGCCGGCCCGCTCCAGGACTGCCGCGAGGTCCGCCCCTGGGGCGGCGACCTCACCTGGCCCGCCCACGCCCCGCGCAAACGCATCGACGCCGTCCTCGCCACCCCCGGCATCGAGGTCCTCGGCTGCGGCGTGCCCACCGGCCTGCCCGGTCTCAGCCCCGCCGACCTCGCCGCCGCCACCGACCACCTGCCCGTCCTGGCCGCCCTCCGGGTCCCGGCCGCGGCCTGAGCACGCACACCCGGAACAGCAGAAGACCCCGCCCCCGCCGCCCTGTACGGCGGCGGAGGCGGGGCCGAAGACACCCGCGCGGGGCGGCTACACCACGGCGCCGCGCCCCGGGTCGCCGTCCTCGTCGTCGTCATCGGTCTGCATGCGCGCCACCAGGGTGGCGAAGCCGCCGAGGAAGCCGCCGACCCCCAGGGTCGTCAGCCACCAGGTCATGTCCCACTGGAGCAGTACGGCCAGCAGCAGGAGCACCGGCCCGCCCACCACGGCCAGCCAGGCGAACTTCGCCGTGGTGTCCGCGGGCGGCAGCGGCGGCGGCTCCGGCGGCACGAAGTGCCCCTCGTCGCTCTCGTCGAGGTCGTCCTCGGCGGGCTCCGCCAGCGAGTGGTCCCGCGGGCCCACCCCGGGGGCGAACACCACGGAACTGCCCAGCGGCGGCTTCGCGGCCCCGCCGTCCGCCCCGGCGTCCGGGGCCCCGCCCCGGTCCTCGCCCTCCGGCTTCCTGCCCTCCGGCTTCGCGCCTTCCGGCTTCGTGCCTTCGGCCGGGCCGCCCGGCAGCGGGTTCACGTCGCCCTCGGGAAGCAGCAGGTCCTCGATCGGCTTGAACGGCTTCGCACCCGGCGGGTCCGGCGGCTCCTCCCCGTACCCCGCGACGATGGCCGCCCAGGCCGCTTCCTCGTCGAGCGGCTCACCGCTCCCGGACGCCTGGGAGTCGCGGTCCTCGTGCTCAGCCACCGGTGGCCGTCCCCTCCTTGCCGACACTCGGAGCGAGGCGGCCGATGAATGCGAAACTGTCCTCGAAGATTCGCTCTGCATCATGGTCCAACGTCGCGACGTGGTAGCTCTGTTCCAGCAGCGTCTCCGTGACGTCGGTCGACGAGATGCGGCTCAGGATGCGCGCCGAGTCCGCCGGCGGCACCACGTGGTCCTGCGGGCTGTGCAGCAGCAGCACCGGCTGCGTGACCTGCGGCAGCTCCGTGTCCAGCATCTGGAGGAAGGTCCGCAGCGAGTGCGCGGCCCGGGTCGGGACCCGGGTGTAGCCGACCTCCTCGACACCCGGCTTGGCGATGTCGCTGGCGATGCCGGGGGTGGAGCGTACGAAGTGCTTCGCCACCGGCAGGGCGACGGCCAGCGGGTCGTGCACCTTGTTCGCCGGGTTCACCAGGACGATGCCCTGCACCGCGTCCCCGTGCTTGGCCGCCAGCCGCAGGGTCAGTGCCCCGCCCATCGACAGCCCGCACACGAACACCTGCGAGCACCGGTCCAGCAGCTCCCGCAGCGCCCGGTCCACCTCCGCGTACCAGTCCTGCCAGCCCGTGAGCTGCATGTCCTCCCAGCGGGTGCCGTGGCCGGGGAGCAGCGGCAGGGACACCGTCAGCCCGCGCTCGGCCAGGAAGTCGGCCCAGGGACGCATGGACTGCGGGGAGCCGGTGAAGCCGTGGCAGAGGAGGACGCCCACCTCCCCGCCCTCGTGGCGGAACGGCTCGGCTCCAGGGAGGACGGGCACCAGGGTCTCCTGTTCGATCGGACGCGGAAAGAGGGGGGTGCGGTCAGTGTGTTCTTCACGGTACGCGACCGGGCCGACACCGACCAGGGCCGTCACGGCACCGGCGGCCCGCCGTACCCCCGGTGCGGGCGGGAGCGCGGGCCCGCCAGGGGATAAGGTCTGTTCGACAGACACAGGAAGGCATTCGAGTTGATCTACGGCGCAATGAAGTTCTCCATCGGGGGATCCCTGAAGCTCGCCTTCAGGCCCTGGGTGGAGGGCCTCGAGAACATTCCCGCCGAGGGGCCGGCGATCCTCGCGAGCAACCACCTGTCGTTCTCGGACTCCTTCTTCCTGCCCGCGGTGCTCGACCGCAAGGTGACCTTCATCGCGAAGGCCGAGTACTTCACCTCCCCCGGGGTCAAGGGGAAGCTGACGGCCGCCTTCTTCAAGGGCGTGGGCCAGCTCCCCGTGGACCGCTCGGGCGCGCGCGGCGCCGGCGAGGCGGCCATCAAGAGCGGCATCGAGGTCATCGAGCGCGGTGAGCTCTTCGGCATCTACCCCGAGGGCACCCGGTCGCCCGACGGCCGTCTCTACCGCGGCAAGCCGGGCGGTCTGGCCCGGGTCGCGCTGGCCACCGGCGCCCCCGTGATCCCCGTCGCGATGATCGACACGGAGAAGATCCAGCCGCCCGGCAAGGTCGTCCCCAAGCTGATGCGTCCGGGCATCCGGATCGGCAAGCCGCTGGACTTCAGCCGCTACCAGGGCATGGACGGAGACCGCTTCATCCTGCGCTCGGTGACCGACGAGGTCATGTACGAGATCATGAAGCTGTCCGGCCAGGAGTACGTCGACATCTACGCCACGGCCGCCAAGCGCCAGATCGCGGACGCCGAGAAGGCCGCCAAGGCCGAGAAGGCCGAGGCGGAGAAGGCGGCCAAGGCGGCGAAGGCCGGCACCGCCGACGCCGCGGGCACGTCGGGCACGGACACGGCGGACCGCTGACGCCGGCGCGGACCCGAGGGTCCGCGCCGGTCCGCGGCCCGTCTGGGGGGTGGGGGATGGCCAAGCGCGAACGGGTCGTGCGCATGTCGGTCGAGCAGCCGCTGTGGCGCGCGCTGACGGCGTACCGGGTGCTGACCGCCGGGTACGCGGTGCTGCTGTTCGTGTCGGCGTACCGCGAGTTCGTCCGGCCCTGGGTGGCCGTCGGCTACCTCGCGGTCCTCGTGGTGTGGACCCTGGCGACGCTGCCCAGGGTCTCGGGCGCGGCCGCCTGTACCCGGCGGTTCCTCGCCGGCGACCTCGCGTTCGCCCTCGTCGGCATCCTGCTCACCCCGGTGGCCGACTCCGCCGACCGGATCGCGTCCGGCGGGCCCACCCTGCCGTCGATCTGGACCGCGGGCTCGGTGCTGGCCTTCGCCCTCAAGGGCGGCTGGCGCTGGGCCGGGTTCGCCTCCACCTTCGTGGCGGCCGCCAACATCGCCCAGCGCGGCGAGATCACCCGCGACACCGTCCACAACGTGCTGCTGGTGTGGGTGGCCTCCATCGCGATCGGTTACGTCGTCGAGGTCGCCCGCGCCAGCGAGGCCACGCTCGCCCGCGCCCTGGAGATCGAGGCGGCCACCCGGGAGCGGGAGCGGCTCGCCCGCGACATCCACGACGGCGTGCTCCAGGTGCTCGCCATGGTGCAGCGGCGCGGCACCGCCCTCGGCGGCGAGGCCGCCGAGCTGGGCCGGATGGCCGGCGAGCAGGAGGTCGCGCTCCGCACCCTGGTCGCCGGCGGGCTGCTGCCCGCCTCCCGCATCTCGCAGGACGCGGCCCGCGGCGCGTTCGTCACGGCCGTCGAGGTCGACGAGCCCGAGGGCGACGTCGACCTGCGCAGCCTGCTCGCCCCGCACGCCGGTTCGCGGGTGAGCTTCGCCGAGCCCGGCGCCCCGGTGCTGCTGCCCGCCCCGGCCGCCCGGGAGCTGGCCGCCGCGGCCGCCGCCGCGCTGGACAACGTACGCAAGCACGCCGGCGAGGAGGCCAGGGCCTGGATCCTGGTCGAGGACGAGCCGGACGAGGTGATCGTCACCGTCCGCGACGACGGTCCGGGCATTCCCGCCGGGCGGCTCGCGCAGGCGGAGGGCGAAGGACGGCTGGGCGTGGCCCAGTCGATCCGGGGCCGGCTGCGGGACCTGGGCGGCACGGCCGACCTGGTGTCCGTGCCGGGCCAGGGGACCGAGGTGGAGCTGAAGGTTCCCAAGACGCCGCGGGCGTCGCACGATGCAAGGGATTGACGGGGGAGGACGGACGTCCGATGAACGGTGAGAACAACAGCCCGATCCGGGTGATGGTGGTCGACGACCACCCGATGTGGCGGGACGCGGTCGCCCGCGACCTGGCCGCCGCGGGCTGCGAGGTCGTGGCCACCGCGGGCGACGGCCCGCAGGCCGTCCGCCGGGCCCGGGCGGTCACCCCGGACGTGCTCGTCCTCGACCTGAACCTGCCGGGCATGCCGGGCGTGCAGGTCTGCAAGGAGCTGGTCTCCGCCAACCCGGCGCTGCGGGTGCTGGTGCTGTCCGCCAGCGGCGAGCACGCCGACGTCCTGGAGGCCGTCAAGTCCGGCGCCACCGGCTACCTGCTGAAGTCCGCGGGCGCCGAGGAGCTGATCGACGCGGTGCGCCGCACCGCCGTCGGCGACCCCGTCTTCACCCCCGGGCTGGCGGGCCTGGTCCTCGGCGAGTACCGGCGGCTGGCCGCCGACCCGGCGCCCGCCGCGTCCGACGAGCCGAAGGCCCCGCAGCTGACCGACCGGGAGACCGAGGTGCTGCGGCTCGTCGCCAAGGGACTGTCGTACAAGCAGATCGCCGAGCGGCTCGTCATCTCGCACCGCACCGTCCAGAACCACGTCCAGAACACCCTCGGCAAGCTCCAGCTCCACAACCGGGTGGAACTGGTGCGCTACGCCATCGAGCGCGGACTCGACGACGCGTAGTACCCGTACGAGTGAACGGGGCGTACTCAACGCCCCGTAACTCAGGCGGAATTACCCCTTCAGGCGGCGCTGGTGTGACCCGGGTCACCACTAGCGTGACCGCCGGACGGGCCCGCAAGGCCGGGCCCCCATCGGCGAAGGGATGATTCCATGAAGGTCGGAGTGCTGACCGGCGGCGGCGACTGCCCCGGGCTCAACGCGGTCATCCGCGGTGTCGTCCGCAAGGGCGTCCAGGAGTACGGATACGAGTTCGTCGGGTTCCGGGACGGCTGGCGCGGCCCGGTCGAGGGCGACACCCTGCCGCTGGACATCCCGGCCGTCCGCGGCATCCTCCCGCGCGGCGGCACCATCCTCGGCTCCTCGCGCACCAACCCCTTCAACACCGCCGACGGGGTCCGCCAGATCAAGGAGAACCTCGCCAAGCACGAGGTCGACGCCCTGATCACGATCGGCGGCGAGGACACCCTCGGGGTGGCCGCCCGGCTCCACGCGGAGTACGGCGTGCCCTGCGTCGGCGTCCCGAAGACCATCGACAACGACCTGTCGGCCACCGACTACACCTTCGGCTTCGACACCGCCGTCGGCATCGCCACCGAGGCCATCGACCGCCTGCACACCACCGCCGAATCGCACATGCGGGTGCTCGTCGTCGAGGTGATGGGCCGGCACGCCGGCTGGATCGCCCTGCACTCGGGCCTGGCCGGCGGGGCCAACGTCATCCTCATCCCCGAGCAGCGCTTCGACGTGGACCAGGTGTGCGCCTGGGTGACCTCCCGCTTCAAGGCGAGCTACGCGCCGATCGTGGTGGTCGCCGAAGGCGCCATGCCCCAGGACGGCGACCTGGTCCTCAAGGACGCCGTCTCCCGCGACTCGTTCGGGCACGTCCGGCTCTCCGGTGTGGGGGAGTGGCTGGCCAAGGAGATCGAGTCCCGCACCGGCAAGGAGGCCCGCACCACGGTCCTCGGCCACATCCAGCGCGGCGGCACCCCCAGCGCGTACGACCGCTGGCTCGCCACCCGCTTCGGCCTGCACGCCATCGACGCGGTCCGCGACCGGGACTACGGGAAGATGGTCGCCCTGCGCGGCACGGACGTCGTACGGGTGCCGATCGCCGAGGCCACGGCGAAGCTGAAGACGGTCGACCCGGCGCTCTACACCGAGGTCGGCGTGTTCTTCGGCTGAGCCGCCCGGCACACCAAGACCATGGGCCGTATCGTGACAGACCGCAGTAAAGGCGGCGTACGGTCCATGGTCCGGCCCCCGGGCCGGCGCACGGCGGGAGCGAAGCGTGGAGATCCTGGCATTCGGCGTCACGGCCGACGAGAAACCCCTCCTGGAGCGGGCCTTCGAGGGCCGGCACGAGGTCCGCTGCGTCGACATGATCCTCGACGAGGACACCGCCCCCGTCGCCGCCGGGTACGAGGTCGTCAGCTCCAGCGTCAACGCCGACCTCGGCGGCCGGGTGCTGCGCACCCTCGCGGCGGGCGGCACCCGGATGATCGCCCAGCGCTCCACCGGCTTCAACAACATCGACCTGGACGCGGCCCGGCAGCTCGGCATGACCGTCAGCCGGGTCTCGTCGTACTCCCCCTACTCGGTCGCCGAGTTCGCCTGGACCCTCGCCATGGCGGTCAACCGGCACATCGTCCGCGCCGCCAACCGCACCCGCGACTTCGACTTCCGTCTGGGCGGACTCCTCGGCCGCGACATGCACGGCCGCACCGTGGGCGTCCTCGGCACCGGCAGGATCGGCGAGGCGTTCACCCGGATCGCCCACGGCCACGGCATGACCCTGCTGGGCTGGGACGCCGTCCCGAACTCCGCCTGCCTCGGACTCGGCATGACGTACGTCGACAAGGAGCAGCTGCTCGCCGAGTCCGACCTGGTCAGCCTGCACGTGCCGCTGCTGCCCGGGACCCGCCACCTGATCGACGCGGCCGCCCTGCGGACCATGAAGGACGACGCGATCCTCGTGAACTCCAGCCGCGGCGGGCTCGTCGACTCCGAGGCCCTCGTCACCGAACTGCGCGCGGGCCGGTTCACCGGCGTCGGCCTCGACGTCTACGAGGCGGAAGCGGGGGTCTTCTTCCTCGACAAGTCGCTCGAAGCGGTGGCGGACGACACCCTCGCCCGCCTCATGACCTTCCCGAACGTCCTCGTCACCTCGCACCAGGCGTACTACACGCACGACGCCGTGGACCAGATCATCGCCACCACCGCGGCCAACGTGGCCGACTACCTCGCCGGCCGGCGCTCCGACAACACGCTCTCGCCCGCCGGCTGACGTTCCGCTTCCGTTCAGCCGGCCGCCGGCCGGAGGGCTCCGGCCGTCCCTAGGTTCGTACCGTGCAGATACCTGACGGGATCCAGTGGGTGTGCGCGGCCTGGGGCGCCGTCCTCGGGCTCGGCGCGCTCGACCACCTGGTCCGGGCGGCCCGCACCCGGCCCGGCCGGAACCGCGCCGACCGCGCCGCCGAGGCCTTCGACTGGGCCGCCTCCGCGGCCTGCGCCCTCGGCGCGGCCGCCGAGAACCCGGCCGCCCTGCTCACCGGACTGCTCGCCTACACGGCGACGGCCGTCCGCCGCCGGCTGCGCCGCCCGGGCCCGCCGGCGTTCCCGGCCTGACCACGACCGCGGAACCCGGCCGCCCCCGGCCCGCCGCGCGGACCGGGAGCGGCACACCGGGCCTCAGCCGCGCGGCGCCAGCGGGGCGCGCACCGCGGCCAGCAACTCCCGCACCAGCTCGGCCCCGCGGAGCGTGAGCACCGACTCGGGATGGAACTGGACGCCCGCGAACCCGTGCTCCGAACGCAGCGCGTGCACCTCGCCGGTGGCCTCGTCCCGCGCCACCTCCACCCCGTGCCGGGCCAGTTCCGCCGCCGCCTCCGCGTCGCAGTGCGCCGTGAACGTGTTGTAGAAGCCGACCACCTCGGAGCGGCCGAACAGCTCCACCCGGGTCTGCGCCCCCTGTGCCGGCTCCGCCTTCCGCACCAGCGGCAGCCCCAGCTCCGCGGCGATCAGCTCGTGGCCCAGGCACACGCCCAGCAGGCCGTGCCGGTGGGAGGCGAGCAGCTCCGCCGCCAGCGGCCGCAGCAGCTGCATCCGCGGGTCCGACAGGTCCTCCGGATTGCCCGGCCCCGGACCCAGCACCACCGGACCCGGGTGCGACAGCGCCGCCTCCCGCAGCCCCGGCTCGTCGTACCGCCGGACCGTCACCTCCAGTCCGGCCGCCCGCAGCACGTGCGCCAGCATCGCCGTGAAGGTGTCCTCCGCGTCGATCACGAGGGCGTGCCCCGACGGCTCGGCCGCAACCGCCGACAGGTCCTGCATCTTCAGCCAGAACGGCGCCAGGTCCTGCCGGCGCCCCGCCAGCTTGGCCTGCACCCGCGGGTCCTCCGCCAGCCGCGGCTGGTCCAGCGGGGCCTGCGGCGCCGCCGGCCGCTCGCCCAGTGCCGCCAGCACCGCCGCCGCCTTCGCGTGCGTCTCCGCCACCTCGCCCACCGGATCCGAGTGCCGTACCAGCGTCGCGCCCACCGGCACCCGCACCCGCCCGTCCGCCGAGATGTCCGCGGTCCGGATCAGGATCGGCGAGTCCAGGGTCTGCGCCCCGCCCGCGTCGTGGCCGAGCAGCGCCAGCGCCCCCGCGTAGTAGCCGCGCCCCACCCCGTCCGGACCGACCGGCTCGTGCCGCTCGATGACCCGGCAGGCGTTCTGCACCGGCGAGCCGGTCACGGTCGCCGCGAACATGGTCTCCCGCAGCACGTCCCGCACGTCCAGCGTGGTCTGCCCGCGCAGCTCGTACTCGGTGTGCGTCAGGTGCGCCATCTGCCGCAGCCGCGGTCCGATCACCACGCCGCCGCGGTCCCCGACCGTGCACATCATCTTCAGTTCCTCGTCGACCACCATCGACAGCTCCTCGGTCTCCTTGCGGTCGCCGAGGAAGGAGAGGAACGAGTCCACGGTCGGCCCGCCGGCGGGGTGCCGGTAGGTGCCGCTGATCGGGTTCATCACGACGGTGCTGCCGCTCATCCGCACGTGCACCTCGGGGCTGGCCCCCACCAGCGTCCGCTCGCCGGTGTACACGACGTACGTCCAGTACGCGCCCTGCTCGTCGGTGAGCAGCCGCCGGAACAGGGCCAGTGCGTCGGCTGGCCCGAAGCCCGGGATCGCCCCGGCGTAGGTGCGGCGGATGACGAAGTTCGCTCCCTCGCCGCGTCCGATCTCGTCCTTGATGACCCGCTCGACGATCTGCGCGTAGTCCTCGTCGGAGACGTCGAAGCCGCCGTTCTCGACGCGCACCCGGTGGTCGGGCAGCGCCGCGAGCACCTCGCCGAGCGGCAGCTCGTACGTCTCCTCGGCGACGAGGACGCTCAGCGGAGTGCCGTCGTCGCGGACGTCGAAACCGCGCTCGCGCAGCTGCCGGAACGGGACCAGGGCCAGCGTGCCGCGGTCCCCGATCGGGATGTCCGCGAGCCGGGCCGCCTCGTGCATCGGGCCGGTCAGCAGCTCGACGACGTCGTGGTCACGGCCCGGGGTACGGCGGCGCAGCAGGGCGAACGGGGGGCAGCCGGCGGTGTCGGTGAGCCGGTCCAGCAGACGGCGGACGTTCATGGGGCAGGTCCTTTCCTGGCTTCCTCGGTGCCTTGGAGGACCGGCCCCTGACATGCAGAAAGGCCGCCCCTCGGGCGGCCTTCGCGTCGGTTTCGGGTACGCGCAGTCAGTGGGCCGCCGGATGAGCGGGCCACCACCGGTTCAGGTGCGAGTGCGGGTACATGGCTGCGAGCGTAGCGGACTCCGCCGCCGCTACCGCGCGGTAACGCCCAACTTGGTCACACCGTCTCACAAAGCGGGCACGAGCGAATCGGGCCGCCCCGAACACGTACTGTTGTCTGCGTGACCGTGAATGCAGAAACCCAAGCCCTCGCCGCCAAGGCGACCTGGCGGAGCCTTCCCGCGGCGCAGCAGCCCGAGTACCCCGATGCCGAGGCTCTGCGCGAAGTCGTCGCGGACCTCGAGTCGTATCCTCCGCTCGTCTTTGCCGGCGAGTGTGACCAGCTGCGCGCCCGGATGGGAGCCGTCGCCCGGGGCGAGGCGTTCCTGCTCCAGGGCGGCGACTGTGCCGAGGCCTTCGACGCCGTCTCCGCCGAGCACATCCGTGCGAAGCTGAAGACCCTCCTCCAGATGTCGGCCGTGCTGACGTACGCGGCCTCCGTGCCCGTCGTCAAGGTCGGCCGTATCGCCGGCCAGTACTCGAAGCCCCGCTCCAAGGGCACCGAGACCCGTGACGGCGTCACCCTGCCCACCTACCGCGGCGACTCCGTCAACGGCTTCGCCTTCGACGAGAAGTCCCGCGTCCCGGACCCCGAGCGCCTGAAGCGGATGTACCACGCGTCCGCCTCGACGCTGAACCTGGTGCGCGCCTTCACCACCGGTGGTTACGCCGACCTGCGCCAGGTGCACGCCTGGAACCAGGACTTCGTGAAGTCCTCCCCCTCCGGGCAGCGCTACGAGCAGCTCGCGCGGGAGATCGACAACGCGCTGAACTTCATGAAGGCCTGTGGCACCGACCCGGCCGAGTTCAAGGCCGTCGAGTTCTACTCCTCGCACGAGGCCCTGCTGCTCGACTACGAGTCGGCGCTCACCCGCACCGACTCGCGCACCGGCAAGCTGTACGACACCTCCGGCCACATGGTCTGGATCGGTGAGCGCACCCGCCAGCTCGACCACGCGCACATCGAGTTCTGCTCGCAGATCTCCAACCCGATCGGCATCAAGCTCGGCCCCACGACCAGCGTGGACGAGGCCCTCACCTACATCGACCGCCTCGACCCGGAGCGCGAGCCGGGCCGGCTCACCTTCATCGTCCGGATGGGCGCCGACAAGGTCCGGGACAAGCTCCCGGAGCTGGTCGAGAAGGTCACCGCCTCCGGTGCGATCGTCGCCTGGGTGACCGACCCGATGCACGGCAACACGTTCGAGGCGGCCTCCGGCCACAAGACCCGCCGCTTCGACGACGTGCTCGACGAGGTCAAGGGCTTCTTCGAGGTCCACAAGGCGCTGGGCACCCACCCGGGCGGCATCCACGTCGAGCTCACCGGTGACGACGTCACCGAGTGCGTGGGCGGCGGCGACGAGATCTTCGTCGACGACCTGCACCAGCGCTACGAGACGGCCTGCGACCCGCGGCTCAACCGCAGCCAGTCCCTGGACCTGGCGTTCCTGGTCGCCGAGATGTACCGCGACCAGTGAGTTCGTGATCAGTAGGTAGCTTCCTATGACAGTGGGGCGCGGATCGATGTGATCCGCGCCCCACCGTCGTTCGGAGCACTTTTACGGCCAGGACCTGGCGGGTAAGGTTAGGTTAGCCTCACCGAAAAGGGGGGCGAGCCATCGTTTCCGCACCTGCCGGGAGGTGAACCGCGTGTACGTCTGCTCTTGCTTCGGGATCACCGACAAGCAGGTCAAGGAGCACGCGGAGGCGGGTGCCTGCACTCCGCGCCAGATCGCCTCGGCGACCAAGGCCGGCACCGACTGCGGCTCCTGCGTCCGCGCCATCCAGGGCATCCTGGGCCGCGGCGCCTGCCCCCGCCGGCAGCTGCTCGACCGCGGCGCGGTCGGCGAGGTCCTCGCTGCCGACGCCCCGGTCGCTCCCGAGCCGGCGCTGGCCGAGGCCGCGTAGTCCCGCTCGGGCCTGCGGGCCGGGCCTCAGCTGGGCTGTTCGACCAGCTGCGCCAGGTAGAGCGGCTCGCCGAGGCTCTCCAGGAGCTCCAGCTGGGTGTCCAGGTAGTCGATGTGGTGCTCCTCGTCGGCCAGGATCTCCTCGAAGAGGTTGGCCGAGGTGAAGTCGCCCTTGCCGCGCATGACCTCGATGCCCCGCTTGAGCCGGTCGATCGCCTCGACCTCGACCTGGCGGTCCGCCTCGAACATCTCCTTGATGGTCTGGCCCACGCGGACGTGGAACAGGCGCTGGTAGTTCGGCAGGCCGTCCAGCATGAGGATGCGCTCGGTGAGCTTGTCCGCGTGCTTCATCTCGTCGATGGATTCTTCACGCGTGTACTTGGCGAGCTTCGTCCAGCCCTTGTTGTCCTGGATGCGGTAGTGCAGCCAGTACTGGTTGATCGCCGTGAGCTCGCCGGTGAGCTGTTCGTTCAGAAACTCGAGGACCTCGGGATCGCCCTGCATCGCAGCGGCTCCTTCCAGGAAGTGACTGGGCCGGATGCGCGCATCCTCGCACCGGCCGGCGGAGCCCGTCCAGTAAGTGCATGCTTACTATGAGTTGCCCGAATCGGGGTCAACCTGGTCATGACCACCCCGGGCAGTCTGTCACCATGGAGGCATGGGTCAGCCGGAAAGCCGGGAATCTCCGGGAGCAGAACAGTCGGAGCTTCCTCCGGGGCAGCGGCTGCAGCGCGGCTGGCCGGTCACCCACTACGGACCCGTTCCCCGGTTCAAGCCGGACCGCTGGGAGTTCCGGGTCTTCGGCGCCACCGCGGACGGCGACAAGCACTGCTGGAACCACGAGGAGTTCGCGGCCCTGCCGTTCGCCTCGGTCACCGCGGACCTCCACTGCGTCACGAAGTTCAGCATGCTCGGGGCCGAATGGGGCGGGGTGCTCGCCCGTACCGTCCTCGAACTCGCGCCGCCGGCGCCCTCCGTCACCCATGTCATGGTGTGGGCGGAGTACGGCTTCAGCTCCAACATGCGGCTGTCGGACTTCAGCTCCGAGCGCACGGTCTTCGCCACCCACCAGGGGGGCGAGCCGCTGACCGCCGAACACGGCTTCCCGCTGCGGCTCGTCGTGCCGCACCTCTACGCCTGGAAGGGCCCCAAGTGGGTGCGCGGCGTGGAGTACATGACGGCCGACCGCCGCGGGTTCTGGGAGGAGCGGGGCTACCACAACATCGGTGACCCCTGGCGGGAGCAGCGCTTCTCGTACCAGGAGGAGCCGGGGGACGGCCCGGAGCTCTAGGGCCTGTCGTCAAACTCCCGTCGTCGCCCGGAGGGCGGCCCCGCGGCGTCTGGTGCGTGCTCTCGGCGTGCCGGGCGGGAGCCCTCGTACTGGACGTACTCGGGCTTTCGCCCGGTGCGGCGAGAGTGCGTGCCAGGCGTCGCGGGGCAGACGGGAGTTTGACGACAGGCCCTAGGGTCTGCCGCCGCGGCGCTCCTGCGCCTCAGTGGTGGTAGGCGTGGACGACGGCGTGGCCCTTGCCGCGACCGATCATCCACTTGTTGACCGGAGTCGTGATCACGAAGGCCGCCGCCAGGGCGATGGCCAGCACGATCCAGAACAGCGGTGCCGACAGGTGGGCGTCCATCGCCCCCGGCCAGAGCGCGATCACGCCGTTGTCGATCAGCTCCATCACCGCGATGGAGAGGGTGTCGGCGGCGAGCGCGACCCGGAACGCCGTACGGAAGTCCACCCCGGCGGCCAGGATCCCGCGCAGGGTCAGCGCGTAGCCGAAGAAGAAGGCCAGGACGATCGCCAGGACCATGGTCTGGACGTTGCCCCAGCCCAGGGCGGTGCCGATCACCATGCCGAGCACCTCGCCGATGGCGCAGCCGGTGAGGCAGTGCAGCGTGGCCTTGGCGGCCGTGCCCCAGCTGACCTTGCCGGTGCCGGGACCTGCGTGGTCGTGCCGGTGGTGTTCGTGGTGCTGGTCGTGCTCGTGGTGCTGTGCGTGTTCCATGGGAACCCCCAAAGCCGGGCTACGGTCCTGCCGATATGCAGAACCGTATACCCCCCTGGGGTATTCCTCAACGGTCTTCTACGGGATCTCGCGCAGCTCCTTCAGCCGGGCCACGTCCGCCGCGTGCCCCTCCTTGCCGCCGGGCGTCTCGATGACCAGCGGCACCCCCGCCGTCTCCGGGTGGGTGAACAGCTCCCGGAACGCGCCCTCGCCGATGTGACCGGCGCCGATGTTCGCGTGCCGGTCCTTGTGGGCGCCGACACCCTCCTTCGAGTCGTTGGCGTGGATCAGCTTCAGCCGACCCGGACCCACCTCGTCCGCCAGCAGGTCCAGGGTCTGCTTCATGCCGCCGGGCGCGGCCAGGTCGTGGCCGGCCGCGAAGATGTGGCAGGTGTCCAGGCACACGCCGAGCTTCGGGTGTGCGTCCAGCGCCTCGAAGTACGGGCCGAAGTCCCAGGTCCGCGCGCACATCGACGAACCCTGCCCGGCCGTGGACTCCAGCAGCAGGAACGGGTCGTCGTCGTGCGTCAGTTCGTCCAGCAGCGGCCGCATGTGCCGGCGCACCTGGGCCAGCGCCTCGGAACGCGGCCGGCCGCCGGTCGCCGACCCGGTGTGCACCACCACCCCGAGCGCGCCGATGGCCCGGGCCCGGCGCAGCGAGTGCCGCAGGGACTCCACCGACTTCTCCACCGTCGCCTCGGTGTGCGACCCGAAGTTGATCAGGTAAGGGGCGTGCACGTACGCCGGGATGCCCTGCTCGGCGCACTGGTCGCGGAACAGCTCGTCCTGGGCCGGGTTGCCGGCCGGGGTGGCCCAGCCGCGCGGGTTGGCGACGAAGACCTGCACGGTCTCCGCGCCCATCTCCCGCGCGTACGGCAGGCCGACGGCGGCCAGCCCGCCTGCCACGGGGACGTGACCGCCCACCGGATTGCGCAGTGCGGCGGCGTTGCTCGTGCTCACGTGCTGCTACAGCCCCTTGAGTCGGATGGTGATCGTGCTGCCCTCGGGGGCGGTCTCGCCGCCCTTGACCGACTGGCTCGCGACGTCGTCGCTGAACGACAGGAACGGGCGGTCCACCTTGACGTCGAAGCCCGCCGCCTTCAGCGTGCGCTTCGCGTCGTCCGCGTTCTGGCCGGTGACGTCCGGGACCCGGACCATCCGCGGGCCCTTGGACACCGTCAGCGTGACGGTGTCGCCGGTCGCCGCCTGGGCGCCGGCGGCCAGCGACTGGTTCGCCACGGCGCCGGCCGGCTGCGGGGAGTTGATCTGCTCCGGGGCGAGGACCACCGTGAGGCCGAGGCCCTCCAGCGCCGCCTTCGCCCGGTCGGCAGGGGTGCCCACGACGGACGGCACCGGCACCGGGCGGCCCGAGCTGACCACGATCGACACCGCGGTGTCCGGCGACCGGGTCTGCCCCGGCGCCGGGTCGGTGCCGATCACGGACCCGGCCGGGACCGTCTCGCTGAACGTCTTCGTCACCCGGCCCGGGGCCAGTCCCACCGCCGTCAGCTTCGCCTTCGCCTTCGCCAGCGGCTCGTTCTTCACGTCGGGCACGGTCACGGTCTTCGGGCCGCGGGACAGGACCAGCCGCACCGAGCCGTTGCCGCGGATCTGCTTGCCGCCGGCCGGGTCGGTCGCCATCACGGTGCCGCGCTCGAACGTCTCGCTGAACTCCCGGTCCACGCCCTTCACATCGAGCCCGGCCGAGGACAGCCGGTCCCGGGCCTGCGCCTCGGTCGTGCCGAGCAGGTTCGGCACCCGGGTGAACTGGCCGGCGCCGATGTACCAGACGCCGGCGCCGATCCCGAAGAGCAGCAGTACGGCGGCGACCACCAGCAGCGGGCCGCGGGAGGGCGGAACGAAGCGGCGCCGCTCCGGGCGGGCCGGCGACGGGGGCGGGGGCGTGTCCAGCCGGGCGGTGTGGTGCACCTCGCCGCCGGTGTGCGCGTGCGCCAGCGGCCGGGGCACCACGCCGGTGCGGTCCTCGGCGGTGGACCGTACGTCGGACCGGGCCTGCGGGGGCACCGCGTCCAGCTGCTCGTCCGTCAGCGCCGCGCGGGCCTGCCGGGCCAGGCCCAGCAGGGCGACCGCGTCGGCCGGGCGCTGTTCGGGGCGGCGGGCGGTGCCGGCCGCGACCAGCTCGTCGAGGGCGGCGGGCAGGCCGGGGACGGCGGCCGACGGGGCCGGGACGTCCTCGTTGAGGTGCCGGTAGAGGACCTGCGCCGGGGTCTCGCCCGAGTGCGGCTTGCCTCCGGTCAGCATCTCGTACAGCACGACGCCGCACGCGTACACGTCGACGCGGGTGTCGGTGACGCCGTTCTCGATCTGCTCGGGGGCCAGGTAGGAGACGGTGCCGAGGACGGCGCCGGTGGTGTTCGTCACCGAGTCCACCGACCGTACGAGACCGAAATCGGCCACCTTGACCCGGCCGTCGTCGCCGATCAGCACGTTCTCGGGCTTCATGTCCCGGTGCACGAAACCGGCGCGGTGCGCGGCGCCGAGGGCGGCGAGCACCGGCTCCAGGACGTCCAGGGCCGCCCGCGGCTGCAGGGCGCCGCGCTCGCGCAGCAGGTCCCGCAGGGTGCAGCCGGAGACGTACTCCATGGCCAGGTAGACGTAGCCGCCGTCCATGCCCTGGTCGAAGACGGCCACCACGTTGGGGTGGGCGAGGCGGGCGACGGACTTGGCCTCGCGGATGAAACGGTCGACGAAGGCGGTGTCGGCGGCGAGGGCCGGGTGCATCACCTTCAGGGCGAGGATGCGGTCGAGGCGAGTGTCCACGGCCCGGTAGACCGTGGCCATGCCGCCGACTGCGATGCGTGCGTCGATGCGGTAGCGGCCGTCGAGCACGCGCCCGACGAGCGGGTCTTCCAGGGTCGTGTCCACCGTCGAATTCTACGAGCCGTCCACTCGGACCCGGCCGCCCCCGCCCCCCTTGCAGCGCACCTGTGACCCTGCCCACGTCCTCCCGAGACCCCGCGCCCCAATCGCCGGCGGGGCTGGATCGGGGGCTCTGCCCCCGCACCCCGCGCCCCAATCGCCGGCGAAGCGCAAGGGCCCGGAACTCCGCCCCCGCACCCTGCGCCTCAATCGCCGGCGGGGCTCAAAGCCTCGGGGCTCCGCCCCGCACCCCGCGCCTCAATCGCCGGCGGGGCTTGATTTCGGGGCTCCGCCCCGGACCCCGGTCCTCAAACTCCCCCAGCCCCAGGGGGCTGGGAGGTGCCCCCTGGACGGGCTGGAGTGTGCCCCCGGCCCGGAGCGTGCCCCCGGCCCGGAGTGTGCCCTCGGCCCGGAGTTCGTCCCCTGCCCGGAGGTTGCCCGCGGGCCGGAGGTTGCCCGCGGGTCGGAGCTGCCCTTGGACCGGAGGCTGCCCTGGGACCGGAGGTTTCCCTTGGGCCGGGTCTGTCGAAGGGCTGGATGCTGCGGGGCGAAATCAAGCCCCGCCGGCGTTTGAGGCGCGGGGTCCGGGGCGGAGCCCCGAAGCGTGGGTGCCGCTCGACAGGCCGACCCCGCGGAGCGAAAATCCAGCCTCGCCGGCGTTTGAGGCGCGGGGTGCGGGGCGGAACCCCGAAGGGTGGGTGCCGCTCGGCGGGCCGACCCGGCGGGGCGAAGTCCAGCCTCGCCGGCGTTTGAGGCGCGGGGTGCGGGGCGGAGCCCCGGGGAGGGCCGGGTCGGCGATCGGCCGGGTCAGAAGGCCGGGCGCTCCGGGTCGAGGACGGCCAGACCGGCGGCCGGGGAGGAGGCCTCGGCGAAGTGCCGCCGGGGAATCCGGCCCGCCCGGTGCGCAAGCCGGCCCGCCTCGACGGCGTGCCGCATGGACGTGGCCATGAGGACGGGGACCTGCGCACGGGTCACCGCGGACGCCAGCATCACCGCCGCACACCCCAGCTCCATCGCGAGCGCCACATCCGACGCCGTACCCGCCCCCGCATCGAGGATCACCGGCACCCCCGCCCGCTCCACGATCAACTCGAAGTTGTGCGGGTTCCGGATCCCCAGCCCCGACCCGATCGGCGACCCCAGCGGCATGACCGCCGCACATCCGACGTCCTCCAGCTTCCGCGCCAGCACCGGATCGTCGTTCGTGTACGGCAGCACCGTGAACCCGTCGTCGACGAGCGTCTCCGCCGCGTCCAGCAGCTCCACCCCGTCCGGCAGCAGCGTCCGCTCGTCCGCCACCACCTCCAGCTTGATCCAGTCCGTGCCCAGCGCCTCCCGCGCCAGCCGCGCCGTCAGCACCGCCTCGCCCGCCGTGTAGCAGCCCGCCGTGTTCGGCAGCACCTGGATGCCGAGCCGGTCGAGCACCGACAGCACCGAGCCCTGGACGGTCGGGTCCAGCCGCCGCATCGCCACCGTCGTCAGCTCCGTGCCGGAGGCGACCAGGGAGCGTTCCAGCACGTCGAGGCTGGGCGCCCCGCCCGTGCCCATGATCAGCCGGGACGAGAAGGTCCGGCCCCCCAGAGTGAACAGGTCGTCGGCCACGGTTCAGCCCCCCTGCACGGCGGTCAGGACCTCGACCCGGTCGCCCTCGCCGAGGGCGGTCGCGGGCCACTGCCCACGCGGGACGACGGTCTCGTTGAGCGCGGCCGCGACCCCGCTCGGGGCCGAGGTCAGGGCGGCGACGACCACGTCGAGCGTGGTGCCGGCGGCGACCTCGCGGGGCTCGCCGTTGACGGAGATGGTCATACGAGGGACTCCTCACGGGCGGCGGAGAAACGGAACGGCGTGAACGGCCGGGCCACCTCGGGCAGTTCGCCCGAGACCAGCACCTCGGCCAGCACCTCGCCGGTCAGTGGGGTCAGCAGCACCCCGTTGCGGTAGTGCCCGGTGGCCAGGTGCAGCCCCGGCAGCGCGGTCGGACCCAGCAGCGGGGCGTTGTCGGGCGAGGCCGGCCGCAGCCCGGCCCGGGTCTCGGTGAGCGGCAGCTCGGTGATGCCCGGCACCAACTCGTGCGCGTCCCGCAGGAGTTCGTACACCCCGCCGGCGGTGACCGTGGTGTCCCAGCCCTGCTCCTCACTGGTGGCGCCGACCACCAGCTCGCCGTTCTCCCGCGGCACCAGGTAGACGTGGCTGCCGCGCACCACCGCCCGCACCGTCCGCTGCAGGAACGGCGCGTACGCCGGCGGCACCGTCAGCCGCAGCACCTGCCCCTTGACCGGCCGCACCGGCGGCAGCACCTCCGGCGGCACCCCCGCCAGCCGGCCGCTGAGCGAACCCGCCGCCAGCACCACCTGACCGGCCGCCAGCGCGGTGCCGTCCGCCAGCTCCGCGCCCGCCGCCCGGTCCCGGACGACCGTCAGCCGCTCCGCCCGCACCCGGTGGAACACCACCCCGGCCCGCTCGCACGCCGCCAGCAGCGCCGCCGCCAGCCGCCGCGGATCCACCTGGTGGTCGCCGTCCACCCGCAGACCGCCGCGCACCCCCGGTGCCAGCATCGGCTCCAGCCGCCGGCACTCGCGGCCGGTCAGCCACTCCGACTCCAGCCCGCAGCGGCGCTGCAGCGCGTGCAGCTCCCGCAGATGGGCGCGGTCGTCGGCGTCGAGCGCCACCGCCAGCGTGCCGCAGGTGCGGAACCCGATGTCCAGCCCGCCGCTGGCCTCCGCGAGTTCGGCAGCGAACTCCGGATAGCGGGCCGCCGAGGCCAGGTTGAGCCCCAGCAGGGTCTCCTCGCCGTAGTGCAGCTCGGTCACCGCGGCGAGCATGCCCGCCGCGACCTGGGCGGCCCCGCCGCCCGGCGCCGGATCGGCCAGCGCGGTCCGCAGCCCGCGCCGGGCCGCCCGCCAGGCCGTGACCAGGCCGATGATGCCGCCCCCGATGACGAGGACGTCGGATCCCCGTTCCCCCGGGGACCGCCGTGTGGATGCAAGCATGGGCGTCCAGCCCCTCCCTTCGCCGGCATGACCCGGATCAGGTTCGTACGGTCGGAGGCCGTCCAGCCTCCCTCTCAGCCCGGTCCGCCCGGGCTCCCGCGATAGGTACGGTGGCCAGCCTAGCCCCCGCCGCCGAACCCGGTAAGGCACCCCTCGGGGCCCCGCCCCCCCAACCCCCGCGCCTCACACGCCGGCGGGGCCGGACTGTGAGACGCGGCGGGCAGAATCCAGCCCGGCCGGCGATCGAGGACCGGGGTCCGGGGAACAGCCCCGAGGGCAGCCCGTCCCTCCCTCACGGACCGTCAGATGGTTAGGGTGGGCGCGTGAACGATCAGCGGAGTCAGACACAGCGCCACGTCGTCATCGCCGGGGCCGGCATGGCCGGCGTGCAGACCGCCGTCGCCCTGCGCGAACAGGGCTTCACCGGCCCGGTGACCCTGCTCGGCGCCGAACCCCACCAGCCCTACGACCGCCCCCCGCTGTCCAAGGCCGTCCTGCTCGGCAAGGCCGAGGACTCCGCCTTCGACGTCGACTTCGAGGACCTCGGCGTCACCCTGCGGCTCGGCGTCGAGGTCACCGCCCTGCGCCCCGCCGACCGGGAGGTCGACACCGCCGACGGCCCGGTCCCGTACGACGTCCTCGTCCTCGCCACCGGCGCCGAGCCCGTCACCCTGCCCGGCGGCCCGGTCCCCGGCGTGCACCTGCTGCGCACCGTCGACGACGCCGCCCGGCTGCGGCCCGTACTCGCCGGCCGGCACGCCGTGGTCGTCGTCGGCGCCGGCTGGATCGGCGCCGAGTTCACCACCGCCGCCCGCGACGCCGGCTGCCCCGTCACCGTCGTCGAAGCCGCCCCCCGCCCGCTCGCCGCCGCCCTGCCCGCCGCCGTCACCACCCCCATGGCCGGCTGGTACGAGGCCGCCGGCGCCCGCCTCCTCACCGGCACCCGGGTCGCCGCCCTGGAGCCGGGCCGGGTCCGCCTCGACGACGGCACCGAGCTGCCCGCCGACGCCGTCGTCGTCGGCATCGGCGCCCGGCCCGCCACCGGCTGGCTCGCCGGCTCCGGCATCGAGCGCGGCGCCGACGGCTCCGTCACCGCCGACGCCCGCCTGCACACCTCGCTGCCCTCCGTCTACGCGGTCGGCGACTGCGCCTCGTTCCCGTCCGCCCGCTACGGCGAACGGCTCCTCGTCCACCACTGGGACAACGCCCTCCAGGGCCCCCGCACCGTCGCCGCGAACATCCTCGCGGAGACCGCCGACAGAAGCCCCGAGGCCGTCTACGACCCGGTGCCGTACTTCTGGTCCGAGCAGTTCGGCCGCTTCGTCCAGTACGCCGGCCACCACACCGACGAGGACACCCTGCTGTGGCGCGGCGACCCGGCAGCGGACACCTGGTCGGTGTGCTGGCTGCGCGACGGCGTGCTCGTCGCGGTGCTCGCCGTCGGCCGCCCCCGCGACCTCGCCCAGGGCCGCAAGCTCATCGAGAGCGGCACCGCCGTGGACCCGGCCGCGGCCGCCGACCCCGCCGTCCCGCTGAAGTCGGCCGCCCGCTGACCCCGGCCCGGGACCCCCGTCCGCCCGGCCCGGTTACCGCCTGTCAGCCCGGGATGGCAGGCTTGTCCCGTGACCGAGATTGACGCAAAGATCGATGCTCTCGTCCCCGACTGGCTCTACCTCCCCGACATCGCGGAGATGCTGGACGTCGAGGTGACCCGAGTCCGCCAGATGGTGAAGGAAGGCCAGCTCATCGCCGTCCGCCGCGGTGAGAACCGCGCCCTCCAGGTGCCGGCCGCCTTCATCGACGGCGACAAGGTGGTCAAGGGCCTTGTCGGCACCCTGACCCTGCTGCGGGACGACGGCTTCACCGACGAAGAGATCCTCGAATGGCTCTTCACCGCCGACGACACCCTGCCCGGCACCCCCGCGCAGGCCCTCAGCGAGAATCGCGGCACGGAGGTGAAGCGCCGCGCCCAGGCGCTCGCCGTCTGACCTGATCCGCTTCCCGCGGTGTACGGGCCCGCAGCGGCCCGTACACCGCCCCGCCCCGGGGGGTTCTCCATGTCTCCGACAGCTGCCGACCGCCGCGCCCGGCTCGCCGACGCCCGGCTCTACCTGTGCACCGACGCCCGCAAGCGGCAGGGCGACCTCCCGGAGTTCCTCGACGCCGTGCTCGCCGGCGGCGTGGACATCGTCCAGCTCCGCGACAAGGGCATGGAGGCCGGCGAGGAGCTGGAGCACCTCGCCGTCTTCGCTGAGGCCGCCCGCCGGCACGGCAAGCTCCTCGCCGTCAACGACCGCGCCGACGTCGCCCACGCCATCGGCTCCGACGTCCTCCACCTCGGCCAGGGCGACATCCCCGTCCCGGCCGCCCGCGCCATCCTCGGTGCCGACGTCCTGACCGGCCGCTCCTGCCACTCCGAGTCCGAGGTGGCCGCGGCCGCCGCCGAACCCGGCGTCGACTACTTCTGCACCGGCCCCTGCTGGCCCACCCCCACCAAGCCCGGCCGGTACGCCCCCGGCCTCGGCCTCGTCCGGTACGCGGCCGCACTGCGCCAGGACCGCCCCTGGTTCGCCATCGGCGGCATCGACGCGGGCAACCTGGACGAGGTGCTGGACGCCGGCGCCACCCGCATCGTGGTCGTCCGCGCCCTCACCGAGGCCGCCGACCCAGGCGCCGCAGCCGCCGACCTGGCCAAGCGCGTCCGCGCTCGTACCATCGGCTGACCTGATCGCCGCAGTTCCGGCAACTGTCCAAAGTGGTGTCCGATCCGTGGACGCGTCTTTGGGGGATCATGGACCACGTCTAACCTGCCGGTATGGCACTGGGAACCGCTTCCACCCGGACGGACCGCGCACGCACGGTCCGTGACATCCTCGCGTCCGGAAAGGCCTCGTACTCCTTCGAGTTCTACGCCCCCCGCACCGAGAAGGGCGAACGGACCCTCTGGAACTCGCTGCGCCGCGTCGAGGCCGTCCGGCCGAGCTTCGTCTCCGTCACGTACGGAGCCGGCGGCTCGACCCGCGGCGGCACCGTCAAGGCCACCCAGGAGATCGCGGCCGACACCACGCTGACCCCGGTCGCGCACCTGACGGCGGTCGACCACTCGGTCGCCGAGCTGCGCAACATCCTGGGGCAGTACGCCGACGCCGGGATCCGCAACATGCTCGCGCTGCGCGGCGACCCGCCGGGCGACCCGCTCGGCGAGTGGGTCGAGCACCCGGAGGGCGTCCGCTACGCCGCCGACCTGGTCCGGCTGATCAAGGAGTCCGGCGACTTCTGCGTCGGCGTCGCCGCCTTCCCGGAGATGCACCCCCGGTCCACCGACTGGGATACGGACATCCGGCACTTCGTGGACAAGTGCCGCGCGGGTGCGGATTATGCGATCACACAGATGTTCTTCGATCCGGAGAGCTACCTGAGGCTGCGCGACAGCGTCGCCAAGGCGGGCTGCGAGACGCCGATCATCCCTGAAGTCATGGCCGTTGTGAACGCCCGGACCCTCGACCGGCTGCCCCAGCTGAGCACCGCGGTCTTCCCCGACGCCGTGAAAGAGCGCATCCTCGCCGTCAAGGACGATCCGGCCGCTGTACGCTCCATTGGCATCGAGTTCGCCACGGAGTTCTGCTCGCGGCTGCTCGCGGAGGGCGTACCGGGACTGCACTTCATCACGAACAACTCCACGGCGACCCTCGAGATCTACGAGAACCTGGGCCTGCACGAGCGGCCCTGACCCGGCCGTCTCCGGCGGCGGCCGTACGGAGAGGGGCCATGCATGGGCTGGACGGTCCTCTACATCGCGTTCGGATTCGTCGCGCTGTGGCTGCTGGCTGAAGTTCTGCTCCAGAACAAGGCGCGGCTGCGCTGGCGCCTGCTGGCGTTCGTCGGCTTCGTCGGAGTGGTCGCGGGCGTGCTGCTGCCCTCGGTCCTGGTGATCGGCATAGGCGCGGCGGCGTTCGCCGTCGGCCAGACCCTGGTCACGCTCTCCTTCCGGCGCGGCTTCGAAGCCGGCTGGGCACTGCGCAAGAAGAAGAAGGCGGCCGCCGCCAAGCGCCGCGGCGGCGAGCGCCCGGCCCGCGAGGAGCCGGCCCTCCAGGTCACCGCCGTCGAGTACGGCGCGGCCGACGAGGAGCCGGACGTCTTCGCCCCGGCCGCCACCGGGCCCTCCGCGGAGCCCGAGGCGACCGCCGCCTTCCCGTCCCCGTTCGCCGGCGCCGAACCGTACGGGGAGCAGCAGTACGCCGGGTCCTACCAGGACGCCGGGTACTACGACCCGCAGCAGCCGCAGGCAGTGTCCCAGGACCCGTACGGGCAGGGCTACGCCGCCGGGTACGACTACGACACCGCCGAGCAGCCCGCCTATACCGGCTACCAGGACCCGTACCAGGTCCCGCAGGCGGACCCACAGGGCTACGGCCACCAGCAGCCCCCCGGCGGCTACCAGGGCGCGGGCCAGGACACGTACCAGAGCTACCAGGACCCGTACACCAGCCACCAGTACGCGATGGACACCCCGCCCGGCGGCGTCTGGGTGCCACCGCAGCGGCAGACCGCCCAGCCGTACCCGGCGGACGGGACCGTTCCCGAGCAGGCCCCGGCGCCCGGGCAGGAACAGCAGGGCTACCCGTACCAGGGCACCGGCGAGTACGAGCAGTACCGCTACTGACCGCGGACCGTCCCACCGGACCGGTGGGGCGGCACCCGGGCTCCCGGCTCCCGGCTCACTGCGAGCCGCGGAACTCCGCACCCTCCACGATCAGACCGGCCACCAGCGCCCCGGACATACCGGCGTGCGGCAGCCCGCCGCCCGGGTGCGCGCCACCGCCGGCCAGGTACAGGCCGGGCAGCGCCGTCGTGTTCCCCGGGTGCAGCAGCCGGCCGTCGACGCCCGCCAGGGCCGGGGCGGGCACCGCGCCGCCGGGAGCGCCCGTGGTCAGTTCGACGTCCGCCGGGGTGCGCACCTCGTGCCACAGCAGCCGCTCCCGCAGGCCGGGCACGGCGGCTTCCGCGGCCGCCAGCAGCTCCGCCGCGCCGAACCGGTCGCCCGGCCCGGTCACCGCGGTCACCGTCACCGCCTCGTGGTCCGCGTCCGGCCGGCCGGACGGGTCGTCGGGCCGCAGCACCGTCACGGCCGGGCCGCCGCCCGGGGTGCCGTGCACCAGCGTCCGGTGCACCGCGTCGGCGGGGCGGGCCCCGCGCAAGGCGCAGAACACCGTGGTCCGGCTCCGCCCGGCCGCCTCCGCCGCCGGCCCGCGGGCCCCGGCGGGCCACAGCTCACGGCCCGGCAGCAGTGCGGCGAGGGCCCTCGGGTGGATCCCCGACACCACCGCGTCGGCGGCCACCTCGGTGCCGTCGGCGAGCACCAGGCCGGTCGCACGGCCGTCGCGCTCGGCGACGCCCGCCACCGCGGAGCCGAACGTGAACGCCACCCGGCGCTCCAGGCAGCGCTCGTACACGGCGGTCGCCAGCGCCCGCAGACCGCCGCGCACGTACCAGCTGCCGAAGGTCTGCTCCATGTACGGCAGCACCGCGGCGGAGGCGGGGGCGGTCCGCGGGTCGAGGCCGTAGGCGAGCACCCGGTGCTCCAGCAGGCTGCCCAGCGGCCCGCCGAGTTCGCGGGCGGCCGTCTCGGCGAGGGTGGGCGGCCGCCGGCGCAGCAGCCCGCTCTTGCGCACCGCCGGGTACGGGTCGCGGCCCAGCACCGGCCAGTCGGGCCACAGCGGCTCTTCCAGGAGTGGCCGGCGGGTGGCGTCCCAGGCGTCCCGGGCCCGGCCCAGGACGGCGGCCCAGCGCTCGCCGGCGCCCGGGCCGAAGGCCTCGTCGAGGGCGGCCGCGGCACCGCCGCGGGACGCGTTCGGCAGGGTGACCTGCGTCCCGTCCGGCAGGACGTGCCGGACCGCCGGGTCCACCTGGACCATCTCGACGCGGCTTTCGAGCGGCTGCTTGCCGGTCTTGACGAACAGGTCGCGGTAGACGGCGGGCAGGTGCAGCAGTCCCGGCCCGGTGTCGAAGGCGAAGCCGTCCCGGACCAGGCCGCCGACGGCGCCGCCGTGGCTCTCCGCCCGCTCGTGGACGCTCACCTCGTGTCCTGCCACGGCCAGCCGGGCGGCCGCCGCCATCGCGCCCATCCCGGCGCCGATCACCGCAATTCGTGCCATGCCCGCGACTGTATCGGCCGTGGTCAGCCGGGTGGCAGCCCGGCCCGGGCCAGCCGCTGCTCCTCGCGGCGCTGGGCCCGTCGGCGCAGGAACCGGCGGATCCGGGTCCACAGGTAGACCACGAGTGCCAGCCCGGCCAGGAGCAGTACGCCGGCGATGATCGCGGCGGCCTCCGGGTGGAACATCGCGAACGAGACGATGCCGGCGACCCCGAGGTCCTCGGCGGTGCTCATCACGATGTTGCTGACCGGCTCGGGCGAGGTGTTGATCGCCATCCGGGTGCCGGCCTTGACGAAATGGCTGGCCAGCGCGGTGGACCCGCCGACGGCGCCGGCCGCGAGGTCGGAGAGGGAGCCGCTCTGCCCGGCGAGCAGTGCTCCGACCACGGCACCCGAGACGGGCCGGATGACGGTGTGCACGGCGTCCCAGGCCGAGTCCACGTACGGGATCTTGTCGGCGACCGCCTCGCAGAGGAAGAGGATGCCGGCGGCGGCGAGCACGTCGGTGCGCTGGAGGGAGGCGGGGACCTCGTCGGTCAGTCCGGTCGCGCCGAAGATGCCGAGCAGGAGGACCACGGCGTAGGCGTTGATCCCGCTGGCCCAGCCGCTGGTGAAGACCAGGGGGAGCACACTCACCCGGCCATCATGCCGCAGATGCGTGAAGGGGCGCCCGTCCGGGGACGGGCACCCCTGTCACAGCTGTCGCTGTGGGCTCAGTGGCCCTGTTGCTCGTCGCGGCGGCGCTGCCACCGCTGCTCGATCCGGTTCATCATCGACCGGCGCTGCCTGTTGTGCCCGCCGCGGCCCGCTCCGCCGGCACCGCCGGGGAGTGGCTGCTCGCCGGGCTTGGGTGCCTTGCGCCAACCGGTGACCGCGAGAACGGCGCAGCCCAGCATGACGAGGAAGCCCACCACGCTGATCCAGATCAGGCTCTGCGCGACCATTCCGGTCATGAGGAGCGCGATACCCACCAGAAAGCCTGCGACCGCCTGGTAGACCCGTCGCCGGGTGTACGTACGCAGCCCGCTTCCCTCAAGCGCTGTCGCGAACTTGGGATCTTCGGCGTACAGCGCTCGCTCCATCTGCTCGAGCATTCGCTGCTCGTGCTCCGAGAGCGGCACGGGAGTCCTCCTCATCCGTCGGTCGCGCGGGGTGGCGACCGGGGGTCCCCTCCAGGATAGGCAGGGATGCGCCCCCGTGAAACCCGCTCCTCTGCGCCTCTTCGCCAAACCGTACCGTCGAGCGGGCGGTCGTTGAGGCGCTTATTCCCCAACCGCCGTTCCGCCATGCCGGTCGTGTCCCCCGATCATACGGGGCCGTCCGCCGGAACGGAGGGTCTGTGGCGCACTCCATGCGCGACTTCGCCGCAGATCAGGGCTGCTTACGGCCCAGCACGTGCAGCTGGGTGGCCACCGCGTGGAAGGCCGGGAGCTCCGCGGCGGCCTCCTCCAGGCGCAGCAGGGCCTCGACGGCGCCCGGCTCGGTGTCCACGAGCACGCCGGGGACGAGGTCCGCGAAGACCCGGACCCCGTGCACCGCGCCGACCTCCAGGCCGGCGCCGCCGACCAGCTCGGCGAGCTGCTCGGCGGTGAACCGCCGGGGCACCGGGTCGCCGTTGCCCCAGCGGCCCGCCGGGTCGGTCAGGGCGGTGCGGGCCTCGGTGAAGTGGCCCGCGAGGGCGCGGGCCAGCACCGCGCCGCCGAGGCCGGCGGCGAGCAGGCTGAGCGTGCCGCCGGGGCGCAGGGCGGCCTCGGCGTTGGCGACGCCCTCGGCCGGGTCGTCCACGTACTCAAGCACCCCGTGGCAGAGCACGACGTCGTACGCGTCGCGCTCGACCACGTCCAGCAGGCCCTGGGCGTCGCCCTGGACGCCGGTGACCAGCTCGGCCACCCCGGCCTCGGCGACCCGGCGCTCCAGGCCGAAGAGGGCGTTGGGGCTGGGGTCGACCACGGTGACGCGGTGGCCGAGGCGGGCGAGCCGGACGGCGAACATGCCGGTGCCGCCGCCGGTGTCCAGCACGTCCAGCACGTCCCGGCCGGTCGCCTTGACCCGGTTGTCCAAGGCCTCCTTGAGGACCTCCCACACCACGGCGGTGCGGAGGGAGGCGCGGGGGCGGGAAGTGTCCGACACGGCTGATGACTCCTCGGCGCGGAACCGCCGCGGGCGGCGGGTGGGTACGTGTGTGCGCGATCCACCCTATTGCCTCCCGCGGCCTGCGGGATCATCCTGCGTCGGGCTGCTCCGTCCGTGGCTGCGGCAGGGTCGGCGGCAGGGCGAGCATCCGCTCGACCAGCCGCAGGAACATCCCGGCCGCGCGGATCAGGTCGTCGGCGTCCCGGGTGCTCGCCGCGTCGGCTATGCCGGCCTCGGCCCGGGCCCGGCGGGCGGCTCCGGCGGCGAAGAGGGCGCTCCATTCGGCGAGCTCGGGGGCGAGCTCCGGCAGCAGCTCCCAGGCGCTGCGGATCCGGGGGCGGCGGCGCGGGCGGACCGGTTCGGGCCGGGCGCGGGCGGCGAGCACGGCGGCCGCGGTGCGCAGGGCGGCGAGGTGGGCGGTGGCGTAGCGCTCGTTCGGAACCGTCAGCTGTGCGGCCTCGTCGAGGCCCTGGCGGGCCTTGGCGAGCAGGTCGACAGCCGCGGGCGGGGCCGAGGCCCGGCGGAGGACGGGGTGGACATCGGCGGCCGGTGTTGCCATGACGTACCTCCTGTCTTCGACATTTCCGGATCCATCCTGACGGGCCCCACTGACAGACGGTCTGACCTGGGACTTTTGACGGGGTGCTCGGGAGGTGCGTAGTTTTTGAACTGACTGGTCAGTTCAAAAACTGGGGGAGGGGTCGGGGTGGACAGCCTGTCCGGGGCGGCCGTTCGGGCCGACGGTTTCGGCCTGAAGGGGCCGCGCGGCTGGGTGTTCCAGGGCGTGTCCCTGGACGCGGAACCCGGCTCGCTGGTCGCGGTGGCGGGACCCTCGGGGTCCGGCCGCACCTGTCTGCTGCTGGCGCTCACCGGGCGGATGAAGTCGACGGCCGGGTCGGCGGAGGTCGGCGGGCACGCGCTGCCGAAGCGTATGGGAGCGGTCCGGCGGATTTCGGCGCTCGGGCCGGTGCCGGGGGTCAACGACCTCGACCCTTCGCTGACCGTCGCCGAGCAGGTGCGGGAACGGGCGCTGCTGCTGGGGCGGTACGGCGGGCCGCTGCGGGCGCTGGTGCGGCCGCGGGGGGCCGGGCCGGCCGTGCGGGCGGAGGAGGCACTGGCCGCCGCCGGGCTGGACCCGGCGTCGTTGCCGAAGGGGGAGCGGACGGCGGTGCGGTCCCTCGGGCGGGTGGAGGCGCTGCGGCTGTCCGTGGCGCTGGCGCTGATGGGGCGGCCGGAGCTGGTGGCCGTGGACGACGCGGACCTGAAGCTGTCCGCTGACGAGCGCGGTGAGGTGTGGGGGCTGCTGCGGGACGTCGCGGCTTGCGGCACGACCGTGCTGGCGGTGTGCAGTGACGCGCCGTCCGACGCGGTGACGGTCCGGACTGGTCCGGCCGGTTCGGGGCTCCGCCCCGGACCCCGCTCCCCAAGCGCCGGAGGGGCTGGGATCGCCCCGGCCGCAGGTGCCCCGGCCGCAGGATCGGCCGGAGAGGCCCCGGCCGATGCCGGTGGGGCCGAAGAGGCCGGGCCCGACGGGGCTGCCCCGGGCGGGGGAGCGACCGAGGAGGAGGGGGATGGGGATGCGGGCGTCTAGGCTGGCCGGGCTGGAGGTCCGGCGGTTCGGGCGGGGGCGGATGCCCCGGGCTGCGCTCGTGGCGCTGCTGCTGCTGCCGCTGCTGTACGGGGCGCTCTACCTGTGGTCGTTCTGGGATCCGTACAGCCGCCTGGACAGGGTGCCCGTGGCGCTCGTCAACGACGACCGGGGGGCCGTCGTCGGCGGGCGGCGGATCGCGGCGGGGGACGAGATCGGCAAGGGTCTGCGCGACAGCCGGACCTTCGACTGGCGTGAGGTGGACGCCGAGGAGGCCGCGGAAGGCCTCGAACAGGGCCGCTACTACCTCTCCCTGACCATGCCCGCGGACTTCAGCACCCGCATCGCCTCCAGTTCCGGAGACACCCCCGAGACCGGCGCGCTCAGGGTCCGCACGAACGACTCCAACAACTACGTCGTCGGGTCCATCTCCAAGGCCGTCTTCTCCGAGGTCCGCGCCGCCGCGTCCCGCAACGCCTCCCGGTCCTTCCTCGACCGGATCTTCATCTCCTTCTCCGACCTGCACGGCAGGACGGAGGAGGCCGCCGACGGCGCCGACCGCCTCAGCGACGGCATCGGCAAGGCCAAGGAGGGCTCCAAGAGCCTCGCCGACGGCCTGACCACCGCCAAGGCGAAGACCGGCGAACTCACCGTCGGGCTGCGGAAGCTGGACGCGGCCGCCGGCAGGCTGGAGACCGGCTCGGACCGCGTCGCCGACGGCACCGGGACCCTCGCCGACCGGGTCAACGGCCTGGCACGCAAGGCCCGCCCGGTGCTCCGGGACGACGCCCGGCAGATCGCCGACACCGCCGAACTCGTCGCGGACACCGCCAAGGCCGTCCGCCACCACCTCGGCACCTTCACCAAGGCCGCCCCCGGAGCCGAACGCGCCGCCAAGGCCGCCGCCGCGGAACTGGACGACGTGTACGGCGACCTGTGCACCGGTGCCGCCGAGCCCTCCGCCGCCTGCCCCAGGCTGAAGAAGGCCCGGGACGCGGCCTCCGAGGCCGCCGAACTCGCCACCGACGTCAACACCCTCGTCAAGGGCTCCGGCGGCGACCTCGCCCGGCTCGACCGCCAGTTGAAGACCCTGGAGAACCAGGCCCGCGAGCTCGCCCGCAAGGCCCCCGGCCTGGCCGGCGAACTCGACGCGGCCGTCACCAGGGTCAACGCCCTCAACGCGGGCGCCCGTACCGTCGCCGACGGCATGGCCCGGCTGCACACCGGCCTCACCTCCGCCACCGGCGGCTCCGCCCGCATCGACAGCGGCGTCGGCCGCCTGGGCGACGGCGCCCACCGTCTCGACGGCGGCATCTACAAGCTGGTCGACGGCTCCGGCGACCTGGCCGGCGGACTCCGCGAGGGCGCCGAGCGGATCCCCGACTACGACGAGCAGCAGCGCGACCGGCGCACCGAAGTCATGGCCGACCCGGTCCGGCTCGCCGCCGAATCCCTCCACCAGGCCCCCAACTACGGCACCGGCTTCGCCCCGTACTTCATCCCGCTGTCCCTGTGGGTCGGCGCGATGGTGGCGTACATGCTGATCCAGCCGCTCAACCGGCGGGCCCTGGCGGCCGGCGCCTCCGCCTGGCGGATCGCGCTGGCCGGCTGGCTGCCGGTCGCCGCGATCGGCACGCTCCAGGTGGCCGCGCTGATGTCCGTCCTGCACTGGGGCCTCGGCCTGGAGATGGCCGCACCCGCCCTCACCCTCGGCTTCCTGGTGCTGGTCACCGGCTGCTTCGCGGCCATCGTGCAGTGGCTGAACGCCAAGTTCGGCGCGGCCGGCCGGATCCTGGTCCTGGTGGTGCTGATGCTCCAGCTCACCTCCGCCGGCGGCACCTACCCGGTGCAGACCAGCCCCGGGTTCTTCAACGCCCTCCACCCCTGGCTGCCGATGTCGTACGTGGTGGAGAGCCTGCGCCGGCTCATCACCGGCGGCGACCTCACCCCGGTGGTCACCGGCAGCGCGGTCCTGCTCGCCTTCACCGCCGGCGCACTGGCCCTCACCGCCCTGGCCGCCCGCGGCAAGCAGGTGTGGACCATGGACCGGCTGCACCCCGAACTGACCCTGTAGACCTGTGAGAATCAGCGCCATGGAAAGCAGCAGCACCAGACGGCAGGCGACCCGGCAGAAGCTCTACGAAGCGGCCGTCACGCTCATCGCCGAGCAGGGCTTCTCCGCCACCACGGTGGACGAGATCGCCGAGCGGGCCGGAGTCGCCAAGGGCACGGTCTACTACAACTTCGCCAGCAAGACCGTCCTGTTCGAGGAGCTGCTGCGGCACGGCGTCGGCCTGCTGACCGCCTCGCTGACGGAGGCCGCCGAGGAGACCGAACGGCGCGGCGGCACCCGGGTCGAGGCCCTCGACGCCATGATCCGCGCCGGCCTCGTCTTCATCGACGCCTACCCCGCCTTCACCCAGCTCTACGTGGCGGAACTCTGGCGGACCAACCGGGCCTGGCAGTCCACCCTCATGGTGGTCCGCGGCGAGGCGGTGGCCGTCGTCGAGAAGGTGCTGGCCGAGGGCGTCGAGCGCGGCGAACTGAGCACCGAGATCGACATCCCGCTCACCGCCGCCGCCCTCGTGGGCATGGTGCTCGTGGCCGCCCTCGACTGGCAGTCGTTCCAGCGCGAGCGCTCCCTCGACGACGTGCACTCGGCGCTCTCGCTGCTGCTGCGCGGCCGGGTCAGCGGCAGCTGAGGCCCGGCGTACGCCCGGGTGACGCCCGGTCGGCGGATCCCCGCGGCCGCTCGCAGCGCGTAGAAATGAGTATCCGTACCTAGACGCAGATCTGAGTAGGGATGCGGATGGGCTCCCACCTGCACAAACGGGAGAGTGGAGAGACGGAAGGGGCGCTCGCCCGCACCGCCGGCACGGGGCGGCGGAGCAGGGCGGGCCCTCGGCCGCCACCTCACCGAGGTGCAGGGGGGCCATCGCCGGACCACGTCCGGCACACAGACGCCGGTGCGCCGGGGCTCGGGGGGATCGAGCCCCGTCGCACCGGCGTTCCCGTCGTCCTGCGGGGCCCGTACGCCGGGCCCCGCAGCGTCCTCAGCCCCGCCCGCGGACCGGCAGCCGCATCCGCAGCGCCCGCAGCCGCCCGGACACCGCGGCGGCCAGCGCCGCCCGGCGGGCCGACAGGGCCCACAGCACCCGCACCGAGGACCGCGGCACGAACCGGGCCCGCAGCCGGGCCCACCGGCCCAGTCCCGCCAGCAGCGCCGCCCGGACCAGCAGCACGTCCGGCCGCAGCCCGGCCGTCGGCGGGGCCACCCGGGCGTACAGCACCCGCTCCACCGCCCCGGCCACCCGGTGCACCGCCTCCGCGGCCTCCGTGTCCAGCCCGCCGAGCCGTACGATCCGCTCCGCGGTGCCGCGCGGCGACAGCGCGTCGTCGGGCAGGATGCCCGCGTCCCACGCCGCGTCCGTCAGCTCCTGCCACACCGCCAGCGTCCGCACCGGCGACACCGCCGCCACCTCGACGCCGTCCGCCGCAAGGGCCCCGGGCCCGGCGGAGGCGGCGGCCAGCCGGCGCCGGCGCACCGCCAGCCGCCACAGGAACGGCAGCAGCAGCACCAGCACCACAGGCACGGCCACGGCCAGGACCAGCAGGGCCGTCTCCCACCAGGCCGTCCCGTCGTCCACCGCACCGGCCTGCGCGCCCGCGGTCGGACCGCAGTCGCCCAGCCGCCGCATCTGCGCGGTGCAGCCCGCGGACGAGGACGGTGCCGGAGCCGCCGCGCTGTCCGAGGTGCGCGGCGCCGGCGCGGTCGGACCGGCGGTCCGGCCCGGCGCGGTCTCGCGCAGCGTGTAGTCCGGGGTGGTGCCCCGGGTCGGGGTCGGCTCGAACCGGGTCCAGCCCACCCCCTCGAAGTACAGCTCCGGCCAGGCGTGCGCATCGCGCAGCCCCACCGACCGGGTGCCGTCGGACTGTGCCTCGCCCGGGGTGAAGCCCACCGCCACCCGCGCCGGAATGCCCAGCTCACGCGACATCACGGCCATCGAGAAGGCGAAGTGGACGCAGAAGCCCCGCTTGTCCTTGAGGAAGCGGACCACGGCCTCCGAGCCGGTCCCCGAGGAACCGCTCGTGTCGTAGCGGAAGTTCCCCGACGAGGCGAACCAGTCCTGCAGCGCCACCGCCCGCCCGTAGTCGGACGTCGCCTTCCGCGTCACCGCCCGCGCGGTGTCCCGCACCACGGCCGGCACGCCCTCGGGCAGCGCCGTGTACTCCTTCTTCAGCTCCGGGGGCGCCGGCGGGGCCGCCGCCAGCTGCCGGGGCGTCGGCTGCACCAGCAGGCTGCGCACCGTGTACTGGGCGCCCCGGGTGTCCTGCTTCCGGTCGCCCACGACGGTCCGCCCGGCCGGCTCGAACCGCCAGCGGCCGTCGATCTCCACCTGCGTGGCCGGGTAGGGGAGCGGCAGGTACGACTGCCCGTACCAGCCCGCCGCCGACAGGCTCGTGCGCACCTCCCGGGTCTTCACCTGCGGGCTCAGCCCCGGGGGTGCCGGCAGCCGCTCCGGCACGTCCTCCACCTGCCGCTCGGAGGTGCGCCACGAGGTGCCGTCGAACTCGTCGAGGGCCACGATCCGCAGGTACTGGCCGGCGGCGTCAGGGGTGTCCGTGCGGTAGCGCAGCACCTCCCGGTTCTCCGGCTGGTTCAGGTTGCTCTGCAGCGACACCAGCGGGTTGACCGCCGAGATCGTGCCGCCGAGGCCGTCGCCCTCGCCCTTCCCGGTGCCGGCCAGCACCCCGCCCTCCAGCGCCGGCAGCAGCAGCGGCACCAGCACGGCGACGCCGAGGGCCGCCGCGCCCAGCCGCCGGCCGGTGCGCACCGGGGCCAGCGCCCCGCCTGCGCTCAGGCCCGCGTTCGAGCGGCCCTTCGGGCTGCCGCCGAACACCCGGCCCCACTGCGAGACCCGGTCCCGGCCCTCGGCCAGCAGCAACAGCAGGTAGCCGGCCGCGGCCGCCACGAAGTAGCCCCAGGCCGCCCCGCCGGAGGTGAGCCCGGCCGCCACCGAGTACAGCGCGAGCAGCGGCAGACCGGCCGGCGCCGCGGTACGGAACGTCACCGCGAGCAGGTCCACCATGAGGCCGATCAGCAGCACCCCGGAGACCAGCAGCAGCGCGATCCCGTCGGTCAGCGGCGCCGGCGAGGCGTAGTGGCCGACGTCCTCGACGCCCTGCTGGTACAGCGCGCCCAGCTCCTGCAGCACGCCCGGGCCGGGCAGCACCCCGGCCAGCGCCCGCTCGCCCGCGTACGACAGCGTCAGCAGCACCAGGGAGACCAGCAGCTGCACGCCGATGGTCAGGGTGCGGGCCAGCGGCACCCGCCGGGCCAGCGCACCGGCCCCGCTCTGCACGGCGAGCAGCACCGCGGCCCGCAGCAGCCAGGTGTCCGGATGCACCAGAGGGATCAGCGAGCCCGCCGTCAGCAGCGTGGCCAGCAGCGCGAACAACGTCAGTCTCGCCCTGCTGCTCATGACCGGCCCCCCGTGGTTCCCGTACCGCCCGTGCCGTGGTCCGCGGCGAAGCCGCGCCCGGCCGGGTCGCCCGCCTGCCGCCACAGCGGCGCCAGCGCGGCCCCCGGGGGCACGGCCAGCGCCGTCCACCCGGTCTCCTGCAGCCGCCGCAGCCGCTTCCCGGCCGCGGCCCCGTCACCGGACCCGCCCGACCAGGCGGCCGGATCCAGCACGAAGGCGACGGCGGCACCGCTGTGCCGGCGCATCTTCGCGGCCAGCGCGGTCTGCGTGTCGTCGAGGTCGCCCAAGAAGGCGATCAGCAGCCCCTCCGAGCCGCCGCCGGCCAGCACGTCGTTGGCCCGCGACAGCCCGGCGCCGTCGGAGTGCCCGACCACGGCGAGGGTGTCCATCATCATCCCGGCCGCCTCGGCCGAGTCCTGGCCGCCGGCGGCGAACCCGCCCGCGCCCGCCTCCGGCACCGAGGTGCCCGAGTCCGTCAGCAGCCGTACGGAGAAGCCCCGTTCCAGCAGGTGGACCACCGCCGAGGCGGCCCCGGAGACGGCCCACTCGAATGCGGAGTCCGGCCCCGCACCCCGGTAGGCCACCTTCCGGGTGTCCAGCAGCACCGTGGCCCGGGCCCGCTGCGGCTGCTCCTCGCGGCGCACCATCAGCTCGCCGTACCGCGCCGTCGAGCGCCAGTGCACCCGGCGCAGGTCGTCGCCGTGCCGGTAGGTCCGCGGGATCACGTCGTCGTCGCCGGCCAGCGCCAGCGAGCGCTGCCGCCCGTCGCCGTAGCCGGAGGACTCGCCGGTCATCCGGACCGCGGGCAGCGGCTCGGTCCGGGGGATCACGGTCAGCGTGTCGTACGCGCTGAACGCCCGGGTCAGCTCCACCATCCCGAACGGGTCGGTGAGCCGCAGCTGGAGCGGCCCCAGCGGGTAGCGGCCGCGCAGGTCCGAGCGGACCCGGTAGGACACCTCGCGGCGGCCGCCCGCCTCGACCCGGTCCAGCACGAACCGCGGCCGCGGACCCAGTACGTACGGCACCCGGTCCTGGAGCAGCAGCAGTCCGGTGGGCAGCCGCGACACGTTGTCCATCCGCAGCTGCACCCGCGCCTCGGCACCCGCCGGCACCCGCATCGGGGTCAGCCGGCGGGTCGCCGCCACCCGGTAGCGGGTGCGGTGCAGCGCCATCGCGCACAGCAGCGGCAGCACCGCCAGCAGCAGCCCGACCCGCAGCAGGTCGCCCTGGCCCAGGACGTACGCGCACACCGCGGCGGCGACGCCCGCGGCCACGAACGAACGGCCGCGCGTGGTCAGCCCCGACAGGGCCGCCCGCAGTCCCGCGCGCTCGCCGGCGTCACGGCCCGCGGGCCGCCCCCCGGCCGCCATCAGAAGCTCCGGACGCCAGGCGACCGCTCGCCGTGCCCGGCCGGTGCGCCGATGGTCCCGCCGGGAGCCGCGTGCGGGACCGGGGTGCGCTGGAGGATCTCCGCGACGACCTGCTCCGCGGTACGGCGGTTCAGCTGGGCCTGCGAGGTCGGCAGCAGCCGGTGCGCGAGCACCGGCGCGGCCAGCGCCTGCACGTCGTCCGGCAGCACGTAGTCCCGTCCGGACAGCGCCGCCGACGCCTTCACCGCGCGCAGCAGGTGCAGGGTGGCGCGCGGCGAGGCGCCCAGCCGCAGGTCGGGGTGGCTGCGGGTGGCTGCGACCAGCTCGACCACGTACCGCTTCACCGGCTCCGCGACGTACACCTCGCGGACCGCCTCGATCAGCTTGACCACGTCGTGGGCGTGCGCGACGGCCTGCAGGTCGTCGAGCGGGGACACCCCGCCGTGCACGTCGAGCATCTGCAGCTCGGCCTCGGGGCTCGGGTAGCCCACGGAGACCCGCGCCATGAAGCGGTCGCGCTGCGCCTCGGGGAGCGGGTACGTGCCCTCCATCTCCACCGGGTTCTGCGTGGCCACCACCATGAACGGGCTGGGCAGCTCGTACGTCTGCCCGTCCGCCGTGACCTGCCGCTCCTCCATGGACTCCAGGAGGGCGGACTGGGTCTTCGGCGAGGCGCGGTTGATCTCGTCGCCGATCACGATCTGCGCGAAGATCGCGCCGGGCTTGAACTCGAACTCGCGGCGCTGCTGGTCGTAGATGCTCACTCCGGTGATGTCGGAGGGCAGCAGGTCCGGCGTGAACTGGATGCGCTGCACCGAGCAGTCGATCGACCGCGCGAGCGTCTTGGCCAGCATCGTCTTGCCGACGCCGGGCACGTCTTCGATCAGCAGGTGCCCCTCGGCGAGCAGCACCGTCAGCGCGAGCCGAACGACCTCGGGCTTGCCCTCGATCACACTCTCCACCGACCGGCGTACCCGGTCCGCTGTGGTGGTCAGATCAGCGAGGCTCGCTCGATCGTCATAGGTCGTCACCGGCCCTCCTCGGCCCAATTTCCGGGCCGACGCCCTTTGCGCATGACCGGCCCACCCCGAAACACGGCGCACCGGCCGGAATCGAAGGTCCGGGCGGGCGCCCCACCGCATTCTTGACGGCGTTACGCCCCCCTGTCACTCAGGAGAGGGGATCGATCTCGCGCAGAAGTCCGGTGGTCACGTCGAAGACGAAGCCTCGCACGTCGTCCCGGTGGAGCAGGAAGGGGGAGGTCCGGACCCGCTGCATGGACTGCCGGACGTCCTGGTCGACGTCGCGGAACGCCTCCACGGCCCAGGCCGGACGCTGGCCGACCTCGTCCTCCAGCTCGTGCCGGAAGTCCTCGGTCAGGGCCTCCAGGCCGCAGCCGGTGTGGTGGATCAGGACCACGGCCCGGGTGCCCAGGGCCCGCTGGCTGATGGTGAGGGAGCGGATCGTGTCGTCGGTGACGACACCGCCCGCGTTGCGGATGGTGTGGCAGTCGCCGAGCTGGAGGCCGAGCGCCTTGTGGAGGTCTATTCGGGCGTCCATGCAGGCCACCACGGCCACGTGCAGGACCGGACGGGCGTCCATGCCGGGGTCGCTGAACTGCTCGGCGTAGCGCCGGTTGGCCTCGACGAGCCGGTCGGTCACCGTCGCGCCCGGGAGTTCGGACGCGGGGACGGCGGGCAGGGAAGCGGAAGTCGTCATGTCTACGACGGTAGTGCTCACGGCCGGGCACAGCAGAGGAGAGGACGGACAAAGACGGGCACCCGCTGTTGTTGTGAGCTAACCCACAAGCGTGGCCGGAGGGGGCCGATCGGGTGGTACGACCCATTTGCCGGTTCCCAGCGGGCGGACGGCACGGCACGCGGGCCGGTTCGTTGACCGGGGCGACCCGTGGACTAAAGTGGCGCGAACCGGCCGGCGCCCGGGGTCCGCCCCGCTCCCGGCCCGAAAATTCCCGCGTGCGCGGCGCGTATCGCAGGTCGCGCCACTGTCTGAGAGGGCGCATGAGCGAGACCCGACACGTCCCGGTGATGCTCCAGCGGTGCCTGGACCTGTTGGCCCCGGCGCTGGAGAGGCCCGGGGCCGTCGTCGTCGACTGCACCCTCGGCCTCGGCGGCCACAGCGAGGCCCTGCTGACCCGCTTCCCCGAGGTGCGGCTGGTCGCCCTCGACCGCGACAAGGAAGCCCTGCGGCTGTCCGGCGAGCGGCTGGCGCCGTTCGGCGACCGGGCCACCCTGGTGCACGCCGTGTACGACGAACTGCCCGAGGTCCTCGACCGGCTCGGCATCCCCAAGGCCGACGGCATCCTCTTCGACCTGGGCGTCTCCTCGATGCAGCTCGACGAGGCCGACCGCGGCTTCGCGTACGCCCAGGACGCCCCGCTGGACATGCGCATGGACCAGACGACCGGGATCAGCGCCGCCGAGGTGCTCAACACCTACCCGGCCGGCGAGCTGGTGCGGATCCTGCGGGCGTACGGCGAGGAGAAGCAGGCCAAGCGGATCGTCTCCGCGGTCGTCCGGGAACGGGAGAAGGAGCCCTTCACCAACAGCGCCCGGCTGGTCGAGCTCATCCGCGACGCCCTCCCGCAGGCCGCCAAGCGCACCGGCGGCAACCCGGCCAAGCGCACCTTCCAGGCGCTGCGGATCGAAGTCAACGGCGAACTGACCGTGCTGGAGCGGGCCGTCCCGGCCGCCGTGCAGGCCCTCGCCGTGGGCGGCCGGATCGCCGTCCTGTCCTACCACTCGCTGGAGGACCGGCTGGTCAAGACCGTCTTCGCGGCGGGCGCCACCAGCACCGCGCCGCCCGGCCTGCCGGTCGTGCCGGAGAAGTACCAGCCCAAGCTGAAGCTGCTGACGCGGGGCGCCGAGCTGCCGACCGAGGAGGAGGTCGCCGAGAACCGGCGGGCCGCCCCGGCCCGGCTGCGCGGGGTCCAGCGGATCCGCGAGGAGGAACTGTGAGCGGTGCACCGGGGCCGGAGCGCGAGGGGGCGGCGTGAGCAAGGCGGCCGCGCCGGCGCGCGGGCGGGCCGGACTGTTCGGGGGACCGCTGCGGTCACGGCCCGGCGAGCCGGCCGGTGCCGCGGGCCCGGCCCGGACGCCGTTCGTGCTGCTGGTCGTCGTCCTCCTCGGCGGCGGCCTCATCACCCTGCTGCTGCTGAACTCGGCCCTCAACGAGGGCTCGTTCCACCTCAGCCGGCTCAAGAAGGAGACCACCGCCCTCACCGACGAGCAGCAGGCGCTCCAGAAGGACGTCGACGCCTACTCGGCGCCGGACGCCCTGGAGCGCCGGGCCCGCGAACTGGGTCTCGTGCCCGGCGGCAGCCCGGTCTTCCTCGGCCCCGACGGCAAGGTCAACGGCGTGCCGAGCACTGCGGCCGCCCCGCCGCCGCCCACCCCGGCCGCCGCGAACC
>NZ_JAJAUZ010000029.1 GCF_020532645.1 Streptomyces bambusae
CGGGGCCGGGGCCGGGGTCAAGCCTGGTAGGGGTCAGGTGCGGGGCGGGGTGAAGGTCTCGGTCAGGACGAGTTCGGCCGCGCCCGTGACGACCGCCGAGGCCGGTGCGGCCCGGACGGGGACGCGGTACGTGCCCGGCGCGCGGGCCGACAGCACCTCGGCGACCTCGCGCACGTACGTTTCCGGTGCGGCTTCGACCGCCCGGCCGCCCAGGACCACCCGGTCCACGTCGAGCAGGGCGGCCAGGTTGGCCACGGCCTCGCCCAGCACGCGGGCCGCGCCGCCGTGGTCCCCGCGGGCCACCGCCGCCAGGCACAGGACCTCGGCGCAGCCGCGCGCCCCGCACCGGCACCGCGGTCCGTCCAGCAGCAGCACCTGGTGCCCGAACTCGCCCGCGCCGGTCCGCGCCCCCCGGTGCAGGGCCCCGCCCAGGAACAGCCCCGCGCCCAGTCCCGTACCGACGTGCACGTACGCGAACGACCCGCCGGACTCGGCGGCCAGGCCCACCGCGGCCGCGTTGGTGTCCTTGTCGAGCACCACGGGCAGCCCGAGCCGCGCCGCGAGCGCGGCCCGCAGCGGGAACCCCTCCCACTCCGGGTGCCCGGTCACCCGCCCCATCACCCCGGACCGGTGGTCGAGCGGCCCCGGCACGGCACAACCGACACCCCAGAGGGCACCGGTCCCGTACCCGCCCGGGGCGAGGGCCGAGTCCGGTGCCGGGACCGGGTCCGGCACTTGGACCGAGTCCGGTGCCGGGGCGGGCTCCGTGGCCGTGGCCGGGTGTGCGGCCGGCTCCGGGCCGCCCGCCGCCGGCAGGCTCACGTCCTGCGCCCGCACCCCCGCCGGCCCGAGACCCGCCCCCGCCACCGCAGCCTCGATCTCGCGGGCGGCGGCTTCGACCGCCGCGGGGCCGCCGGCGGCGAAGTCCAGGGGCGCGCGTCGGGTCGCGACCGCCCGGCCGGCGAGATCCACAAGCGCGACCCGCACCTCGTCGCGGTCGAGCTGGAGCCCGACCGCGTACCCGGCCTCGGGAACCAGCCGCAGCAGGCCCGGCGGTTTGCCGCCGGTCGAGGCGCGCCGGCCCGCCGGGGCCGCGAGCCCCGCCGCCCGCAACCGGGCGCTGATCTTGCTGACTGCCTGCGGGGTGAGCCCCGTACCCTCCGCCAGCTCGGCCCGCCCGGCACCGGCCGGCCCCGCCGCCCGCAGCAGCCCGAGCACCAGTCCGGCGTTGTGGCTGCGCACGGCGTCCAGCCCCAGCCCCCGCCCGCTCTCTTCCCCAGAACCCTTCACCCCGCCATCATCCCCCTTGCTTGCGCTTTCGCAACAGCGTTGCTTAAGTGGTGGCATGTCCTCCCCCTCCCCCCTCCGCGTCGGCCTGATCGGCTACGGTCTGGCCGGCTCCGTGTTCCACGCCCCGCTCGTGGCGGCCACCGAGGGACTGGTCCTCGACACGGTGGTCACCGCCAACGAGGAGCGCCGCGCCCAGGCCCGCGCCGAGTTCCCCGACGTACGGTTCGCGGGCTCCCCCGAGGAGCTGTTCGACCGGGCCGCCGAGCTCGACCTGCTCGTCATCGCCTCGCCGAACAAGACGCACGTACCACTGGCCACCACCGCCCTGGAGGCGGGCCTGGCCACCGTGGTGGACAAGCCGCTGGCCGCGACGGCCGCCGAGGCCCGCGCCCTGGCCGCCCTCGCCGAATCCCGCGGCACCCTGCTCTCCGTCTTCCAGAACCGCCGCTGGGACAACGACTTCCTCACCGTGCGCAGCCTCCTCGCCACCGGCGAACTGGGCGAGGTCCAGCGCTTCGAGTCCCGTTACGAGCGCTGGCGCCCGCAGCTGAAGGGCGGCTGGCGGGAGTCCGGTGCCCCGGAGGAGGTCGGCGGGCTGCTGTACGACCTCGGCAGCCACGTCGTCGACCAGGCGCTCACCCTCTTCGGCCCGGCGGTCCGCGTGTACGCGGAGACCGACATGCGGCGCCCCGGCTCCGAGACCGACGACGACACCTTCCTCGCGCTCACCCACGCGAACGGCGTCCGCTCCCACCTCTACGTCAGCGCCACCACCGCCCAGCTCGGCCCGCGCTTCCGCGTCCTCGGCTCGTCCGCCGGCTACGTGAAGTACGGGCTGGACCCGCAGGAGGGCGCCCTGCGCGAGGGCCGGCGACCGCAGGACGGCACGCCGTGGGGCCTGGAGCCGGAGCACCTGTGGGGCCGGATCGGCTCCGGCGAGTCCCCGCTGACCGGCGGCGGCCGCCCGGTCCCGACCCTGCCCGGCGACTACCCGGCGTACTACGCGGCCGTGGCGGAAGCCCTGCGCACCGGCGGCACGCCCCCGGTCTCGGCGTACGAGGCCGCCGCCTGCCTGGACGTCCTGGAGGCGGCCCGCCACTCGGCGGCCACCGGCACCACGGTCGACCTCAAGCCGACGGCCTGACAACCGCCCGCAGCACCGGCAGTCGGCGACCGGCGACCGGCGACCGGCACACTCGCTCGTCACCGCGTCACCGCGTCACCGCGTCAGGCGTTCTTCAGCTCCTGACGCTGCCGGCCGAGCCCGTCGATCTCCAGCTCCACCACGTCACCGGCCCGCAGGTACGGCTTCGGCTCCGGCTGGCCCATCGCCACGCCGGCGGGCGTGCCGGTGACGATGACGTCGCCCGGGTACAGGGTCATGAACCGGCTCAGGTACCGCACGACCTCGCCCACCGGGAAGATCTGGTCCGAGGTCGAACCGTTCTGCTTCTGCTCCCCGTTCACCCACAGCCGTACGCCGAGCACCTGCGGGTCCGGGATCTCGTCGGCGGTGACCAGCCAGGGGCCGAGCGGGGTGAACGTCTCGCAGTTCTTGCCCTTGTCCCAGGTCCCGCCACGCTCGATCTGGAATTCGCGCTCCGAGATGTCGTTGACGAGCACGTACCCGCCGACGTGCGCCAGGCCCTCGGCAGCGGACGACAGGTAGCGGGCGGTGCTGCCGATGACGACGCCCAGCTCCGCCTCCCAGTCCGTTTTCACGCTGCCGCGCGGGACGAGCACCGTGTCGTCGGGGCCCACCACGGTGTCCGGGGCCTTGAGGAACATGATCGGCTCCTCGGGTGCGGCCGCACCGATCTCCTCGGCGTGACCGTAGTAGTTCAGCCCGATGCCCACGACCTTGCCGATACGGCCGACCGCAGCGCCGATCCGCAGCCCCTCGGCGTCGAGCACGGGCAGTTCCCCGCTCGCCGCCGCGTCCCGTACCCGGGCCAGCGCGTCCTCGTCCGCCAGCAGGCCGCCGTCGACGTCCGCGACGAGCCCGGACAGGTCCCGCAGGATTCCGTTTCCGTCGAGCAGCGCAGGGCGCTCGGCGCCCACAGGTCCGACACGCAGCAGCTTCATGGGCTTTCTCCCGTGGTCGTGGCTGGTCGGCCCGCAGGCATGCCGACGGACCGGCCGATGGGTTGCGGCCATCGGAGGATTGGTCGATCCTCCAAGAACCGCGTCCCGTATGCAAGACCCTGTTCACAGACTGGACCGAGCACCCGCCCCGGCCGCGGCCTCGGCCCGGTCCCACCGCCGCTGCAGCCAGGCCCGTTCGCCGGCCGTCCACGCCGTCGTGGTCAGCAGGTACAGCCCGGCCGCGAGCGGTACGACGGCCGCGGTGAGCAGCGTCCCGAACGCCATCAGCGGCATCACCTTGACCATCCGCCGCACCATCGCCTCGGCAGGATCCTCGGCACCTCCCACACCGTCCGCACCGCCCGCACGGCCACCGGCACGCCCCGGCCCGGCCGCTGCCGCGCCCGCTGCCTCCAGCGCACTCACCGCGCCCGCCCGCCGGGCCCGGACCACGGTCCAGCCCGCCACCGCCGCGATCGCCGCGAACAGCCCGAGGAACACCAGCCCCTGCGCCCCGAGCAGACCCGACTCCCCCAACGCGTCCAGCCAGCGGCTGCCGAGCGGCGCGGCGAACAGCCGGTGTCCGAGCAGCTCGTTGACCTCGCCGCCGACCCGGCCCGACGAGAACGCCCGGTACATCACGAAGAACACCGGCAGCTGCACCAGCATCGGCAGGATGCCGGCCAGCGGCGAGGTCTTCGTCTCCGCCTGGAGCGCGATCACGGCCTTCCGCAGCCGGTCGGCGTTCTTCGGCCCCGGGTACCGGCGCTTCAGCTCGGCGATCCGCGGCGCGAGCGCCGCCCGCGCCCGCTCGCCGCGGAAGGCGGCCCGGGTGAGCGGGTGCATCGCCACCCGCACCAGGGCGGTGAAGAGGACGATCGCCACGGCCGTCGCCGAAGCGGCGAACACGGGGTCGAGCAGATCGGCAAGACGGGAAACAAGCAGCACGAACACGGACACGCGGACCTCCGGGGCCTCGTCCTGCCACCGCCCCGGGAAGGGAACGGCGGCACCGAAAGAAGGGACTTCGGCGTGACGAGCCGCGCGGGCACCCCCGCACCAGCGAACGACAGGGGTTCCGAGTCGGATCCGGCTCCGGATCCGAGTCCGGATCCGGGTGAGCCCCTACGCGGCCGTCAGGGAACGACGGCCGGGCGCCCTGGGGCGCGACCGCCCCGCGGCATCGGGGTCCCGCTGGGGCAGAAACGCGGTGCGCTGCTCCCGGTCCCGCATCGCGGTGCGTATTCGGTGCGGCGGCACGGGCCGCGCACTGCGGGCGGCCAGCACCAGACAGGCCGCGAGCGCGGACCCGACGGCGGCCGTGGCCGCGAACGTCACGGCGCTCGCCAGACCGGCGCCCTCACCGAGCGGCTGCCCCAGCACCCCGAGGAGGCCCAGCAGCCCGAACGCGCCCAGCACCAGGAGAAGAGCCGACTCCAGCCGGCGCACGGCGCCGCGGACACCGCGCCCCGCGCAGTCACCACGTACGGCGCGCACACCGCGCCCGGCACCCGTGAACCCGGACATCCGTCTCCCCCCTCTCCCCTTGCAGCCGATCCTAAATGCACCCACTGACAACGGACGCAGAACCCGGTGAGGGGGTTGCCCCTACCTCTCCTCGCTCGACGCCAGCGTCCCCCACACCACCAACCGGTACCGCGACGTGTACTCCGGCGTGCACGTGGTGAGCGTGATGTAGAAGCCCGGCGCCGCGTACCCGTACCCCGGCTTCACCACGCTCCGCGGCACGCGCGCGATCACCCCGGTGTCCCGCGCCGACGTCTGCTCCAGCCGCTTCCCGACCACGTACGTGAACCGCCGCCCCTGCACATCCACGATCAGTTCGTCCCCGGCCCGTAGCCGGTTGATGTACCGGAACGGCTCGCCGTGCGTGTTCCGGTGCCCGGCCAGCGCGAAGTTCCCCTGCTGCCCGGGCTGCGCGGTCCCGCCGTAGTGGCCGACGTACCCCTTGTCCAGCACGTTCCGCTTGTCCGTGCCCCGGGCGACCGGCGCCACCACCCCGAGCCGCGGGATCCGCAGCACGGCGTACGCCCGGTCCCACCGCGGCGGCCCCGTACGCCCCCGCGGCGACGGCGCCCCGGAAGCCCCCGGGCTCCCACGACCCCCATCCGCTCCATCCGCCCCACCGGCCTCAGGCACCTCGCCAGCGCCCCCTGCATCCCCGGCCTGGTCAGCCTCGGGCACCTCGCCGGCACCGGCACCCACAGACGCGCCCCCCGACGGTGCAGCGTTCCCCTCCGCCGCGGCCCACTGCCGCTCCAGCGCCCGTACCTGCTCGCGCGCCCCGGCCCTCGCCTCCCGGTTCGTCCACCACACCTGGTGCACCACCAGCAACAGCAGCACCAGCCCTGCGGTCACCGCGAGTTCGGCCCCCGACCACAGCGCCCGCGCCAGCGCCCGGCCGCGCACCGGCCGGGCGTACTCCCCCGCCGCGGACCGCCCGCGCCGTCCCCGCCCGCGCCCCGGCCGCAGCCGGCGCCCCCGCTGCTGCCCCTGCACCACCACCGGAATCCGCTCGCGCACGGCCGGCACCCTAAGTCCTGCCCCGCCAACTGACCAGCGGCAGTACGGTGTGGACCATGCGCCCCGACACGCCTGCCGAGCACATCGACGAAGCCGAGCGTCTCATTCGCACGGCGAACCGCTACCCCGAGGACCAGGAGCCCCTCCTCCTCCAGGCCGCGGCCCACCTCGAACTCGCCGAAGAGCGCGAACGGGCCAGCGCCCTCTACGACCGGATCCTCGCCGCCGAGCCCTCCGACCCCCACCTGGTCAAGGCCCTCCAGGCCGCCAACCTGTGGGAGTACGGCCACGAAGCCGAGGCGCGCACCCTGATCGAGGGCATCCGCGCCGCCGCCCCCGCCGATCCCGCCCCCTGGGAGGTCGTCGCGGAGACCCTGGAGGCGCACGACGAACTCGACGCCTCCCACGACGCCTTCACCGAGGCCGCCCGCCGCCTGATCCCCGACGACGCGCCGCTGACCACCGCCACGGTGGCCCTGCTCACCGGCCGGCACCGGGTCCGCCGCCTGCTGGCACTGCCCCACGACGACTGGGACATGGTCGCCGACACCCGTCACACCGGCCCGATCCCGCTGGACGAACTCCACGACCCCAAGCGCATCTGGGCCCTGGGCTCCGACGACCCGGCCGAACTGCGCGCCGAGATCGCCCGCCTGCGCGCCGAACTCGGCGACCGCCGCGCCGCCCTCTCCCGCCCCTTCCCGGTCGCCGTCCTCCACTGGCCGGCCGACGAACTCGCCGAGCTCCTCGCCGCCTACCCGGCCCTCGCCTCCGAGTACCCCTCCCACGCGGCCCACCTCGACACCATCGAACGCTCCCTGCGGGCCCTGTCCGCCTCGGGCACCAAGAACCTCGGCATCGTCACGGCCACGGTCCCCTCGTACGAGGCCTTCGCCGCCTCCGAACACACCAGCCCCGCCACCCCCTCCGTCCTCCCCGAATACGCCACCACCCTCGCCGCCCGCGGCAAAGCCACCCCCTGGCCCCCCACCCCCCAATCCCCCTGCTGGTGCACCTCCACCAAGCCCTACGCAGACTGCCACGGGGCGCCGTAACGGGCGGACGGCCCGGCGCGCCACTGGTGACCAGAGGCCAACACCACACGACCAACGGCCGTGTTCACTCGGCACATGCCGCGTCAGGCGTCCGATGAAACCGGCCGCCCGGACGCCTTCCCGGCGTCCCGGCGGCTCTGCACCAGCACGCCGATGCGCACTGCCGCCTCCACCGGGCTCTCGTGTTCCCAGACTCGTACGGCGAGCCAGCCTGCGTCCGCGAGGCGGGTGTCCGTGTCGCGGTCACGGGTGCGGTTTCCCTCGATCTTGGTGCGCCAGAACTCGGCGTTGTTCTTGGGCCACGTCGCGTGTTCCGGGCAGCCGTGCCAGAAGCACCCGTCCACGAACACGGCGACGCGGGCCGGCCCGAACACGATGTCTGCTTCCCGGCGGACGCCCTTCACGGGCCTGCGGTGGACGCGATATCGCAGACCCGAGGCATGGAGGAGTTTGCGCAGCGCGACTTCCACATCGGTGTCGCGGCTTCGTTGGCGGCTCATCCGTGCGCGCACGGCCGGTGTCGTCGTCAGCGGTTCCACCCCTCCATTCTCGCCCCCTGCCACAGCGCCGACGACGTTCCGGACGACGGCCTTCCTGTCACAAAGGCAGTTCCAGTTGGGCGTGGCCGCGGACGTGGATACCGGGAGGGGTGGGGCGGGTGGTGGCCAAGGTGAGGAGGGATTTGATCGCTGCGGTGACGGCGGTGGGGATGGTGCGGATCATCGAGGGGGTGGCGGCGGCGATGAGGAGGCCGTGGGACTGGAGGCGGAGGCGGCGGTGGAGGGTGGCGTGCCAGGTGTCGCGGGTGTAGTGGTACTCGGCCGAATCGATTTCCAGGGCCACCGCTTCGTCGGGCCAGTAGGCGTCGGGGGAGGCGAGGAAGGTGCCGTCGGGGGTGTAGAGGCGGGCGTTCCAGAGCGGGGGCGGGAGGTCGGTGCGGGCGAGGGCGTCGCGGGCGTGGCCTTCGGCGATCGAGCGGACGCCGGCGACGAGTTCGGCGGCGGCCGCGCGGGCGGCGGGGCGGGTGAGGGTGCGGGCGGCGCGGAGTTCGGCGTGCAGGTCCTGGGGGTGGCACCAGCCGGCCTGGACGACGTTGGCGAGGACGGAGCGGACCAGGTCCGGGTCCTGCGTACGGGCGGCGAAGTCTGCGGCGGCGCGGACCGGGCGGGCGCTCGGGATGCCGGCCACGCCGAGGGTCGCGGGCCAGCGGTCCGTCGTACGGGGGTGCACGCCCGGGACGGCCGCGACGCGGCGCGGGGCGCGGACGAGGACGTGGTGCGGCTCGGGCGGGGCGCCGCGGATGCCGAGGAGGGCGAGGGCCGCGCCGCCGGTGAGGGCGGCGGTGGCCCCGGAGAGCGGGTCGGTGCCGGGCCGGGCGGCGTAGAGCACGGCGGCCAGGGCGCGTTGGCGCGGGTCCGGCGGCCCGGTCTGGAGGAGGTAGACGCGGGGCAGCAGGCGTTGCCAGGGCCCGCCGGGGCGGGCGCGGCCGGTGCGGGTGCCGGGAGCGACGCCGGCGCGGGTGAGCTGGTGGGTCGTGGCCAGGTTGAGCTGGCGGCGGGCGAGACGGTCGAGTTCGGTGATCATGCCACCGGTATGCCCGGCCGGGCGCGGCTGATTCAGGCCGCGGCGGGGTGGCCGGGGGCGAGGAAGACGACGACGCCGTTCCCGGTGCCGGGCAGCGGGTCCAGTTCGTGCCAGCCGAGGCGCCGGTAGGTGGCGACGGTGTCGGTGGCCTTGCGGGCGGTGAGCAGCCAGGCGCGGGAGCCGGGGGCGTCGGCGGTCAGCTCGGCGAGGAGGGCCCGGCCGGTGCCGTGGCCGCGGGCGTACGCGCGTACGGCGAGTTCGTCTATCTCCAGGGCCCCGACCAGGTAGTCGGCGACCCGCTCCGGGCCGAGCTGCGCGGCCACGTGTCCGTACGCGCGGTCGGCCGGGAACCGGGCGGCGGTGATCCAGCCGGTGGCGAAGCCGTCGATGCCGGCCGGGGACTGGGCCAGGGCGGTACGGAAGCCGGGGCGGCGGACGTCGGTCTGGAGGCGGGCGGAGAACTGGCGAATGGTTTCTTCGTCTTCGTTCCACGGCGGGGCGGAGAAGACGTCGGCGTAGGCGTCGACCAGCTCCTCTTCGAGGTCGAGGACGGCCTTTCCGTAGCAGATCACCGGTGGGGGCTCCTGGTGTGAGGGATGGGGTTGGCGTGGTTCGTGCGGATCACGGGGAAGGTGCGGATGGCGGGATTGGTGACGATGGCGGCGGATGCGGAAGTTCCGGTGCCGTTTGATCCTTTGCGGGCCATTGGGGCGGATTCCTCTCGAGGAGAGCGAATCTACGCCGGTGCGGTTCCCCGGTGCGGCGTCTCCGCAGAAGCGGAGGGTGTGCGACAAATACGACATTCTTCGGTGTCGGGGGTGAGAAGGCGGGGGCCGTGTCGTGGGGCGGGCCGGGGCGTTGAACGGGTGTCATGGCCGGTCGGACCAGGGGGCCTCGTGTACAGACTGCTGCTCGGCGCGGGCGGCTGCGCGCTCGCGTTCTTCCTCGTCCTGGGGGTCGTGGCGATGCTGCCGCGGTCCGTCCAGGAGGCGGTGCCGGACACGGTCATCGGCGGGGCCGTGCTCGTCCTGGGACTGGCGGGCGCGGCCGGGCTGGCGCGGCGGGCGCGTTAGCCTCGGGACCAGCAGGACGAATGCACGCACGGACGTACGAAAGCACGGCGGAAGGAATGGGCATGGCACAGGTGCCGTCGGCGGCGGTGGCCGCGGTGGGGCTGGTCGGCGGGTACGCCGTCGCACGGTGGACGCGCAAGCGGCCGCTCGGAGGGGTCGTCCTCGGAACGGCGGGTGCGGTGGCGGCTCGGGCGTGGCACCAGCGGGCCGGGGCGCCGGCTGCCGCGGCGCTGGGCGGGCTGTACCTGGCGGGCTTCGCCGGGGCGCACCCGCTGGCGAAGAAGATCGGAGCCTGGCCGGCGGTGTCCGTGGCGGCCGGTGTGGTTGCGGCGGCGTCCTGGGCGGTCGCCGACCGCGCCTGACGGCGCGCTCCACTCGGCGGAGCCCCACCCTTTTCGGGGCTCCGCCCCCGGACCCCGCGCCTCGAACTCCCCCGGCCCCAAGGGGCTGGGAGGTGCCCCCTGGCGGGCTGAATGTGCGCCGTCCGCTGCCGCCCGTGCGGGGTCGGCGCCACGCGGTGTCCGGTGCCACGCGGTGTCCGGTGCCGAGCACCCACCACGGCCGGGCCCTGTCTCAAGCCCCGAACGCCTGCGACAGCGTGTAGATCGCGAGGCCCGCGAGGGCGCCCACGACGGTGCCGTTGATGCGGATGAACTGGAGGTCGCGGCCGATGTGGGCTTCGATCTTGCGGGAGGTGTGTTCGGCGTCCCAGCCGGCGACCGTGTCCGTGATCAGCGAGGTGATCTCCGAGCGGTACGTCGTCACCACGTAGACCAGGGCGCCCTCCGTCCAGCCCTCCACCTTCGCCTGGAGGCGGCCGTCCGTCGCCAGCCGGGCACCCAGCGACATCAGGGAGGCACGGACCCGCAACCGCAGTTCGCTGCGCTCGTCCTCGGCCGCAGAAATGATCATCGCGCGGACGGCGCTCCACGCCGACGCGATCACGTCCTGCACCTCGCCCCGCGCCAGGATCTCGGACTTCAGCCGCTCGACCCGCGCCCTGGTCTCCGTATCGGACTGGAGGTCCACGGCGAAGTCCGCCAGGAAGCGGTCCACGGCGCCGCGCGCCGGATGCTCCGGCATGTCGCGCATCTCCGTCACGAACCGCAGCAGCTCCTTGTAGACCCGCTCGCCGACCTTCCGGTCCACGAACCTCGGCGTCCACCCCGGCGCCCCGCCCTGCACCGCGTCCATCACCGAGTCCCCGTGCGTGACCAGCCAGTCGTGCGCCCGTACGCAGACCAGGTCGACGATCCGCCGGTGCCCGCCGTCCGCGACGACCTTCTCCAGAGTCTTGCCGACCCCCGGCGCGATCTCCACAGCCTCCGCCCGGCGGGTGATCGCCTCGCCGACCACCGCCTGCACGTCGGAATCGCGCAGCACCGTCAGCGCACCGCGCAGCGCCGCCGACAGCTCCGCCGTCACCCGGTCCGCATGCTCCGGCTCCGCCAGCCACGCACCGAGCCGGCCCCCGATCCCCAGGGCCCGCAGCCGGGTCCGCACCACGTCCGCGGACAGGAAGTTCTCCCCGACGAACTCGCCCAGCGAGGCCCCCAGCTGGTCCTTCTTCGTCGGAATGATCGCCGTGTGCGGAATCGGCAGCCCGAGGGGCCGCCGGAACAGCGCGGTCACCGCGAACCAGTCGGCGAGCGCACCGACCATGCCCGCCTCCGCCGCCGCCGCGACGTACCCGGCCCAGCCACCCGCATTCCCGTGCTGCGCCCACTTCGCGAGGACGTAGACCACCGCGACCAGCGCGAGCAGCCCCGTCGCGGTCGCCTTCATCCGGCGCACCCCGCGGCGCTTCTCCTCGTCCGCCGCCGAGTACGCGAACACGCCCGCCCGCCCGGCCGGCGCCTCCGTACCGTCCGTCCGGTCCGTACGATCCTGTGTGCGTCCCACCTGTCCTGCCCCTCCCCCCGGTCACGTACCGTTCGTGCCACTGTCGACTGTCGCCTACTTGACCGACTCCCGGGACGCGCCACGAGTTCCCGGCGTCCCCCATTCCGGCGAACCGCCACCGGAGGAGGAACTCCGCCCATGACCGTCCCCCGCACCGGCCACCCCCTTGCCCGGCCGCACCGCCGCCCGCGGCCCGGCGCCCGTACGGCGGTCCCGGTGGCCGTGCTGGCGGTCGCGGTGACCCTCCTCGCGAGCGGCTGCTCCGCGGGCGGCGGGTCCGGCGACGCCGCGAAGGTCCGGCCCGGGGAGTCCTCCGGCGCACGGGACGGCAGCGGCCCGATCCGCCCGAACTGGGTGGGTACCTGGTCGGCGGCCCCCGTCGACGCCGAACCCGACACCTACCTGCGCGGCCACGCCGGCCGTACGTTCCGCAACGTCGTGCACACCAGCGTCGGCGGCACCCGGATACGCGTGACGCTCTCCAACCTCTTCGGCCGCACCCCGCTGCACATAGGCCGGGCCACCGTCGGCCAGGCCGCCGGCACCGACGGCACGGTCTCGGACGCGGTCCGCGCCCGCGGCGACGGCGCCGGCTTCCGGATGGCGGCCGCCGCCCCCGGCTCCCTGGTCCCGCTGACCTTCGGCGGCGCGGACGAGGTGACGATCCCCCCGGGCGACGAGGTCACCAGCGACGCCGCCGACCTGGCCGTCGCGGCCGACGCGGACGTCCTGGTCAGCACGTACTCCCCGGAGTCCGCCGACCCGAGCGGCCCCGTCACCCGGCACCCGGGTGCCCGCCAGACCTCGTACGCCGCCGAGGGCGACAGCACGGGCGACGAGACCGGCGACACGTTCACGGAGGAAACCAGGTCCTGGCGGCAGCTGGTCGCCGTCGACGTCTTCACCGACCAGGCGCGCGGCTCGGTCGTGGCCTTCGGTGCCTCGATCACCGACGGTTTCGCGTCGACGACCGACGCGAACCGCCGCTGGACCGACTTCCTCGCCGAGCGGCTGCGCAAGTCCCGCTCCCACCGCATGGGCGTCCTGAACGCCGGCATCGCCGGCAACCGCCTGCTCCGCAACGGCACCGGCCCCCGCGCCCTCGACCGCTTCGACCGCGACGTCCTCTCCCGCACGGGCGTCCGCGTCGTCGTCATCCAGCTCGGCACGAACGACATCCTCAAGGCCGCGCGCGACCCCGACCCGGACACCGTCGTCAACGCCCTCCACGCGCTGCGCAAGCGGGCGCACGCGCGGGGGATCCGCGTGATCGGCACCACCCTGCCGCCGTTCCGCGGCCACCGGACGTACGCCGACTCCCGCGAGTCGGTACGCCGCAGCGTGAACGCGCGGATCCGCGAGGGCGGCGTCTTCGACGAGGTCGTCGACTTCGACCGGGTCCTGCGCGACCCGGACGCGCCGAGCCGGCTGGCCCCGGCCTTCGACTCCGGCGACCACCTGCACCCGAACGACTCCGGCTACGCGGCGATGGGCCGTACGTTTGATCTGGCGCTGCTGGGCTGATCCGCTGCGCTTGGCTTGCGGGGGTTCGGGTCTGCCCCGTGCCGGGCCGGGGCCTCGTGTCCGGCTTGCCGCCGGTGGGTTGTGTTCCGCGCTCCGCGCGGGGGTGTTCTCCCACCCGCACCACCCGTGCAAGGCATCACAGTTGCCGAGCCACTGGTGGGTGGCTGGGCATTCGTTGGCGACCGTCCCCCGCCGGAGGGGATGGGCCCTTGACGGGGCCGGATGACCCGCTCAGCGCACTCTATTGACGGCAAGCGTCACACGTCCCCCGGGTGGGCACCCGACCCGTCCCTCCCCCCGGAGCCCCCCACAACCCCGCGCAAGCGCAACGCCCCCACGCAACACCCCCCACCCCCGCTTCACAGCGCGCCCTACTCCCCCTTACCCCCCTTCCTCCCCTTCCGCTTCACGTCCACCCCGCCCCAGAAGGCGAATCCCGTCACCACGACCCTTGGTGCTCTGGGGTCCACCGGCAGGTCGGGGGTCGGGGCGGAGCCGTATTCGCCGAAGCCGCCCATGATCCCGATGCCGCGGATCTGGACGTCCACCCCGGGTGGGACGACGATTTCGACGCCGCCCATGATGGCGACGCAGTTGATGACGACCTCGCGGGTCTCGAAGTGGGCTTCGCGGAGGTCGAGGGTGCCGCCGCCCCAGAAGGCGACGGCGTTCAGGCGGGCGGGTACGGTCCAGGCGCCCTTGCGTTCAAAGCCGCCCATGACGGCCACGGCGAGGGACGAACCGGCCTGGCCGCCGATGCGGGCGGGCCAGTTCTCCGACGGGCGGTCGGTACCGGGGGTTTTGACCAGGGATACCGGGCCTGGGCGTTCGCCGGGGAGGTCTCGGGTGAGGGGCTCCAGGTCCGCGTACGTACGGGACGCGTACGCGGCGGTCATCCGCTCCTCGAACTCGTCCATGTCGAGCCGACCTTCGGCGACGGCTTCGCGCAAGCGCTCCACCACGTGTTCTCGGTCGGCGTCCGATGCCCGTAGTTGGGGCAGGTCGTCGGTCATGGGCTCAGCCTATGCCGGGCTCTGCCCGGGCCCGCAGGGATTGCGGGGTCCCGTTTCGGGGCTCCGCCCCGGACCCCGCGCCTCATTCGCCGGCGGGGCTGGAGTTTGCCCCCTCCGCCACCGGAGCCCGACGGCAGCCTCACCCACCACCACCCGCGTACATCCGCGCGATCACGTCCTCGATGTCCGGCTCGCGGACCGACAGGTCCAGCAGCGGGTACTTCGCGGCCACCGCCGCGACCAGCGGCGCGGCCGAGGACTCGGCCGGGAAGGCGAGCCATTGTCTCGGGCCCTCCACCTTGACCACGCGGGCGCCGGGGACGTCCAGCGGGGGGAGTCCGCGTTCCAGGTCGACCACCAGGGTGCGTTCGCTTCCGCCCGCGGAGTGGAGGCCGGACAGGGGGCCGTCGTACACGAGGCGGCCGTGGTCGATGACCATCACGCGTTCGCAGAGCTGCTCGATGTCCTGGAGGTCGTGGGTGGTCAGCAGGACGGTGGTGCCGCTTTCGGCGTTCATGTCCCGCAGGAACGCCCGCACTTTCGCCTTGCTCACCACGTCGAGCCCGATCGTCGGCTCGTCGAGGTACAGCACCTCCGGGTCGTGCAGCAGGGCCGCCGCGATGTCCCCGCGCATCCGCTGGCCGAGGGACAGCTGCCGTACCGGCACGTCGAGGAGTTTCTCCAGCTCCAGCAGTTCGACGCACCGCTCCAGGTTGGCCGCGTACCGCGCCTGCGGAATCCGGTACATGCGCCGCATCAGTGCGTACGAGTCCTTCAGCGGCAGGTCCCACCACAGGGTGGTGCGCTGGCCGAAGACCACGCCGATCCGGTGCGCCAGCCGGGTCCGCTCGCGTGCCGGGTCGATGCCGGCGACGCGGACCCGACCGCCGCTGGGGGTGAGGATCCCGGTGAGCATCTTGATGGTGGTGGACTTGCCGGCGCCGTTGGGCCCGATGTAACCGACCATCTCGCCGCGCGGCACCTCGAAGCTGATCCCGTCGACGGCACGGACCTGCCGCCGTTCTCGGCGCAGCAGCCCGGTCCGCTTGCGCACGTCGAAGACCTTCTCCACGCCGTCCAGCCGGATCAGCGCCTCCATCCCCAACCTCCTGTCCCCGTGCCGACGTTCACGTCGACGTACACGTCCACGTCCACGTCCACGGACTCAGCTTCCGGTACTGCGGTACGAGCGGAGCCCGGCCCGCCACGCGACGGCCGCCGGGGCCAGCACGAGCAGCGCGACGAACGGGCTCAGGAACGCGGTCCACCAGGGCAGCCCGAACGGCTGCGGCCGCCCGAGCAGGTACAGCGCGGGCAGCCAGTTGACGAACGCGAGCGGCACCACGAACACCACCCCGCGCACCATCTCGCGCCCGAACACGCTCGGCGGGTACTGGAGCATGGTGGCCCCGCCGTACGTGAACGAGTTCTGCACTTCCGCCGCGTCTCCTGCGACGAACTGGAAGGCGGCACCGGCCAGGAACACGGCGGCGAAGATGGCCGTGCCGGCGAGCACCGTGAGCGGCAGCAGCAGGACCTTGTCGGCCGTCCACGCCACGTCCACGTGGGCCGCGCCCCAGGCGGTGACGGCCGCCCCCTGGAGCACCCGCCCGAGCCGGCGGAGCGCGAACCGGTCGGCGGCGACCTGCGCGAAGACGGGTACGGGCCGTACGAGCATGGTGTCGAGGGAGCCGTCGCGGATCCGGGCGCCGACCCGGTCGGTGTTGCCGAGGAGCAGGTCGGCCAGCCCGAGGGCGGCGCCGGCGGTGCCGTACAGCAGAGCGACTTCGGGGAGCGAGAACCCGCCGAGCGCGTCGATGTGCGTGAACATGATGTAGATGCCGACGAAGTCGAGCGCGCTGGTCAGCGCGCTCCCCACCAGCGCGAGCGCGAAGGACGCACGGTACGCGAGCGTGGACCGCACCCACATCCCCACGACGAGCAGGTACCCGCGGACGCCGTCCCGCCCCCTCGTCGCCCACGACGGACGCGCACCCGTCCCGGAACCGCGCCCCCCACCGGACCCCGGCCCCTCAAAGCCAAGCCCCCCACCGGACCCCGGCCCCTCAAGGCCGAGCTCCCCACCAGCGCGCTCACCCACCCTGCACCACCACCTTCCGCGTAGCGGCCGCCTGCAGCACCCGCCCGGCTGCCAGCAGCAGCACGGCCCACGCGGCCTGGAAGGCCAGGGCGGCCCCCGCGCCCCCGGCGCCCGAGCCCTCCCCGAGCAGCACGTCGATCGGCACCTGGAGCATCGAGGACCACGGCAGCATCCGTACGACCTCTCCGAACGCCCCCGGGAACACGTTCAGCGGGAGCAGCACGCCGGAGCAGAACATCGACACGAGCAGCGACATCATGTTCACGCCGGACCCGTCGAGCAGCCAGAACGCGCACAGCCCGACGAGGTACCGCAGGGCGAAGCCGACGACGAGGCCGAGCCAGACCGACACGAGGAAGAGCACCCAGCGCAGGGGGTCGGCGGGCAGCGCGAGGTCGAACCAGAGCGCGCCGGCGATGGTCGGCGGCACGCCGCGGGCGAGCAGCTGGAACGCGGCCCGGCCGAGGTCGGCGGCGAGCCACCAGAGCTGGAGGTCGGCGGGCCGGTAGAGGTCGACGGCGATGTCGCCGGTCCGGATCCGTTCCTGCATCTCCTCCTGGAAGCCGCCGCCGATCAGCGCGCCGGCGGCGAGCAGGGACTGGCTGATCCACACGAAGGTGAGGGCCTGCGCCTGGTCGTAGCCGCCGAGGTGGGGGCGCTCGTCCCAGAGGGCGATGTAGGTGTAGGCGACGATGAAGCCGAAGACTGTGTTGGTGAACACACCCGCGGCCGTCGCGGTGCCGTAGGTCGCGTACCGCCGGAAGCCTCCGGCGGCCACTGCCGCGTACAGCCGTACGGCGTCGCCGCCCGCCACCCGCCCACCCCTCACATGATCAAGAACATGATCACGAATCGGCGACGATACGCCGTTTCGACCGTCAACTGGGCAACCAATTCCCGGGGTCGTCCGTCTGAACCCGTGCCGCCCGAAAGCCGTCGCTCGCGGAAGACCGCCGCGAGGGACCTCCGGGGCCCGGAACCCGTCGACCGGTCGTGTTGCCCGTCGACCGGCCGCCGGGCACCCGAGGCCAAGCGATCAAGCCTAGTGCGGCGGGGGGACCTGCGCGACCGATAACGGCCGGAGTGGCGCGATACGGTGTTCCACTGGGTACAGATCAGCAAATATCGCCCCACGCGATGGAGAACACGGCCGGCCGAGGAGTCCCTGGAGACATGAGCGACGAGTCACCGCAGCAGGGCTGGACCCCACGGGATCCGGACCAGCCCGCAGCCTCGACGGTCCACCACGAGAGCGCGCCGGACGGCACGAAGAAGAAGCCGACCCGGCAGGAGAAGAAGGCCCTGCGGAAGCAGAAGCGGAAGCAGAAGGGCTGGCTCAGGATCTTCCCGACCTGGCGCATGGTCCTGGGCTTCTTCGTCCTGTGCGTCCTCGCCGTCGTCGGCGCCTTCGTCGCCGGCTACAACGTGGTCGAGATCCCGGCGGCCAACCAGGCCGCCACCGCCCAGAGCAACGTGTACCTGTACTCCGACGGCACCCAGCTGGCGCGCGACGGCGAGGTCAACCGGGTCAGCGTGCCGCTCGCCCAGGTGCCCAAGAGCGTCCAGGAGGCCGCGCTGGCCGCCGAGGACCGCGACTTCTACAAGGAGCGCGCGGTCGACCCGAAGGCCATGATCCGCGCCGCCTTCAACACCGCGACCGGCAAGGGCAAGCAGTCCGGCTCCACGATCACCCAGCAGTACGTGAAGAACTACTACCTGGGCCAGGAGCAGACGGTCGAGCGCAAGGTGAAGGAGTTCTTCATCGCGATCAAGCTGGGTCGCGAGGAGTCCAAGGAGGACATCCTCGAGGGCTACCTCAACACCAGCTTCTTCGGCCGCAACGCGTACGGCATCCAGGCCGCCGCGCAGGCGTACTACGGCAAGGACGTCAGCAAGCTGACCACCGCCGAGGGTGCCTACCTGGCCACCCTCCTGAACTCCCCCAGCGCCTTCGACGTCGTCGCGCACCCGCAGAACCGCGGCCGCGCGGTGGCCCGCTGGAACTACGTCCTCGACGGCATGGTCAAGCAGAAGTGGCTGGACCCGGCCGAGCGCGCGGGGATGAAGTTCCCCGAGCCCGGCAAGCTCCGGGTCGCGGCCGGCATGTCCGGGCAGCGCGGCTACCTGGTCGAGGCCGTCAAGGACTACATCATCAGCAACAAGATCATCGACGAGAAGACCCTCGCGGCCGGCGGGTACAAGATCACCACGACGATCGACCGCAAGCGCCAGAAGGACTTCGTCGACGCGGTGAAGGAGGAGGTGATGGACGAGCTCGACCCGAAGCAGAACAAGAAGGACCGCGTGGTCCGCGTCGGCGGCGCGTCCATCGACCCCGCCACCGGCAAGGTCGTCGCCCTCTACGGCGGCATCGACTACACCAAGCAGTACGTCAACAACGCCACCCGCCGCGACTACCAGGTCGGCTCCACCTTCAAGCCGCTGGTCTTCGCCGCCGCCGTCCAGAACACCTCGCACACCCAGGACGGCCGGGTCATCGCCCCCAACACCGTCTACGACGGCTCCAACAAGCGCCCCGTCACCGGCTGGGACGGCGGCTACTACGCCCCCGAGAACGAGGACCAGGTCGACTACGGCAACATCACCGTCCGCCGGGCCACCGAATCCTCCGTCAACTCGGTGTACGCGCAGATGGCCGTCGACGTCGGCTCCGACAAGATCCGCGAGACGGCGTTCGCCATGGGCATCCCCAAGGACACGCCCAACCTCGGCACCGGCCCCGCCATGGCGCTCGGCACCGCCACCGCCAGCGTCCTGGACATGACCCAGGCGTACGCGACCCTCGCCGCGCACGGCGAGTACATCCCGCACACGCTCGTCGAGAAGATCTCCAAGCGGGGCGACCCGGTCCCGCTGCCCGCACGCAAGTCGAGCCGGGCGATCAGCCGCGAGGCCGCCGACAGCACCACGTCGCTGCTGGTCAGCACGGTCGAGAGCGGCACCGCCCGGGCGGCGCTGGCCTCCGACCACCCCGCGGCCGGCAAGACCGGCACCGGTGAGAAGGACAAGTCCGCGCTGTTCGCCGCGTACACCCCGGACCTGGCCACGGTCGTCTCGATCATGGGCCAGGACCCGGACACCGGCACCCACGAGGAGCTGTACGGCGCGCTCGGCGAGAGCCGCATCAACGGCGGCGGCTACCCCGGCCGCATCTGGGCCGCGTACACCAAGGCGGCGCTGAAGGGCAGCGACCCGGTCGAGTTCGACCTGGAGACCATGCCCGGCACCTACCAGCCGCCGCCGGTCGACACCCCGCGCACCCAGGACCCGGAAACCGACGGCGGGACCGACAACGGCGGCCGCACCGAGGGCAACGACAACGGCGGCAGGACCGACGGCGGCAACACCACCGGCGGGAACACCACCGGGGGCGGCACCACCGGCGGGAACACGACCGGAGGCGGCACCACGGGCGGCGGGAACACCACCGGAGGCGGCACCACCGGCAGCACCACCGGCGGCGGCAACACCACCGGCGGGGGCACCACCACGGGCGGCGGCACGACCGGAGGGAACACCACCGGGGGCGGCACCACCGGCGGCACCACGGGCGGCGGGACCAACACCGGCGGGACCAACACGACCGGCGGCGGCACCACCACGACCAACGGCGGCGCGGCCACCGGCGGCACCGAACCCGGGCCCTGACGGTCGGCCCCGGGCCCTGACGGCCGGCCCCGCCCGCACCACGCACGAAGCGCCCCCCGAGCAGCACGCTCGGGGGGCGCTCGCGTCTGACATCAGACGTCAGACGGCTCGCGTCAGTGCCCCGACGTCGCCTTCAGACCGACCACGGCCACCAGCAGCAGACAGATGAAGAAGATCCGGGCCGCGGTCACCGGCTCACCCAGCACCACCATGCCCAGCACCGCCGCACCGGCCGCACCGATGCCCACCCACACGCCGTACGCGGTACCGATCGGCAGCGTCTTCGCGGCGTAGGAGAGCAGCACCATGCTGGCGACGATGCCCGCGCCGGTGAACACGCTGGGCCACAGACGGGTGAAGCCTTCGGTGTACTTCATGCCGATCGACCAGCCGACTTCGAGCAGACCGGCGACGAGGAGCAGGACCCAGGCCATGACAGGCACCTCCGGGACGAGAGCGAACGGGGGTGCGTCGTCTTGTCCAGCCCGGTACGGCGCGTCTCGTCGGGGTTCCTCCCCACCGTAGCAAAGAGCGGCCTGGGGGCCGGTGACGCGTGTCACCGGCCCCCGGCCGCTCTGCGTGGGATCCGGGGCGCCTACAGGTACAGCCCGGTGGAGTCCTCCGACCCCTCCAGCCGCTCCGCGGCCACCGCGTGCAGGTCCCGCTCGCGCATCAGCACGTACGCCACGCCCCGCACCTCGACCTCGGCGCGGTCCTCGGGGTCGTACAGCACCCGGTCGCCGGGCTCCACGGTCCGGACGTTCTGACCGACCGCGACCACCTCGGCCCAGGCCAGCCGCTTGCCGACGGCGGCGGTCGCCGGGATGAGGATGCCGCCGCCTGAGCGGCGCTCCCCCTCGGGAGAGTCGGACCGGACCAGCACGCGGTCGTGCAGCATCCGGATGGGCAGCTTGTCGTGGGTGGAATTCTGGCTCACGCGGAAAACCTACCCGGCCCGGCGCCCGCCGTACGCCCGAGGGTCATGCGCGCTTGCGCCGCACCGAGAGGGCGAGCAGGCCGACGACGCCGACCGCCAGCATGGCGACGGGCAGGATCCGCTCGACGTCGGGGGCGCCGTCCTCGCGGCGGAAGCCGGCCTTGAGGTCGGTGACGGTGCGGTTGACGGCGACGATCACCCGGCCGGCCTTCTCGTCGATGGTCGACGCCACCCGGGCCTTCGCGTCCCCGATGATCGTGCTGGGGTGCATCCGGACGCCGATCTCGTCCAGCGTCTCCGCGAGCTGGTCACGCCGGCGGACGATGTCCGCCTCGATCTGCGCAGGGGTCCTGACTTCCGGCACCGCGCTGCCTCCGTGGGTGATGTGTGGGCGTAGTCCGACGTGGTCAGTCTGTCAGCTTACGCTCGTGAGGTACTGCAGGTACTGCACCCCTTGCTAAGGAGACTGTGAGACATGAGCGAGCGACTCCAGCCCGGCGACCCGGCGCCCGCCTTCACCCTGCCCGACGCGGACGGCAACGAGGTTTCGCTCGCCGACCACAAGGGCCGCAAGGTCATCGTGTACTTCTACCCGACCGCGATGACGCCCGGCTGCACCAAGCAGGCGTGCGACTTCACGGACAACCTCACCCTGCTGGCGACCGCCGGGTACGACGTCATCGGCATCTCGCCGGACAAGCCGGAGAAGCTGGCGAAGTTCCGCGAGAAGGAAGACCTGAAGGTCACGCTGGTCAGCGACCCGGAGAAGCAGGTCCTGGAGGCGTACGGCGCGTACGGAGAGAAGAAGCTGTACGGCAAGACGGTGACGGGCGTCATCCGCTCCACGGTCATCGTCGACGAAGAGGGCAACGTCGAACGCGCCCTCTACAACGTCAAGGCCACGGGCCACGTAGCCAAGATCATCAAGGACCTGGGCATCTGACCCTCCGCGCCACGCGCGCCCCAACTGCCACCGCCTGACGGACACGTGGAGCAACAGGCACCGCCCCGAGCCCGTCGCCTCCCACGCCTCCGCACCGTAGACTGAGCGCGCCCAGACCGAGGCAATGTCCGGATTGGGTCAAATGTCGCGGTTGTGGTGGAATTGGCAGTCACGCTGGGTTTAGGTCCCAGTGGGGTAAAACCCGTGGGGGTTCGAGTCCCCCCAACCGCACGGAATGCCGCAGGCCCTGTAAGCAGCGCTTACAGGGCCTGCGGTGTTCCGCGACACGTCAGCCCAGCAGTTCCCGGACGACCGGGACCAGGGCGCGGAAGGCCTGGCCGCGGTGGGAGATGGCGTTCTTTTCCGCCGGGGTCAGTTCGGCGCAGGTGCGGGTGTCGGCGGCCGGCTGGAGGATCGGGTCGTAGCCGAAGCCGCCGGTGCCGGAGGGGGTGTGGCGGAGGCGGCCGAGGAGGCGGCCTTCGACGACGCGTTCGGTGCCGTCCGGGAGGGCGAGGGCGGCCGCGCAGGCGAAGTGCGCGCCGCGGTGCGGGTCGTCGATGTCGGAGAGCTGGGCGAGCAGCAGCCGGAGGTTGGCCTCGTCGTCGCCGTGCCGGCCGGCCCAGCGGGCGGAGAAGATGCCCGGGGCGCCGCCGAGGACGTCCACGCACAGGCCGGAGTCGTCGGCGACGGCCGGGAGTCCGGTGGCCTGTGCGAGGGCGTGGGCCTTGAGGAGCGCGTTCTCGGCGAAGGTGGTGCCGGTCTCCTTGACGTCCGGGATCTCCGGGTAGGCGTCCGAGCCGACCAGCTCGTGGGGCAGGCCGGCGTCGGACAGGATGGCGCGGAGCTCGGTGATCTTGCCCGCGTTGCGGGTGGCGAGGATGAGGCGGGTCATGCCCCGATTATCACGGGGTGCAGACCTTGCTCAGTTCGTTGACCCCGTCGGTGATACCGGAGAGGTCGGGGTTGGCGTTGCCGTCGTTGATGGCCTTGCGGGCGTTGGCGACGCCGGTGCTGATGTCGTTGACGGCCTTCTCGATGTCGGCGTTGTCGCTCTTGTCGCCGATGTCCTTGAGGGCCTGCTCGATCTCGTCGAGGGCCTTCTGGGCGTCCTGGGGGTTCTCGCCGGCGTTGGAGATCGCCTGCTGGAGGTCGTTGGCTGCCTCGCTGACGGCGACGGCCGTGTTGGCGCAGTCCAGTGCGGTGTCGAGGGCGGAGCATGCGGTCACGGCCGGCAGGGCGAGCAGGGCGGTGACGGCGAGAGCGGCGGTACGGCGGTGCATGGCCATGTGGCGGTTTCCCCCCAGGGATTCGGATGTGCGGACGGGCGCACGGCTTCGAACCGTGCGCCCGTACTCAGCATGACGCCTGGGTGGTGGCCCCGGGTTCCCGGGGTGGCGGTCGTCTCAGATCTCCAGTGCGCGCCGCTGGATCGCTTCGAGGTCGGCGCAGCCGCCGGCGGCGAGGTCGAGGAGGGCGTTGAGTTCCTTGCGGTCGAAGGGTTCGCCTTCGGCGGTGCCCTGGACTTCGACGAAGCGGCCGTCGCCGGTGCAGACGACGTTCATGTCGGTTTCGGCGCGGACGTCTTCCTCGTAGCAGAGGTCGAGGAGCGGGACGCCGTCGACGATGCCGACGGAGACGGCGGCGACGGTGCCGGTGAGGGGCTTGCGGCCGGCCTTGATCAGCTTCTTCTGCTGTCCCCAGGCGATGGCGTCGGCGAGGGCGACGTAGGCACCGGTGATGGCGGCGGTGCGGGTGCCGCCGTCGGCCTGGAGGACGTCGCAGTCGAGGACGACGGTGTTCTCGCCGAGGGCCTTGTAGTCGATGACGGCGCGGAGGGAACGGCCGATGAGGCGGGAGATCTCGTGGGTGCGGCCGCCGATCTTGCCGCGGACGGATTCGCGGTCGCCGCGGGTGTTGGTGGAGCGGGGCAGCATCGAGTACTCGGAGGTGACCCAGCCTTCGCCGCTGCCCTTGCGCCAGCGGGGGACGCCTTCGGTGAAGGAGGCGGTGCAGAAGACTTTGGTGTCGCCGAAGGAGATGAGGACGGAGCCCTCTGCGTGCTTGCTCCATCCGCGTTCGATGGTGACGGGGCGGAGCTGGTCGGGGGTGCGGCCGTCGATGCGAGACATGGTGCGAGCCTAGTCGTTTGGCGGGGTGGGTCCTGCCGGGGCCGGTGTCGGGGCTCCGCCCCGTCGGCCCTGCGCCTCAAACGCCGGCGTGGCTCAAAGATCGGGGCTCCGCCCCGGACCCCGCGCCTCAATCGCCGGCGGGGCTTGATTTCGGGGCTCCGCCCCGGACCCCGGTCCTCAAGCTCTCCCAGCCCCAGGGGGCTGGGAGGTGCCCCCTGGACGGGCTGGATTGCCCCCGGCCGGACTTTGCCCGCGGGTGGCTGGATGTGCCGGTCCGGGGCGGGTGGGAGGCGGCCCGGGGCGGGGTGGGGCGGGGGGCGGGGGCAGGGGCCGGAGAGGGCGGGGGGCGGGACGGGGCGGGGGCCGGGACAGGGCGGCGTCCGAACGCACAGACCCCGCCTCGGGGTTTCCGGGGCGGGGTCTGTGGAGGGGGCGCGCCGCCTGGTGCGCCGCCTGGTTCGGGGGTTACATCATGTCTTCGATTTCGGCGGCGATGGGGTCGGCGTCGGTGCCGATGACGACCTGGATGGCGGTGCCCATCTTGACGACGCCGTGGGCGCCGGCGGCCTTGAGGGCCGTCTCGTCGACGAGGGAGGGGTCGGAGACCTCGGTGCGGAGGCGGGTGATGCAGCCCTCGACCTCTTCGATGTTGTCGATACCGCCGAGCCCGGCGACGATCTTCTCAGCCTTGGTGGCCATGTGTCTGTTCTCCCTGTGTCTTCAAGGAACGAGTCTCGACGGTCCGTGCAGTGGATCATCCCCGCAGTCCGCTTTGTCACGGTAACGCACGGTTGGCCCATCTACGCGAGCGCGGGTCCGGCATCTGCCGAATGATGACGATCAGCAGCAGCCTGCCCCTGCGGGCCGGTCCTCTGCGACCGCACGAGAACTGGTCTACACCACTGTGCGGCAACCGCCAAAACGGCCCGTCAGGGAGGACGCCGATGAGCGCGAGCAGCGCGGCCGCGACACCGCAGCCGAGATGGTGGAACGGGCTGTTCCAGGGGCTCCAGAAGATGGGCCGGAGCCTCCAGCTGCCGATCGCGGTGCTCCCGGCCGCCGGCATCCTGAACCGGCTCGGCCAGCCGGACGTGTTCGGCGCGGACGGCCTGAACTGGGTGAACGTCGCGAAGGTCATGGCGGCCGCGGGCGGCAGCCTGCTCAATGCCGACCTCGGCCTGCCGCTCCTCTTCTGCATCGGCGTTGCCATCGGCATGGCGAAGAAGGCGGACGGGTCGACCGCCCTGGCCGCAGTGGTCGGCTTCCTGGTCTACCGGGCCGTGCTGCGCGCGTTCCCGGACCCGTGCCCGTCGGGCACGAAGGACATCGGGGGCGGCTGCCTCGGCTCCGGGGACAGCTTCGCGGAGTACACGTTCCAGAATCCGGGGGTGTTCGGCGGCATCGTGATGGGGCTGCTGTCGGCCTGGTTCTGGCAGCGGTACCACCGGGTGAAGCTGGTGGACTGGCTGGGCTTCTTCAACGGGCGCCGGCTGGTGCCGATCATCATGTCGTTCGTGGCGATCGTCTTCGCCGTGCTGTGCCTGGGCGTCTGGCCGCCGATCGGCGACGGGCTGGAGAGCTTCTCGGACTGGCTGGTGGGCCTGGGCGCGTGGGGCGCAGGCATCTTCGGCCTGGCGAACCGGGCGCTGCTGGTGATCGGCCTGCACCAGTTCCTGAACGTGCCGGTGTGGTTCCAGTTCGGCAGCTACACGAAGCCCGACGGACAGGTGGTCCACGGCGACATCGCGATGTTCCTGAACGGGGACCCGGAGGCCGGTCAGTTCATGTCGGGCTTCTTCCCGATCATGATGTTCGCGCTGCCGGCGGCGGCGCTGGCGATCACGCACTGCGCGAAGCCGCGGCGCCGCAAGGAGGTCGGCGGCCTGATGCTGTCGGTGGCGCTGACCTCGTTCGTCACGGGCATCACGGAGCCGATCGAGTACTCGTTCCTGTTCATCGCGCCGGCGCTGTACGCGGTGCACGCGGTGCTGACGGGTGTGTCGATGGCGGTGACCTGGGCGCTCGGGGTGAAGGACGGGTTCAGCTTCTCGGCGGGCCTGATCGACTACGTCATCAACTGGAGTCTGGCGACGAAGCCGTGGCTGATCATTCCGATCGGCCTGTGCTTCGCGGTGGTCTATTACGCGATCTTCCGTTTCGCGATCCTGAAGTTCGACCTGAAGACGCCGGGCCGGGAGTCGGACGAGGAGATCGACGAGATGGAGCGGGAGAACGTCAAGTGACGCCCGGTCGCTGATTGCCGCAGGGCTTCGGTCCTGTTCCACGAAGGCCCTCGGATCTCCGGTCCGGGGGCTTTCGGCATGCCGTGGCCGGGATTCCGCTTGTCTGCGGTGAAGTGCCCCGGGGCGCGGTGCGGCCGGGGGTGCGGGCCTTTCGGCCCGAGGATCGGAGTGTGGTGTAGACCACAGGAAAACGAAGGTTCCTTATCTAACGCTCACCGTGTTACAACTGGTCTACACCACCCATTGGTGTAGACCACGCACCCCGCTTCAGGGGCCCGTGTACCCCCTTTATCGAGCCGTCGCCGTCCCCCTTCGTGTCCTCTGGCGGCGCCTCGCTCCCCGGAGGAAGACATGACTACGGCTACCGCCGCCAAGGCGCCTCCCGCCAAGAAGCGGGGCTCCGGCCTCATCCAGGGTCTGCAGAAGGTCGGCCGCAGCCTCCAGCTGCCCATCGCCGTCCTCCCGGCGGCGGGCATCCTGCTGCGCCTCGGCCAGCCGGACGTCTTCGGCAAGGACGGCCTCGGCTGGGACAAGGTCGCCTCGGTGTTCGCCACCGCCGGTGACGCCGTCTTCGCCAACCTCCCCCTGCTCTTCTGCATCGGCGTGGCCATCGGCTTCGCCAAGAAGTCGGACGGCTCCACCGCGCTCGCGGCCCTCGTCGGCTTCCTCGTCTACAAGAACGTGCTGACCGCGTTCCCGGTGACCGAGGCCGTCGTCAACACCACCGCGAACAAGGGCGTCGACGTCGCGGCGACGTACAACAACCCCGGTGTCCTCGGCGGCATCGTGATGGGTCTGCTCGCGGCCGTGCTGTGGCAGAAGTTCCACCGCACCAAGCTGGTGGACTGGCTCGGCTTCTTCAACGGCCGCCGCCTGGTCCCGATCATCATGGCCTTCGTCGGCGTGCTGGTGGGCGTGTTCTTCGGTCTGGTCTGGGAGCCGATCGGCGAGGTCATCTCCAACTTCGGCGAGTGGATGACCGGCCTGGGCGCCGCGGGTGCGGGTCTCTTCGGCGTCATCAACCGCGGTCTGATCCCGATCGGCATGCACCAGTTCGTCAACACGGTGGCCTGGTTCCAGATCGGCGACTTCACCAACGCCGCCGGCGAGGTCGTCCACGGCGACCTGAACCGCTTCTTCGCGGGTGACTCCAGCGCCGGCCTCTTCATGACCGGCTTCTACCCGATCATGATGTTCGGCCTGCCGGCCGCCGCCCTCGCCATCGCGCACTCGGCCCGTCCGGAGCGCCGCAAGGCCGTCACCGGCATGATGGTCTCGCTCGCCCTCACCTCGTTCGTCACGGGTGTCACCGAGCCCATCGAGTTCTCGTTCATGTTCATCGCGCCGCTGCTGTACGCGATCCACGCCGTGCTCACCGCGGTCTCCATGGCCGTCACCTGGGCCCTGGGCGTCCACGGCGGCTTCACCTTCTCGGCCGGTCTGATCGACCTCGGCCTGAGCTGGAGCAAGTCCACGAAGCCATGGCTGATCATCCCGATCGGCCTGGTCTTCGCGGTGATCTACTACGTGGTCTTCCGCTTCGCGATCACCAAGTTCAACCTGCCGACGCCGGGCCGCGAGTCCGACGAGGAGCTCGCCGAGATGGAGAAGGCCGAGGCCAAGTAAGGCCCCGCCCCAGCACGGCACGACACGACAGCACGAAGCCCCCGCATTCCGTACGGAGTGCGGGGGCTTCGGCGTACCGGGCCCGGACGGCGTACCGGGCCGGCTCAGATCTCGTACACCGCTCCGGAGCGGGCCAGCTCCACCGGACCCGCGTAGACCGCGCGGGCGTCGGCCAGGTTCTGCGCGGGGTCGGTCCACGGCGGGATGTGGGTGAGGACCAGGCGGCCGGCGCCCGCGTCGCGCGCGCACTCGCCGGCCTCGCGGCCGTTGAGGTGGAGGTCCGGGATGTCCTCCTTGCCGTGGGTGAAGGAGGCCTCGCACAGGAACAGGTCGACGCCCTCGGCGAGGGTGTTCAGCGCACCGCAGGTGCCGGTGTCACCCGAGTAGGCCAGCGAACGGCCGCCGTGCTCCACCCGGATGCCGTACGCCTCGACCGGGTGCGAGACCCGCTCGGTGCGCACCTGGAAGGGGCCGATCTCGAAGCTGCCGGACTTGAGGGTGCGGAACTCGAAGACCTCGCTCATCGAGCGCTCGTCGGGGACGTCCTCGTACGCGGTGGTCAGGCGCTGCTCGGTGCCCTCGGGGCCGTAGACGGGGATCGTGCCGCAGCGGCCGCCTTCGTGGCGGTAGTAGCGGGCGACGAAGTACGCGCACATGTCGATGCAGTGGTCCGCGTGCAGGTGGCTCAGGAAGATGGCGTCGAGGTCGTACAGGCCGCAGTGGCGCTGCAGCTCGCCGAGGGCGCCGTTGCCCATGTCGAGGAGCAGCCGGAAGCCGTCGGCCTCTACGAGGTAGCTGGAGCAGGCCGATTCCGCGGACGGGAACGAACCCGAGCAGCCGACGACGGTGAGCTTCATGGAGCAGGAACCTCCGTGGGCGGTTACGGGCGGCGTGGGCCGTGCGTGTGGGCGTGGGGGGCCGTGCGTGGAGTCGAGCGTAAGGCGCGAAAGCGGCGGTCGCTCCTCCGCGGCAGGCCGTTGTGGGGGAACTCACCTGCGCAGTCACCCCAGGGGGCGACGGTCCGCACAGGGGTTGCCGTGCCGGGTGGCGGATGCCCGGTTACCGTCGAGCCATGGACACGTCCTGGTGGCCCGCGCTGGCCGCGCTCGTGGCGCTGGCCGTGGTGGCGCTGGTGGCGGGGCGCCGCGGTCCGGGCGCGCCGGCGCGGCGTGCGGTCAGGGCCGCGGAGGTACGCCCGCCGCCGGGTGCGGGCCCGCTGCCGCGGCCGCTGCCGGGCGAGATCTGGTGGGCGGAGGTGCCCTACGAGGACGGGCCGGGGGCGAAGGACCGGCCGTGCCTGGTGCTGGGGATGCTGCACGGGCACGAGCGGGTGCGGGTCGTGAAGATCACGAGCAAGTACCACGACGAGCGTCCCGGGGTGATCCCGTTGCCGCCCGGGGTGGTGGGCGATGCGCACGGGCGTCCGAGCTTCCTGGAGACGGACGAGCTGCGGGAGGTCCCGGTGTGGGAGTTCCGGCGGCGGGTGGGGGTGGTGGACCCGGTGGTGTGGGACCAGGTGCGGCACCTGGCGGGGTGAGGGCGGGGACGGCGGTCCCGGGCCGGACGCACGGACGGCCGGCGGGGCGGGTGCCCGCCGGCCGTCGGGGTGCCGGGGTGGTGCGGGTGGTGCGGGTGGCTGTGCCCAGGGGGTCAGGCCCAGAGCTGGCCCTGGAGGACCTCGATGGCCTCTTCGGTGGTGGCCGCGGTGTAGACACCGGTGGAGAGGTACTTCCAGCCGCCGTCGGCGACGACGAAGACGATGTCGGCGCTCTCGCCGGCGGCGACGGCCTTGCGGCCCACGCCGATGGCGGCGTGCAGGGCGGCGCCGGTGGAGACGCCCGCGAAGATTCCTTCCTGCCGGAGGAGTTCGCGGGTGCGGGTGACCGCGTCGGCGGAGCCCACCGAGAAGCGGGTGGTGAGCACGGAGGCGTCGTACAGCTCGGGGACGAAGCCCTCGTCGAGGTTGCGCAGGCCGTAGACGAGGTCGTCGTAGCGCGGCTCGGCGGCGACGATCTTCACGCCGGGAACGTGCTCGCGGAGGTAGCGGCCGACGCCCATGAGGGTGCCGGTGGTGCCGAGGCCCGCCACGAAGTGGGTGATGGAGGGCAGGTCCGCGAGGATCTCCGGGCCGGTGGTGGCGTAGTGCGCACCGGCGTTGTCCGGGTTGCCGTACTGGTACAGCATGATCCAGTCGGGGTGCTCGGCGGCGAGCTCCTTGGCCACGCGCACGGCGGTGTTCGAGCCGCCGGCGGCCGGCGACGAGATGATCTCGGCTCCCCACATGGCCAGCAGGTCGCGCCGCTCCTGCGAAGTGTTCTCCGGCATGACGCACACGATCCGGTAGCCCTTGAGCTTCGCGGCCATGGCGAGGGAGATGCCGGTGTTCCCGGAGGTGGGCTCCAGGATGGTGCAGCCGGGCTGGAGGCGGCCGGCCTTCTCGGCCTGTTCGATCATGTGGAGCGCCGGGCGGTCCTTGATCGAGCCGGTCGGGTTGCGGTCCTCCAGCTTGGCCCAGATCCGCACGTCCTCCGAGGGGGACAGGCGCGGGAGCCGGACCAGCGGGGTGTTGCCGACCGCCGCCAGCGGGGAGTCGTACCGCATTACTTCGAGCCGCCGGCCACGGCCGGGAGGATGGTGACGTTGTCGCCGTCGGTCAGCTTGGTGGTGATGCCGTCGAGGAAGCGGACGTCCTCGTCGTTGAGGTAGACGTTCACGAAGCGGCGGAGTTCGCCGCCCTTGGACTCGTCCACGATGCGCTCGCGGATGCCGGTGTGGCGGGTCTCCAGGTCCTGGAAGAGCTCGCCGAGGGTGGTGCCCTCACCGGTGACGGCCTTGGCGCCGTCGGTGTAGGTGCGGAGGATGGTCGGGATGCTGACCTCGATGGCCATGGCGGGCTCCAGTCGTCGGGACGGGCGTGGGGCGTGTGGGGCGCGCGGCTGTGGCCCCCCGCGCGACAGGGGGTGGTGCTCCGGTGGTGCTTCCGGTGGTTCCGGGGGCTCTGCTCAGGCGGCAGCGCAACAGATGGCGCTGGCGAGGCGGCACAGGTCGACGTGCAGCCGCGCCACGAGCGCAGGGCTGCGCGGCGTCTCGATGCTCACGTCGTGGGAAACCATGCGGGCATCGTAACGATTCCCGGTCCGCCGGATGGAGTGTGATCTCGCATATCGGACAGATGCGGCTCACATCGTGGGCGGCGCGGCCTCAGTAGGCGGCTACGACCTGCACTTCTTCCTCGGTGATCACTCCGTCGACGATCCGGTACGAGCGGAACTGGAAGTCCCCGAGGCCGTCCTTGTCGGCGGTGGAGACGAGCACGTAGTGGGCGCCGGGCTCGTTCGCGTACGTGACGTCGGTGCGCGAGGGGTAGGCCTCGGTCGCGGTGTGCGAGTGGTAGACGATCACGGGTTCCTCGTCGCGGGCGTCCATCTCGCGGTACAGCTTGAGGAGGTCCTTGGAGTCGAACTCGTAGAACGTGGGCGAGCGCGCGGCGTTGAGCATCGGGATGAACCGCTCCGGGCGACCGGTGCCGGCCGGCCCGGCGACGATGCCGCAGGCCTCGTCGGGGTGGTCCTCGCGGGCGTGCGCGACGATCTGGTCGTACAGGGCCTGGGTGAGGGTCAGCATGAGCGACAGGATAAGCAGACGGGCCCTCCCGTACCGAGGTCTGGTACGGGAGGGCCCGCATGCTGGACACGGGCCGCTCGTGGGCCACCCGTGGGCGGGATGCGTCACCGCTTGGCGAACGCGGCGTTCTCCGGGTTGCGGCTCTTCAGGACGAGGTAGGCGACGCCGAGGAGCAGGCCCCACAGCGGAGCGCAGTACAGCGAGACCCGGGCGTCCTGGTCCGCGCCCATCATGACGATGACCATGCCGATGAAGGCGAGGGCGAACCAGCTGGTCCACGGGGCGCCGGGGGCGCGGAACGAGGAGGCCGGGAGTTCGCCGCGGTCGGACTTGGCGCGGTAGCGGACGTGGCAGACCAGGATCATGATCCAGGCCCACATGCCGGAGATGGTGGCGAAGGAGACGACGTAGTCGAAGGCCTTGCCGGGGGCCACGTAGTTGATCCAGACGCCGACGAGCATGAGGGCGGCGGAGAACGTGGTGCCGACCAGCGGGGTGCCGTTCTTCGTGAGGCGGGTGAAGAGCTTCGGGCCCTGGCCGTTGAGCGCGAGGTCGCGCAGCATGCGGCCGGTGGAGTACATGCCCGAGTTGCAGGAGGACAGGGCCGCGGTGAGGACGACGAAGTTGACGATGGCGGCGCCGATGCCGAGGCCCATCTTCTCGAAGGCCGCGACGAACGGGCTGACGCCGGGCTGGAATTCGGTCCACGGGACCACCGACAGGATCATGATGAGCGCGCCGACGTAGAAGACGGCGATCCGCCAGGGCACGGTGTTGATGGCCTTGGGAAGGGTCTTCTCGGGGTCCTTGGACTCACCGGCGGTGACGCCGACGAGTTCGACGGCGAGGAAGGCGAACATCACGATCTGCAGGGTCATCAGCGTGCCGCCGAGGCCCTTGGGGAAGAAGCCGCCCTCGCTCCACAGGTTGGCGACGGAGGCGGTCTCCGCGGCGTCCGAGAAGCCGATGGTGAGGATGCCGGCGCAGATCAGGATCATGCCGACGATGGCGGTGACCTTGACCATCGAGAACCAGAACTCCAGCTCGCCGAAGAGCTTCACGGAGATGAGGTTCGCGCCATACAGGATGACGGTGAAGATCAGCGCGTAGGCCCACTGCGGGATGCTGTCGTGGGTCCAGTAGGCCATGTACTGTGCGGCCGCGGTGACTTCGGTGATGCCGGTGACCACCCAGAACAGCCAGTACGTCCAGCCGGTGACGAATCCCCAGAAGGGGCCGACGAATTCGCGGGCGTACTCCGAGAAGGAGCCCGACACCGGCCGGTACATGAGCAGTTCGCCCAGGGCCCGCATGATGAAGAAGATGACCAGACCCGCGATGGCGTACGCCAGGATCAGGCTGGGGCCGGCCTTGCTGATGGCCTTGCCCGCGCCGAGGAAGAGGCCGGTGCCGATGGCTCCGCCGATCGCGATCATCTGGATCTGGCGGGCGCCGAGCGCCCGGTGGTAGCCCTCGCCCGCGGCCTCTTCGCCCGCGGTGTCCCGGCCCTGGTTCTCGACCTGCATTGAGGTCATGTGTGGTGCGCCTTTCTCCACGCCGGCCCGCGCCTGCTGGAAGAGGCTGCGGGCCGGGTTCCTCGATCCCCCCGGATACGGATGGAGTTGCACGCCGGCGGTCGGCCGGTTGAAGCGCCGCCCGGGGACAAGGGTGGTGTCCGTGGGCGGTTCGGAAGATTTATCACGGACTTATGTGGATACGCCGGACCCGTTTGTGGCCCGGGGCACACGAAAAACGGGGCATGTGCCCCGTTGATCGACAAAATACCCCACTGGGGTGATCTGATTGTTATCCGGATTTGAGCGTCCGCTGAGCGAACAAGATCGGCCAGGTCGTGTCGGGAACCCGCCGGCGCCGGCGGGAACCGTCAGGCGGGCCTCACGGGAGCAGGGTCTCCACGAGGGTCTCCTGGAGGCCGCCGAGCCACAGGTAGGCCATCACCATCGGCTTGCGCGGGTCCTCGTCGGGCAGCCGGAACAGCTCCCCCGCCTCGTCGTCCTCGGTGATGTCCAGCCGGCTCGCGATGGTCAGCCGCAGGTCGTTGAGGGCACCGAGCCAGCGCAGCGGCTGCTCGCCGGTGAGCTTGAGGACGGCTCCGCCGTCGCCGCCCGGGGTGAGCGCGTCCAGGCTGCGGACCACGGCGAGGGCGTCGTCGCGCTTGCGGGCGCGCAGGTCGTTCTCGGTGAAGCGGCGGAACTCGGCGGAGTGGGCGTGCAGCTCCTCCGGGTCGCCGGCCTCCTCGGCGCCCGGGCCGCGGTAGGCGTCGGGGAAGAGGCGGGCCAGCGCGGGGTCGGACGGGGGCTCGGTGGGACCCTCGGCGAACAGGGCGGCCAGCGGGTCGGCGTCCGCGTCCGGCTCGTCGCCGGGCCCGATCAGCTCCAGGAGCTGGACGGCGAGGGAGCGCAGGATGGAGATCTCGATCTCGTCGAGCGCGACGGCCGCACCGCCGCCGTCGAGGCCTTCGAACGTGCCGCCCATCAGATGCGGTCCTGCGACAGCGTCGCCCACAGTCCGTAGCCGTGCATGGCCTGCACGTCGCGCTCCATCTCCTCGCGGGTGCCGCTGGAGACGACCGCCCGTCCCTTGTGGTGGACGTCCAGCATCAGTTTGTGCGCCTTGTCCTTGGAGTAGCCGAAGTACGCCTGGAACACGTACGTCACGTAGCTCATGAGGTTGACCGGGTCGTTGTGCACCAGGGTCACCCAGGGGACGTCGGGTTCGGGGACCGCGAAGGCCTCGTCGGAGGGTTCGGTGCGTTCGATCTCAAGGGGAGCAACACTCACGCCCCCATGCTGCCACCGCGGGGGGCCCGTCGCACAAACGGCCCCCTACATCTCGTCACTTTGACGAGATGTGCGCTAGCATCCGTGGCATGAACCCTGCGGATCTCGGGCTGCCGGTGGACGTTCCGTCGACGGCGCTGTTCACGGACCATTACGAGCTCACGATGCTGCAGGCCGCGCTGGCCAACGGCACGGCCGACCGCCGCTCGGTCTTCGAGGTCTTCACCCGGAGGCTGCCCGAAGGCCGCCGCTACGGCGTGGTGGCCGGGGTCGGGCGGGTCCTGGACGCGGTGGAGAACTTCCGGTTCGACGCCGCGGTGCTGGACTTCCTGCGGGAGCGGCGGGTCGTGGACGAGCGCACACTGGACTGGCTGTCGCGGTACCGCTTCTCGGGTGACATCTGGGGCTATCCGGAGGGCGAGGTCTACTTCCCGGGCTCGCCGCTGCTGCGGGTCGAGGGCAGTTTCGCCGAGTGCGTGCTGCTGGAGACGGTGATCCTGTCGATCCTCAACCACGACTCGGCGATCGCGGCGGCCGCGTCCCGGATGGCGTCGGCGGCCGGGGAGCGGCCGCTGATCGAGATGGGGGCCCGGCGGACGCACGAACTGGCGGCGGTCGCGGCGTCGCGGGCCGCGTACGTGGGCGGCTTCACGTCCACGTCGGACCTGGCGGCCGGGTTCCGCTACGGCATCCCGACGGTCGGGACCAGTGCACACGCGTTCACGCTGCTGCACGACTCGGAGCGGGACGCGTTCACGGCGCAGGTGGCGTCGCTGGGGTCGGGGACGACGCTGCTGGTCGACACGTACGACGTGGCCGAGGCGGTGCGGACGGCCGTGGAGGTGGCCGGGACCGGGCTGGGCGCGGTGCGCATCGACTCCGGGGACCTGCTGCTCGTGGCGCACCGGGTACGGGCCCAGCTGGACGAGCTGGGGGCCACCGGGACGCGGATCGTGGTGACGTCCGACCTGGACGAGTACGCGATCGCCTCGCTGGCGGCGGCGCCGGTGGATGCGTACGGGGTGGGCACGCAGCTGGTCACCGGCAGTGGGCACCCGACGTGCTCGATGGTCTACAAGCTGGTGGCGCGGGCGGCGTCGGGTGATCCGAAGGCGCCGCTGGTGCCGGTGGCGAAGCGGGCTTCCGGCGGCAAGACGTCCGTCGGGGGGCGGAAGTGGGCTGCGCGGCGGACCGATGCGGAGGGGGTGGCGGAGGCGGAGGTCGTCGGGACCGGGCCGGTCCCGGCCGCCCTTGCGCCCCACCAGCTGCTGACCGAGCTGGTCAAGGCCGGTGAGGTGATCGCCCGCGAGCCGTTGGAAGCGGCCCGGACGCGGCACATCGCGGCGCGGGCGGCCCTTCCTCTGTCCGCGACCCAGCTGTCCCGCGGCGAGCCGGTCCTCCCCACGGAGTACGCCTGAGTCCCGGGGCTCCGCCCGGACGGGCTGGAAGGTCCAGCCCGTCCGGCGTTTGAGGCGCGGGCTCCGGGGCGGAGCCCCCGTTCGGGAAGGGACGGGTTGGGGAAGGCCCCGCAGGGAAGGGAACGCACCACCCGGCACCGGCAGGCGCACACCGCCGCATCCGTCACCACCACCCAGCGAGGACAAACCACATGCACCGCGCACTGATCGTCGTAGACGTCCAGAACGACTTCTGCGAGGGCGGCAGCCTCGCGGTGGCCGGCGGGGCGGACGTCGCCGCCGCCATCACCGAGCTGATCGGCCAGGCCACCCCCGCGTACCGGCACGTCGTCGCCACCCGGGACCACCACGTCGACCCGGGTCCGCACTTCGCCCGGCCCCCGGCGCAGCCGGACTACGAGAGCTCCTGGCCGGTGCACTGCGTCGCGGGCACCGAGGGCGTCGGGTTCCACCCGAACTTCGCCCCCGCCGTCGCCTCCGGCGCCGTCGCCGCGGTCTTCGACAAGGGCGCGCACGCCGCGGCGTACAGCGGCTTCGAGGGCGCCGACGAGAACGGCACCGGCCTCGCCGCCTGGCTGCGCGAGCGCGGTGTCACCGAGGTGGACGTCGTCGGCATCGCCACCGACCACTGCGTCCGCGCCACCGCCCTGGACGCCGCCCGCGAAGGCTTCGCCACCCACGTGCTGCTCGACCTCACCGCGGGCGTGGCCGCCCGCACCACGGAGCGCGCCCTCGCGGAGCTGGCGGCGGCCGGGGTCCGGCTCTCCGGCACCCCGGTGGTCGCTGCCGCCGGCTGACTCCGCGCGCCCGGCGCGTACCGGCCGCCCCGGAACCGGCCCTCCGATACCGGCCCCCGATACCGGCCCTCGGGAGCGGCCGAAAAGGAGCAGATCGGGCCGCTCTCCCCGGACTGCCCCACAGGTCCTCCCGCCCGGTTAAGACACACAGACTTGTGTCGAAAACAGCTGGCCAACCCAGCTGAATCGGGGGGAACACGAGGGCCACGAGCATGTTGCTGCCGGTCGCCTCCGCGGTGTGGCTGCCGGCTCCGGACCTGAGCCATCCGGATCTGGTGCCGCCCCCGCAGGTGGGCGTGGGGCAGCTGCTGGTGACGATCGCGGTGTCCGTGCTGTTCGCGGTGCTGGGCGCAGCCGCTGGCCCTGGTGCTGGTGCCGGCCCTGGCGGCCGGCAGCACCGCCGCGGCCGCCTGGACGGTCCGGAAGCGGTCGCGGTACAGCTGACCCTCCCCCGTGGGCTCCTGGGCCCGCGTCCGCGCCCCTGTGGCCGCCGGATGATCCGGCGGGGCCACAGGGCTGTCCGGTGCCGCCGCGGGCGGCCTCGGGGGTCCGGCTCCGCTGCGGCCCGGCGGGCGGCTCAGGCGCCCGGCAGGAGGGCGCGTATGGGGTGCCAGAGCTCCGCGACGGTGTCCGGGGCGCCCCGCCACAGCAGGCCGTCCGGGTGGTGCAGGACGGCCGTGATCTCGTCCTGGGTCGGCGGGTGGGTGTTCCCCCGCAGGTAGACGGCGCGCATGCCGAGGTTCCGCAGCCTGGTCAGGGCGCGGGCCCGGTTCGCGGCGTGCACGAGCACGCGGACCTGGCGGTCGTCGCCGCCGGGCCTGGGCAGGGTCAGGGCGACCACCACGCTGCCGTTCGGCAGCTTGACGAATCCTCCGCCGGGCATCGGTTCATCTCCCCCGTGAGATGGAGTGTCAACAGCAATCCGGTACCCGGGCATCTAAACGCGATCGGCCGCCGCCCGCTAGGGGGCGACGGCCGATCATGGTTTGACCTGCAGCTTCAGCCGGAAAAAGGCTTCAGGCTACTTGGAGGGGCCAACCTTCACCGTGATGTAGGAGCCGTCCTTGGGCTGCTCCACGATCGAGATGCGGGTGTTGGTGTTGGCGGTCTTGACGCTGCCCGTCGGGTTCTCCGGGTAGTAGTACGTGCCGGTGCGGTCGTCGAAGAACTTGACGCCCTTCTTCGACGTGATGCTCAGCGGCTGGTCGGCCTTGTGCAGCGTGAACGCGTCGGTCGCGTACAGGCTGAACGGGGCGTCGAACGGCTGGATCTTGTTGCGCAGCAGCGTGCCGTCGGTCCACTTCATGGGCTTGGCGTGGGCGTCGATCGGGAGGATCAGGCCCTCACCCGGGTGGGCGCTGGTGTTGTTGTCCTTCTGGGAGGTGTCCCAGAGCCACATCAGCAGACCGGTCTGGTACGGGTAGTGCTCGACCCAGTCGGGGCGGGTGCCCGAGAAGCCGAAGTTGTACGGGCCGACCTTGAGCATCTTGTCGTACGAGACGTACTGACGGTTCTCGGCCAGGTAGTACTGGGCGTAGGACTTGGTGAAGCTCGCACCGATGGTGGAGAAGCCCTTGGCGGTCCAGCCGTTGGCACCGTTCTCGCCGCCGTCGGAGAACACCGTGGCGCCGTCGGCCGTCAGCTTGACGGCGTCGGCGGTGAAGCCCTTGCCGCCCGCGCCGCCGTCCGTCTGGTAGCGGAAGCGGATGTCGATCTTCTTGCCGGCGTAGGCGTCCAGCGGGAAGTTCAGCTTCTTCCAGGCGCCGGAGGCACCGGAGAGGGACGGGCTGCCGGCCGCGTCGGCCGGGATGGCCTGGCCGTCGGCGGTGCCGGCGAGGGCCTTCCAGTTGGCGCCGCCGTCGGTGGACACCTCGGTGTAGAGGTAGTCGTAGCCGGACTCGATGTCCCACCAGCCGTCGAGCGACAGGGCCGCCTTCGACTTGCCGGTCAGGTCGACGGAGCGGGTGAGGGTGTTCTTGAGGTTGTCACCCATGTTGCTCCACCACTGCTTCGTGCCCTCGGTGGGCTTGACGATGCTGGTGGTGACCTTCTTCTTGGGCAGCTTGACGACGAGCGCCTGCTTGTTCTTGGTGTTGTACTCCGACACACCGAGCTTGTGCGTGGACTTCGTCGCGGCCTTGGCCACGTCGTAGTTCAGCCAGCCGAGCTGCAGCTTGTCCCAGGCGGTCATGTCGCCGGGCATGTCGCCGATGGAGTCCTTGCCCTTGCCGAGCCAGGAGCCGGCGGACATCAGGGACCAGAAGCCGACCGAGTTCTCGCCGCGGCCGGAGGTGTCGTACAGGTCCGGCAGGCCGAGGTCGTGGCCGTACTCGTGGGCGAAGACACCGAGGCCGCCGTTCTCGGGCTGCATGGTGTAGTCGCCGACCCAGATGCCGGTCTTGCCGATCTGGGTGCCGCCGGCCTTGTTGTTCGCCGGGCCGGTCTTGCCCGCGTTGGTGCCGTAGGCGTACCAGCGGTGGGCCCAGAGGGCGTTGGCGCCTTCCTTGCCGCCGCCGGCCGACTCGTCCTCGCCCGCGTGGACGATCTGGAAGTGGTCGATGTAGCCGTCGGGCTCGTTGAAGTTGCCGTCGCCGTCGAAGTCGTAACGGTCCCAGAGGTCGTACTTCGCGAGCTGCGCCTTGATCTGCGCGTCGGTCTTGCCGGCCTTCTTCTGGGCCTTGACCCACGCGGTGACGCCGTCACGGACGGTGTCCCAGACGTTGTAGCAGTTGCTGTCGCCGCAGAAGTTCGAGCCGTAACGGGCCTCGTTGTACGGGACCTTGACCCAGTCGGCCACCTCGCCGGCGACCGAGTAGCGGCCCGAGGAGGTCTTCTCGTAGTAGGACTTCAGCGAGCCGGAGCCCTTGCCGAAGTACAGGTCCTGGAAGTACTCCTGGTTGAAGTCGGCGCGCCAGTTGGTGCTGTTGTCCTTGGTGCGGTCCGGCTTCGGGATGGTGTTCTTGGCCGGGCCGGGGGTGCCGCCGTACTTGACGACGGGCGGCAGCGGGCCGGTCGGACCGTCCGGGTCGTGCATGGTCGTGTTGTCGACCTTGTTGCCGAACTCGACGAGGATCGTGAAGATCTTGTCGGTCTTCTCGCGGCCGAGCTCGACGTACTTCTTGTCGTCGAGCTGGACGACCTTGGAGGCGCCGCGCTGCTGGACGCGGGTCTTGCCCTCCAGCACCTGCTCCAGGGCGGCCGCGCGGGCCTGCTCCTGCTGCTTGCTGAACGGGCCCTCGAGCTCGTCCGAGTGGCCCTTCGGGGCGGCCGCCGGGTCCTGGCGGTCCACGGCCGGAGCCGCCACGGCGGTGTTGCTCGCGCTCGCCAGGGTGTAGACCGAAGCGGTGGCCGCGCAGGCCGCCATGGTCACCGTGACCGCTGCGAAGCGGATGGCTCGCCTACGGGGCGAAGTGTTGCTGCTCACTTGATGTGTTCCCCTCCCGCGGCCGCCGCCTGGACGGACCGGGAGTCAGGGGTTCCGGGGCAGCGCGCGTCTCAAGTGACGACATTTGACCGGAGTGGAGCAAGAAAAGACAGACCTTGACTTGACCCCGTCAATTGCACTATGCGGTCAGCGAGTTCCGCATTTCGGACACCACGGGGAGGGAAGGGACGAAGCATATGCCAGAGAGCGGAAGCGGGGCATCCGGAACCCGGACATCTCCGACCGGAAGCGGCGCGTCCGGCACCGGCCGCGGCGCGGAAGGTGACTCCGTGCGCCCCCCGTGCACCGGCACCGTGAGTGAGGTCACGCTTACCTCCGGGCGCCCGCGGGCATGCCCGTCGTAGAGTCTGGTCGCAGCGCGAGTCCGAGGGGGAGTGCGCGAGCGGGCGGCTCCCCGACCATGCCTTGAGGACGGATACCGCCATGCCGCGTCCGACTGCCGCACAGCTCGCCTACGGGTCCGCCACCGTCATCGCCTCCACCATGGCCATGCTGCTGCTCTCGCAGACGCGTTCCGGCGCCGGCGTCGCCGTCATCGCCGCGGCCGCCCTCCTCCTCGGCCTCCTGGTCGCCGTGACCGCGGGCGCGCCGAAGCGGGCGGTCCGCCGGGCGTCGGCCCAGGCCGCGCAGGCCGCCCCGGCCTCCCCCGCACCCGCGCCCGCCCAGGAAAACGGCGCGGCCGCCCGCCTGCCGGAGCCCCGGCAGGCCGAGCAGCCTGCGCATTCCGCACCGCACTGACGCCGTCCCGTACGGACGGCCCGTCAGGTGACGGTGACCACCACCGTCTTGCCGGTCTTGTCGTGCAGACCCTGCTTGTACGGCTTGTCGCTGAGGATCGTGACGATCAGGACGAGCTCCCAGATGCAGGGGCAGCAGAGCAGGGCGGGCAGCCACAGCACGGCCGCGCGGGACAGCGCCGCGTTGCTCGTGGGCACGCTGCCGTCGTTGAGCATCGCGACGCGCAGGCCCAGCAGCTTCTTGCCGAGCGTCTGGCCGGTCTTCTTGCCGAAGTACCAGTCGTAGCCGACGTACGCCACGATGCCGATCAGCGTCCACAGCAGTCCGCCGCCGCTGTACGCCTTGGTGAAGACCTCCGTCGCGTCCTCGCCCTGGTCGGTTTCCACGGTCCAGCGGTTGGGGCTGGCGCCCCACTGGATGAGGCCGAGCGGGATCCCGATGATCAGGGCGTCGATGATGCGCGCGAGGAGCCGCTTGCCGAAGTCGGCGAGCGGCGGCATCCCGGCGAGCGGGTCGGGGGCGCCGTAGCCCCCGCCGTACGGGTCGCTGCCGTACGGCGGCGGGGGCGGCGGGTAGCCCCCTCCCCCGCCGGCGCCGCCGTAGGGCGAACCGGAGCCGGGCGGCGGGAAGCCCCCGTCGCCGGCGCCGCCGTACGGGGAACCGGAAGCCGGGGGCGGCGTCGAAGGCGGCGGCTGCGGCTCCTCGGGCCTCTTGCGGAACGGGTCGTCCTCGGGGGGCTGGCCCGGCGGCGGCTGATCGGTGCTCATGGCCGTAGTCGAACCCGGCCCCCGCGGGCCCGCAACGGGACGGCAGCCGTCCGGGGGACGGGCCCCCGGCAAACCCGCTCAGCGGGCGACGAACGTACCGGCCGCCTTGTCGTGCCAGCACTGCCGCCAGGGGCGGTCCACCAGGCACCACAGGATGTTCAGCAGCCCGATGCCGACCGCGCCGAGCAGCCCGTACACCAGCCAGCGGCCGAGTGCCGCGCCGAACGACGGCCGGCCGCCGGTCTCCATCCGCACGACGCGCACGCCGAACAGCTTCTTGCCGAGGGTGCGGCCCCAGCGGGCGGTCGGCAGCACCTCGTAGAGGAAGCCGAAGAGGAGCAGGGCGGCGAGGATGACGGCGAGGTAGCCGCCGGTGGTGCCGTCCAGCAGCCAGACTGTGACGGTCTCCCCCGCGAGCTTGGCGGCGTCGATCTTCGCCTCGATGTGCTCGGTTGCCTTCGCGACGAACGGAACGGTCACGGCGGTGCCGACGGCGGCCGTCAGCAGGCCGTCGACGAGCCGGGCTCCGAGCCGGCGGCCCAGCCCGGCGGGGCGCGGCGCCTCGTCGGCCAGCCGCTGGAACAGCTCGTCGGACGGGGGCTTCCAGGGGGTGGCGGGCGGGGTGGACCCGTCGGCCGGGGCGGGCTTCGCGAGCCGGTCGGCGGCGGCGGGCTCGGGGGCCGGAGCCGGGGCGGGCGCGGCGGATTCGGCCGGGGGCCGGGCGGGGGGTGCGGTGTGGGCCGGGGACTTGACGGAGAGGATGCCGGCCGGGGCGGCGGACCGCTCGGGGGTGGCCGCGGGGGCCTTCGCGGAAGTGTCGGCGGGGGCCTTTGCCGCCGGTACGGGTTCCTGGGCGGGGGCCGGGATGCGGGCGGCGTCGGAGGCGTCGGAGGGGGCGTCCGCGGAGGCCGGCGCGTTGCCCCAGGACACCTTGCGATCGCGATCTCCGCCGAAGCCGGACTGGTGCGAGACGTCGGCGAGCCAGGCGGCCGGTTCGTCCGCGGCCTCCTGCGCGAGGGGCTCCTTCGCGGGGCGGTCCTGCGCGGGGCGGTCCTTCGCGGGGCGGTCCTTCGCGATGCGGACGGGGGACACGGGATCGCGGAACCCGGGCGGGACGGCGTCCTGCGGGGCCGCGTCGCGGGCGGCCGGCACGTCCGGGCCGTCACGGTCGTCCGGCGGGGCGGGTCGGCCGGGGTCGCCGGGCCCTTCGAGTGCGCCGAGGCCGTCGAGTGCGTCGAGTTCGTCGAAGAACACCGGACCGGTCTCGTCGGCGACGGCGACGGGCGCGGGGGCAGGAGCGGCGGGCGCCGGCGCCGGCGCGGGGGCCGGGACGGGCGCGGGGGACGGGGGCTGGCTGCGGTAGCCCTCGGGTGCGGGGCGGCTCGTACCGGGCACCCAGGCCGATCCGTTCCAGTAGCGGACGAAGCCCGGGATGGACGGGTCGGGGTAGTACCCCTCTCGGGCCGCGAGTTCGCCGTCACCTGGAGAGGCCGTCAATGTCCCCAACTCCGATCGTCCGCTGTGCCCGCTTGTGCAAGGAGGACCATAGCCAAGAACCCGGGTCCGGCAGGACCGGGAACGGCAGAAAGACCGCCTTCGGGGGAAGGGGGAACGCTACCGCGGTGACGGCTTCTTTTCAGCCAGTAGACCGATTTTGCGCCAACCGGGATTTTTTCCGGGAACCCGCGTCATAGTCGGATCAGCCCGCGCTCTCTCCGGGTGCAAGCACGTACGCACCCGGTGCACGTTGGAGAGGAAACGCCATGCCCCACACCGTCGTCGAACGCGAGCTGGAGCTCAAGCTGGTGCTGTCGCCCGAGCGCAGCATCCCCGTACCCGCCCGGCTGGTGTACCGGGCGGACGACCCGTACGCCGTGCACGTCGTCTTCCACGTGGGCTCGAACATGCCGGTCAACTGGACGTTCGCGCGGGAGCTGCTGGTGGAGGGCGTGTTCCGGCCGAGCGGGCACGGGGACGTGCGGATCTGGCCGACGAAGGTGGACGGGCGCAGCGTCATCTGCATGGCGCTCAGCTCACCCGATGGGGACGCGCTGCTGGAGGCGCCGTCGGCGTCCGTGTCGGCCTGGCTGGAGCGGACGCTGCGGGTGGTCCCGCCGGGTACGGAGTCCGACCGGCTCGGCCTGGACGCGGCGCTCGCCGCCCTCCTCGCCCCCACCCCGGCCGACGACCTCTGGCTCCGCGACCCGTGGCCCTCGGACGAGACCCCGGAAGGCGACCTGTGAGTCACCTCCCGGGGCCGGTCTCAGCTACACACCTTGCGGTAGGGGATCCCGCGCGGCACGTACTGCCCCCACTCCCCCTCGGTGACGTCCCGTCCGCCGACCCGACGACAGACCGACTCGATCAGGACGTCGGGGTCGGTGTCGAGCGATCGGAGGGGGTTCTGCCGGTCGGGGGTCCGCAGGACCGCGCCGTCGAAGGCGATGTCGTGGACCTTGCCCTCCAGGTTCAGGGGTGCCCCCAGGGCCAGCCGAGACTTCAGGTCCCAGAGCTGAACGGCGTCATCGCCGACGCGTCCGGCGAGCAGGCGGCCGTCGGGCGAGAACGCGAAGTGGCCGACTCCCTCTCCATAGTGGTCGCCGCCCGGGCCGAGTGCTGCGCCCGGAAGTGCGCCATACTGCTCGGTGACCTTGCCGTCCCACAGCGCAGTCAGGCCGTTCTCTTTGAAGACCGCGAGGGTCTTGCCGTCGGGCGAGAACGCGAGGGCGCCGACGGACTCGTCCTTGAAGACATTGCGGCGGTGCTTGCCGGTGGTGAGGTCGAGCGCGTCCCCGGCGGCGCTGACCAGCAGGGTGCTGTCGGGGCTGATGGCGATGGTGGGCCCCTCCTTGCGCAGCGATTCGATCCGGTGCAGTGGCTTCCCCGAGGCGACGTCCCAGACCTGGATGGTTCCCGGGCGGTCGAGGAACGTGGCGTTGCCCTCGCTCCCGTGCGCGAGCATGAACGCGGCCACGTAGCGGCCGTCGGGAGACAGCGTCAGCGGCTGGATCCAGTAGCCCTGCGGCTCCTTGCGGAAGAGTTCCTTGCCGGCCGCCACGTCCCACACGACCACGTCGTGCTCGTCGGCGAAGGCGAGCCGGCTGCCGTCGGCAGACAAGGACGCCCGGAACTCCGACGCCCCCGGCTTGTCCTCCCGCTGCGGTACCCGGGGTCCGAGGGCCCGCCCCGTGCGGAGGTCAACCAGCTGCTGCTCGTGGCCGAGGGCCTGGGCCATCGCGACCCGGCCGTTGCGGGAGACGGTTCCGGTGCGCGTTTCGCCACTCAGCTCGGACGGCAGGCCGACGGGCGGCCCGGCGACGTCCACCGTGTCCACGGTGGACGCTTCGGTGCGGTGGAAGACCAGGCGCCGTTGCTTGTCGTCGATCGCATAGACGATCTGCTCATCACCGTTCACGTTGCCCGTGCCGCGGGCCGGGTAGGTGAGATAGGGCCCCTGCCACTCGCCATCGGTCGGATAGACGTCGATGGCGCCGGTGTTGTTGTTGTAGCCGAGAACGAACCTGCCCTCGCTGCTGAGCGCAGGGTCCGCCAGCTCGGTGACGGCGACGGAGCCGAGATGCGTACCGTCCGCGGCGCGCCACAGGAATTGCTGCCCCGTCCGGCTCAGGGCGGCCAGCCGCTTGCCGTCCGCGCTGAACTGGAGGCGCCCGTCCGCGCCGCATTCGGGCTGCCGTGTACCCCGCGGCGTGGCGAGCGGTGTGCCGGTCAGACCGTCGGTGCCCAGGCGCCACAGCCGGACCGGTCCGCCGTACGGGCAAGTGGCCGCCAGGCGGCCGTCCGGGGAGACCGCAATGTCCTCCCCTTCCGCATGGGCGGCCAGCTGTCTGCCGTCCGAAGCCCGCAGGATCCGGTGATCGGCAACAACCAGCCCGTTCGTGGTGATCTGCGCCTTGTAGGTGGCCAATCCGTCCAACCCCCCGAGCCGTGGTCCCACGGGCTTCAGCGTCCTGGCATCCAGCACCTGCGCTCCGTCCCTGTCAGACGCGAGGAGCAGCCGGCCGTCGGGGCTGATGCTGTCGATGGTGGCGTCGGCCAGGCCCGCCTTGCCTCGCGAAGACGCCAGCATCCGCCGGCCGGGCACGTCCCAGACCTGGAACTCCCCTGCCTCCCCCAGGACGAAGACCCGCCCGTCGTCGGACAGCCTGCGGTACGAGTCCTGCCGGATGCCGGACGCGGACCGCACCCGCAGCATGTCCGCCTCCGCCTGGTTCACCGCCCCCAGCAGCGCCGCTCTGGAGTCCTCCGTTTCCGCGATGCGCCATGAGGCCACGCCCAGGAGCATGGCGAGTTTGGGGTCGGCGGCGCGGAGGCTGGTGGCGGCTTGGGCTGTGGTGCGGGCGGCGGCCCGGGACTGTTCGCGGGCGGCGGCCTGGGACTGCTGGTAGGCGAGGCCGCCGGCCAGGAGGGCGACGACCAGCAGCACGCCGAGGCCGCCGAGCAGCTGGCGGCGGCGCCGGGCGGTGCGGGTCGCGGAGACCCGGCCGGCGGCGAGGAAGGCGACCTCCAGCGGGTTGGGCCGGATGTGCGGGGCCGCGCCGGCCGACCAGTCGAGGGCCGCCCGCAGGGCCGTGCCCTGCACGAGGTCCTCGGGCCGGCGCCCGTGCCGCTCCCATTCCCGCGCCGCATGCCCCAGCCGGTTCCGCAGCCCCAGCGCGACCCGGTCCGCCTCGGTCCAGGCCCGCAGCCGGGTCCAGGCGCGGATCAGCGCGGCGCTGACCGGGCGTATGGAGTGGTCCTCGGCGACGATCAGCGCCCCGGCCGCGGCCAGCGCGGTGATCGCGGCGTGGCCCTCGCGGCGTTCGGCGTCGCTGCGCCCGTCGTAGACCTCGGCGTACGAGGCCGTCCGTACGGTGTCCTGGCTGCCGTCGGGGTCCTCGCCCGGCACGACCAGCCGGAGCAGCAGTTCGTGGGCGGCCTGCTGCGCGGGCAGCGACAGCCGGGCGTACGCGGCTTCGGCGCGTTCGCCGAGGCCGGGGACGTCCGCCTCGGGCCGGGGGTCGGCGGCCCGCCGGGCACCGGCTTCGAGTAGGGCCCGGCGCGGATCGGCCGAGGCCGGGGTCTCGCCGACGAGGCCGAGGAGGAGTTCGGCGGCGCTGGGCCGGAGGTCGGGCTCCTTGGCGAGCGCGGCGGCGACCAGCGGCCGCAGCGGGGCGGGCAGAGCGGACAGGTCGGGGTCGACGGCCGCGGTGCGGTGGGCGACCTGGCCGATGCTGTCGCCGCGGAACGGTTCCTCGCCGGAGGCCGCGTACAGCACGAGGGCGCCCCAGGCGAAGACGTCGGAGGCGGTGGTGGCGCGCTGCCCGCCGAGGACCTCGGGGGCCATGTAGCCGAGGGTGCCCATGATGGCGCCGGTGGCGGTCAGGGACATGTCGGCGGCGCGGGCGATGCCGAAGTCGATGACGCGGGGGCCGTCGGGGCCGAGGAGGACGTTGCCGGGTTTGAGGTCCCGGTGGACGACCTTGGCCTGGTGGATGGCGGCCAGCGCGGTGGCGACGCCGGCGGCGAGGCGGGTGACGGCCTCGGGGTCGAAGGTGCCGTGGTCGCGGACGGCGGCGCCGAGGGTGGGGCCGGGGATGTACTCGCTGACGATGTACGGGGCGTCGTCGGAGACGTCGGCGTCGAGGATCCGGGCGGTGCAGAAGGGGGCGACGGCGCGGGCCGCGTCGACCTCCTTGGCGAAGCGGGAGCGGACGAACTGCTCCGCGTCGCGGTGCAGGGCCTTGACGGCGACGCGGCCGCCGGTGGCGTCGTACGCCTCGTAGACGACTCCCTGGCCGCCGGCACCGAGGCGGGCGGCGAGCCAGTAGCCGCCGAGGCGTTCCGGATCGTCCGGATGCAGCATTGAGCCCATGTCGTGGTCCCCCGTGTGTGCTGTCCGGACGGTGGGCCGTCCGGATGTCCACGCGGGAGAGTAGACGATCCGTCAGGAACGCTGCACGGTGCGTCCGTTATCCGGGGCCCCGTCCCGGCGGCCGACTCCGTTGGTGTGAACCCGGGGGCGAACCCGTTCGGAGACCCGGGAAGACTCTTCATATTGACGCACAGTGAGCCCATGGAGATGGAGTCAGAGCAGCCGCCCGTCACGTTCTCCGCACGCCGCACCGCGATGACCGCCGCCGTGGCGGTGGCCCTGATCGCCGGTGCGCTCGTGCTCAGGCCGGCCGCCCCGCGGACGGACGACCCGCGGCCGCCGCTGCCCGAGCAGCGGGCCATGGTGTCGGTCGGCATGGGGGCACCGGCCGCGGCCACGGACGTGAACGCGCTGATCGACGACCGGTCCCGCTGGGTCAAGGCGCATCCGGCGGACGACGGCGCCTGGGCGGTGCTGGGCGCGGCGTACCTGGAGCAGGCCCGCCGGACCGCGGACGCGGCGTACTTCCCGCAGGCGGAGGCGGCCCTGAAGCGGTCGCTGTCGCTGCGGCCGGCGGAGCGGGGCAACTTCGACGCGATGGTCGGGATGGGCGCGCTGGCCAACGCGCGCCGGGACTTCGCGACCGGCCGCAAGTGGGGCGAGCTGGTACGGGCGCAGTCGCCGCGCGCGTGGACGGCGTACCCGGTGCTGATCGACGCGTACGCGGGCCTCGGCACGTACAAGCCGGTGGAAGCGGCGATGGAGAAGCTGATGTCGCTGCGCGGCGGGCTGCCGGGGTACCTGCGGGCGTCGCAGGTGTACCGGGACCGGGGCTGGCGGGAGGACGCCGCGGCGGCCGCGGAGCACGCGCGGGCGGCGGCGAAGACGCCGGCGGAGAAGGCGTACTGCATGTACCGGCAGGCGGAGCTGCTGTGGGAGCGCGGCGAGACGGAGGACGCGCTGCGCTCGTACGAGGGGGCGCTGCGGGCGGATCCCACGCAGGCGCTGGCGCTGGGCGGGCGGGCGCGGGCGAAGGCGGCGCTGGGCCGCACGGGTGAGGCGGTGCGGGACTACCGGGCGGCGCTGGAGGAGCTGCCGTCGCCGCAGCTGTCGCTGGAGCTCGGCGAGCTGCTGCAGTCGCTGGGCCGCGGCGAGGAGGCGGAGCAGGCGTACGGGCTGCTGCGGGCGCAGGTGGCGCGGGCGGAGTCGTTCGGGGTGCGGGACGAGGTGGTGTACGGGTTGTACGAGGCGGACCACGGGGATCCGGTGGCGGCGGTGCAGCGCCTGCGGGCGGAGTGGACCCGGAGCAAGAGCGTGCAGGTGGCGGATGCGCTGGGGTGGGCGCTGTTCCGTTCCGGGGAGCCGGTGGAGGCGCTGTGGTACGCGCGGAAGGCGACGGACCTGGGGCTGCGGAGCGCCGAGTTCGCGTACCACCGGGGCGTGATCGAGCGGGACCTCGGCCACACGGCGGCGGCCCGGCGCCACCTGGAGGAGTCGGTACGGACGAACCCGCGCTTCTCCCCGCTGCGGGGCCCGCGCGCGAAGGCGGAACTGGAGGCGCTGTCGGCCCTCCCGGAGGGCGGCCCGGAGCACGTCCTGCCGGTGGAGCCGTGGACCCCGCCGGTCATGCCGAAACCGGCGAAGCCGGTGCAGCCGGGGGCGGGGGCGGACGCGAAGGCGGGGTCGGGGTCGGGGTCGGGCGCCGGTACGGGCTCGGGCACGGGCTCGGGCTCGGGCACGGGCACGGGCTCGGGCTCGGGCTCGGGCTCGGGCTCGGGCTCGGGCTCGGGCTCGGGCTCGGGCTCCAGCACAGGGTCGGGCTCCGGCACGGGGTCGGGCTCCGCCGCGGGTTCGGGGTCCCGCTCCCCCTCGGCCGCGGGGACGCGGTCCGGAGCCGGAGCCGGAGTGCAGGCGAAGCCGGGCGGCGGCGCGTCGGGCCGCGCCCGGACGCCGGAGCCGGAGCCGGAGCCGGAAACGAGAACGGGCGCGCGCGTCCGCGGCGGAGCACCTGGTGCGGCCCCGGACGCCGAGCGGCGCCCGCAGACCGGCGCCCGGCCGTAGCGGAGGGCGGGTGACGGGCCTTGCCGGAGCGGGTCCCGGCCGCCCCCCTCCGGCAGCCCGAACCCGCTCCGTTTCCCAACGGATTCCGCTGAGAGGTCCCGGCCCGGCCGGAGCGGGCCGGGCCGGGAGGGCCCCGTGGCGGCGGGGCGGCCCGGAGCGGGGCCGACGGCCACAGCGCTGCGGGGCGTCACCCCGCCGGAGCCGGGCAGCGCGTTTGCCGCGGCCGGCGGGGTCGTACGTAAGGCCGCCCGGAGCGGGGTCCGGGCGGCCGGGGCCCCGCCGGCCGGGTGCGGCGGGCGGGGCCTGGGCACTGCGAGGGGGGGGAACCGTCAGAGGTTGCCGCGCTTGTCCTGCTCGCGCTCGATCGCCTCGAAGAGGGCCTTGAAGTTGCCCTTGCCGAAGCCCATGGAGCCGTGCCGCTCGATGATCTCGAAGAAGACGGTGGGGCGGTCCTGGACCGGCTTGGTGAAGATCTGCAGCAGGTAGCCGTCCTCGTCGCGGTCGGCGAGGATCTTCAGCTCGCGCAGCTCGTCGATCGGCACGCGGGTGTCGCCGACCCACTCGCCGAGGGTGTCGTAGTACGTGTCCGGGACGGACAGGAACTGGACGCCCTGGGAGCGCATGTAGCGGACGGTGGCGCAGATGTCGTTGCTGGCGAGGGCGATGTGCTGGACGCCGGGGCCGTTGTAGAACTCGAGGTACTCGTCGATCTGCGACTTCTTCTTCGCGATCGCCGGCTCGTTGATCGGGAACTTCACCTTCTTGGTGCCGTCCGCGACGACCTTCGACATCAGGGCCGAGTACTCGGTCGCGATGTCGTCGCCCACGAACTCCTTCATGTTCGTGAAGCCCATGACCTTGTTGTAGAAGCCGACCCACTCGTTCATGCGGCCGAGCTCGACGTTGCCGACGCAGTGGTCGATGGCCTGGAAGGTGCGCTTGGCCGGGCCTTCGACCAGCGGCTCGGCGGTGACGAAGCCGGGGAGGTACGGGCCGTCGTAGCGGGAGCGGTCGACCAGCGTGTGGCGGGTCTGGCCGTAGGTGGCGATGGCCGCGAGGACGACGGTGCCGTGCTCGTCGGAGACCTCGTACGGCTCGTCCAGGCCGCGGGCGCCCTGCTCGACGGCGTACTTGTAGGCGGCACGCGCGTCCGGGACCTCGATGGCCAGGTCGATCACGCCGTCGCCGTGCTCGGCGACGTGCTCGGCGATGAAGCGGCCGTGGTCGGTGGTCGCCTTGATGACCGAGGTCAGGACGAAGCGGGCGGAGCCGTTCGTCAGGACGTAGCTGGCCGTCTCCCGGCTGCCGTTCTCCGGGCCGGAGTAGGCGACCAGCTTCATGCCGAACGCCGTGGCGTAGTAGTGCGCGGCCTGCTTGGCGTTGCCGACGGCGAAGACGACGGCGTCCATTCCCTTCACCGGGAACGGGTCGGCCTCGCGAGCGGTGTCCGGGGCGGTGTGATCCAGCGTCTCAGTCATGAACGCAGATTCGCTCCGATCCACAAGGTGCGCAATAGTTTCCTCATTCACTGGTCAATCTGCACAGCAGACTGCGAGGATCAACGGAACTTCTGTACAGGATGACCACCCTTGGAGGCCCCGTGGGCATCGACCCGCTGGACGGCAGACTCATCGTCCTCCTCGCCCGCGAGCCGCGCATAGGCGTCCTGGAGGCCTCGCGCCGGCTGGGCGTGGCCCGCGGCACCGTGCAGGCGCGGCTGGACCGGCTCCAGTCGAGCGGGGTGATCTGCGGTTTCGGCCCGCAGGTGGACCCGGCGGCGCTGGGCTATCCGGTCACCGCCTTCGCCACGCTGGAGATCAAGCAGGGCCAGGGCTCCGACGTACGGGCCCACCTGGCCGGCGTGCCCGAGGTGCTGGAACTGCACACCACGACCGGGCACGGCGACATGCTGTGCCGGCTGGTGGCGCGCTCGAACGCGGACCTCCAGCGGGTGATCGACCGCGTGGTCGGCTTCGAGGGCATCGTGCGCGCCTCCACGGCGATCGTGATGGAGAACCCGGTGCCGCTGCGGATCATCCCGCTGGTGGAGCAGGCGGCGGCGGACCACGAGGGGTGAGTGCGGCCCCGCCACAGGCATGCAAAGGAACCCTTGCAAAAAACCCGCTGCAAAGCTTCCTTTGCATTCCTACGCTCGCCCCATGCCCGAAAACCCGGAGAACCCAGACCCCGCCCGGTCACCGCAGTCGCCGCCTCAGTCGCCGCCCCAGTCGCCGACTCGGCCCGGTGAGCGCGTGGTCCGCACCCTCGACGCCCGCACCCTGCGCGGCCTCGCGCACCCGCTGCGCATCCGGCTGCTGAGCGTCCTGCGCAACGACGGCCCGGCGACCGCCTCCCAACTCGCGGGCGTGCTCGGCGAGTCGAGCGGCGCGACCAGCTACCACCTGCGCCAGCTCGCCGCGTACGGGTTCGTCGAGGACGCGCCGGAGCACGGCAAGGGCCGGGAGCGCTGGTGGCGGGCCGTGTACGACGGCACCCGTTTCGACGACCGGCTCTCCGACGACCCGGATCCGGCGGTCCGCGGCGCCGCGGACATGTTCCTGCACGAGATCGCCACCGTGCACGCGCAGGAGCTGGCCACCTGGCTGGGCAATGCGCACCGCTGGTCGCCGGAGTGGCGACGGGCCTCCGACATGAGCGACTACACGGTCCGCCTGACGCCCGAGCGCAGCCACGAACTGATCCTGAAGATGCACGAGTTGATCCAGACCTACCGGGACGCCGAACCGGCCGACCGGGCCGACGAGCCCGAGGGCACCACCCCGGTCCGCTTCCACCTGCACGCCTTCCCGCGCACCACCGCCTGAGCCGCCACGGCACCGCGCACCCGGCACCGCACCGCGCCGCCCCGCGCCGCACCGACAGAGGAGGAGCATCACCGTGAGCCACCCGGGGGGATCCGTGGCCGCACGAACCGGCGGCCGACGGCGGCCGTTCGCCGCCGTCCTGGCCGCCAACACCGTTTCCATCGCGGGCACTTCGCTCACCATGATCGGAGTGCCGTGGTTCGTCCTGCAGACCACCGACAGCCCGGCGCGGGCCGGCGTCGTCGCGTTCTGCGCCACGCTGCCGGTGGTGGTCGCCGCGCTGGCCGGCGGCCCGGTCATCGACCGGCTCGGGCGGCGGCGCGTCTCGGTCGCCTCCGACCTGGTGTGCGGGCTGTCGGTGGCCGCGATCCCGCTGCTGCACTACGCGGGACTGCTGGAGTTCTGGATGCTGTGTGCGCTGATGGCCGTCGGCGGGCTGGCGCACACCCCCGGCATGACCGCCCGCAACGTGATGCTGCCGGACCTCGCCGAGCACGCCGGCACCACCCTGGCCCGGGCGTCGAGCCTGTACGACGCGGTGGCGCGCGGCGCCCGGATGATCGGGGCCGCACTGGCCGGCGTACTGATCACGGTGCTGGGCGCCGAGGCGGTGCTGCTGCTGGACGCGGCCACCTTCGCGGTGTCGGCGGCGCTGGTGGCGGCCGGGGTGCGCGGGTTCGCAGCCGCGGAGCCGCAGCCGGCCGCCGCCGCCGTGTCCTTCGCCTCGTACCGCGCGGAGCTGCGCGAGGGGTACGCGTTCCTGCTGCGCACCCGGCTGCTGCTGGGCGTGACGGTGATGGTGATGCTGACCAACGGCCTGGACCAGGCGTGGAACGCGGTCCTGCTGCCGGTGCACGCCCGGGAGGAGCTGGGCGGGTCGGGCGGACTCGGGCTGCTGATCGCCCTGTTCGGCGGCTTCGCGTTCCTGGGGGCGCTGCTGTACGGGGCCGTCGGGGAGCGGTTCCCGCGGCGGGTGGTGTTCACGGTGGCCTTCATGATCGGTGGGCCGACCCGCTGGCTGGTGGCGGCGTGCACGGACACCACGCTGCCGCTGGCGGTGACCATGGCCCTCGCCGGACTCGGCATGGGCATGCTCAACCCGATCCTGTCCGTCGCGTTCTACGAACTGGTGCCGGACTCGCTGCGCAGCCGGGTGACGGGGGTGAGCACGGCCGGCTGCGAGCTGACGATGCCGCTGGGCGGGCTCGCCGCGGGCCTGCTCGTCGAGGGGACGGGCACGACGGCGGCCCTGCTGCTGCTCGGCGGGGTCTACCTGCTCACGACCCTGGCGCCGCTGGTCTTCCCGGCCTGGCGCACCCTGGACGGCACCGGTGCCCGGCGCGGTCCCGCGGCCGTCAGCAGCTCGGGACCTGGCCGCCCTTCTGCAGGGCCCGCAGTGCGGACACCGCACCCTCCAGCGTCGTAACGGGGATCAGTCGCAGCCCGTCCGGCAGGTCGGACTCGGCGTCCGCGCACTCCGCCTTCGGTACGAGGAACACGGTGGCCCCGTCGCGGCGGGCGGCCTGGGTCTTCAGGGCCACTCCGCCGACCGCGCCCACCTCGCCGTCCGGTGTGATCGTGCCGGTGCCGGCGATCGAGCGGCCGCCGGTGAGGTCGCCGCCGCTGCCGTTGCCGTCGAGCTTGTCCACGATGCCCAGGGAGAACAGCAGTCCGGCGCTGGGTCCGCCGACGTCGGCCAGCTCCAGGTCGACCTTCACCTTCGCCGGGTCCTTGTGCAGGTAGGCGAGGGCGGCGGCGGCCGCGGAGGACTGGGACTTCGCCATTTCCTCCAAGTTGTGCCGCTCGATCTGCCGGTCCGATTTGCCGGACGGATAGACCGACTCCTTCGGCAGCACCGCCCGGTCGGTGCGGAACCAGCTGTCGACCAGCTCGGGCAGCCGCACGTCCGTGGACGGGTTGGTGGCGAGGATCGTGGTCATCCGCAGCTGGCCGTCCGTCTTGCGGACGGGCGCGCCGGTGATGGTGATGACGGGCCTGCCCTTCTGCTCGCCGAGCACGTCCGCCGTCAGGCCGGGCCGGGCCAGCGCGAACGGCAGCGGGGCGAGGGCCGCGACGGCGAACAGCGCGAGCACGGGCGCGGCGCACAGCGCGAGGGCCGCGGGGCGGGGCAGACGTGTGAGGCGTGAGAGCACCCGGCCAATCTAGCTGGCCGGGTGCCCGGTACGGCTCCGGCGAGGTCAGCGCAGTGCGTCGGCGACCTCGCGGGCCGCGTCGACCACGCGCGGGCCGACCCGTTCCGGCACGGCGTCCGCGAGCATGACCACTCCGACGCTGCCCTCCAGCCCGGAGATCCCGACGAGCGGGGCGGCGGCTCCGCTGGCACCGGCCTCCAGTTCGCCGTGCGTGAGCGTGTAACCGGGGTCGGTCAGCACGCCCTGGCGGGCGGCGAGGATGGCCCGGCCGGCCGCCCCGCGGTCCAGGGCGTGCCGGAACCCGGCCCGGTAGGCCACGTGGTAGTCGGTCCAGGTCGGTTCGACGACGGCGACCGCCAGGGCCTCCGTACCGTCGACGAGGGTCAGGTGGGCGGTGGCACCTATGTCCTCGGCGAGCGAGCGCAGCGCCGGCAGCGCGGCCTCGCGCACCAGCGGGTGGACCTGCCGGCCCAGCCGCAGTACGCCGAGGCCGACCCGGGCCCGGCCGCCGAGGTCCCGGCGGACGAGCGCGTGCTGTTCCAGCGTGGCCAGCAGGCGGTAGACCACGGTCCGGTTGACGCCGAGCCGGTTCGAGAGCTCGGTGACGGTCAGGCCGTGGTCGGTGTCGGCAAGAAGTTTGAGGACGCGCAGTCCCCGGTCGAGCGTCTGGGAGGTTTCCGCGGTCACGACGCCTCTCCCTCTTTCGGTGAGCGGCGGGGGGCTCTCACGGGGGAAGCGCTGCCGGTCCCATCGGCGACGCACGGAGAGGCCGCCGGTGTAGGCCAAATGCCCGGCTGCGCTCCGCGGCGGCGCTGCCACGGGGCGTTTCTTTGCGGGGAATGTAGCGACCGGGTCCCGCTGAGCGGAAGCCCTCGTCCAGAATCCGGGCGTCAGCGAGCAATTTGCGCCGCTTCGGGACCAAGGTCGGGCAGTCTCGGGACCTTTCGCGTCCACGACTCCTTTACCGCTTCATTACTGTGTAAATGTTCGAAGGCGGTGTTCGGGAGGGGAGGCGAATCCGTGAATTGGCACCGGTGTGCGGCCATGGCAGCGGCCGCGTCGACGACCGCGGCGGCCGCCGCCGTCCTCGTGGCGGGCCCGGCCGCAGCGGCGGCACCGGCCCCCGCAATCGCACGGCTGTCGGCGGAGGCTCCAATTCCGCCGCCTTCCGAGTCCCGGACGAACCTCCTGCACGGCGACGCCGGCAGCGGCGCCCCATGGGCGGTGGCCGGCGGTTCCCTGCTGCTGCTCACCGGCGCGGCGATGGTGGCGGCCGGCCATCGCGGCCGCGCCTGCTGAGCGAATCCGGCGAATCCGCCGGATGCAGCGAATTCAGTGGATCCGGAAGATTCGGACGAAAAGGGCCCGTGCGTTCCTCCGCACGGGCCCTTTTCCGTCGTCAGGCCCTCACCGCATCCGGGTGGCCCACTCCTGCACCTTCTTGATCCGCTCGCGCAGCTGCCCGGCCGTGGCCTCGGCGCTCGGCGGCCCGCCGCACACCCGGCGCAGCTCGGTGTGGATCACGCCGTGCGGCTTGCCGCTCTGGTGGACGTACGCGCCGACCATCGTGTTCAGCGACTTCCGCAGCTCCAGCAGCTCCTTGTGGGAGACGACCGGGCGCCGCTCGGCGGGCAGCTCCAGCAGGTCCGCTTCGGCGTCGGGCCGGCGGCGGCTGTGCGCGATCTGCCGGGACTGCCGCTTCTGGAGCAGCAGCTGCACCTGGTCGGGCTCCAGCAGGCCGGGGATGCCGAGGTAGTCCTGCTCTTCCTCGCTGCCCGGGTGCGCCTGCATGCCGAATTCGGCGCCGTCGTAGAGGACCCGGTCGAAGACGGCGTCGGACTCCAGGGCCTCGAAGGACATCTGCTCGTCCTCGCCGGTGTCCTCGTCCTCCTGCCGGTTCGCCTCGTCCATCTCCTTCTCGGATTCGGCGTACGGGTCCTCCTCGCCGGCCTTCTTCGGCTTGTCGAGGACGTGGTCGCGCTCGACCTCCATCTCGTTGGCGAAGCCGAGCAGGTACGGGATGGTCGGCAGGAACACCGACGCGGTCTCGCCGCGCCTGCGGGAGCGCACGAAACGCCCGACGGCCTGCGCGAAGAACAGCGGCGTGGAGATCGTCGTGGCGTACACGCCGACCGCGAGGCGGGGCACGTCGACGCCCTCGGACACCATGCGGACGGCGACCATCCAGCGGTCCGTGTTCCCGCTGAACGTGTCGATGTGCTTCGAGGCGCCGGCGTCGTCGGAGAGCACCAGCGTGGCCTTGGTGCCGGTGATCTCCCGGATCAGCTTGGCGTACGCGCGGGCGGAGTCCTGGTCGGAGGCGATGACGAGGCCGCCGGCGTCGGGGATGCCCTTGCGGACCTCGGTAAGCCGCTGGTCGGCGGCGCGCAGCACGTTCGGCATCCAGTCGCCGCGCGCGTCGAGCGCGGTGCGCCAGGCCTGCGAGATGGCGTCCTTGGTCATGGGCTCGCCGAGACGGGCCGCGATCTCGTCGCCGGCCTTCGTGCGCCAGCGCATATTGCCGCTGTAGGAAAGGAAAATGACCGGACGAACCACCCCATCGCCGAGAGCATTCCCGTATCCGTAGGTGTAGTCGGCGGAAGATCTCCGGATTCCGTCATTCCCTTCTTCGTACGTGACGAAAGGGATGGGATTCGTGTCGGAGCGGAAAGGGGTGCCGGTGAGGGCGAGCCGGCGGGTGGCCGGATCGAAGGCCTCCAGACAGGCCTCGCCCCACGACTTGGAGTCGCCGGCGTGGTGGATCTCGTCGAGGATCACGAGCGTCTTGCGCTGCTCGCACCGGTTGCGGTGCAGCATCGGCTTCACGCCGACACCGGCGTACGTGACGGCGACGCCGTGGTACTCCCTGCTCAGCGGCCCGGAGGAGTACTCCGGGTCGAGCCGGATGCCTATCCGGGCGGCGGCCTCGGCCCACTGCTTCTTCAGGTGCTCCGTGGGCGCGACGACGGTCACCTGCTGCACGACGTGGTGGTGCAGCAGCCAGGAGGCGAGGGTGAGGGCGAAGGTGGTCTTGCCGGCGCCGGGGGTGGCGACGGCGAGGAAGTCCCGGGGCTGGGTCTGGACGTACTTGTCCAGTGCCCCCTGCTGCCAGGCACGCAGCTTGCTGGCGGTACCCCACGGCGCACGGCCGGGGAAGGCGGGTGAGAGGTGGTGGGAGGCGGTAGTGGTCACGGTCTCCGGCTCGGGTCTCTCGGCGCACAGGGCCGACCGGTACGGGCGACGCACGGACCGGCCCGGGCGACGCGGGCAGTCGTACGTAGGACAACCGGGCCACCTTACCGGGGTCAACGCGCCCACCCGGGCCGGACAACGCCGTGACCTCGGGGGGTGCGGTGAGGGTCACATCAGGCCGAGAAGAGTGGCAGCCGCTTCGCGATCACCGACGCGTCGAGAAGCCCCTGGCACACGTCGAGCACGAACCGCTCGGCCTCGTCGATGTCGAAATTGGCGTCGAGAGGATGCCCGTTCATGTGCAGGAAGACCCAGGTCGCGTACCAGGCGATGCGCTTGTTCCCATCGACGAGCCCGTGGTTTCGGGCCAGCGACTCCATGAGGGCGCCCGCCTTGTGCCACACGTCCGGGTAGGCGTCCTGCCCGAAGACGCTGGCCTGGGGGCGCAGCAGGGCCGATTCGAGCAGACCGTAGTCGCGCACGTCCTCGGTCCCGAGCCGCTTGGCCAGGTTCAGCAGCTCGGGAAGCGTGAGGTAGTACATCAGGCGAGCCTCCGGTTCAGCTCCTCGCTGACCTTCAGCACGTGATCCGCCGCCTCGTTGAAGAGACGGGAGTGCTCGTTTATGGCCCTGATGACGGCGTCATGGGCGAAGGACTGCATGCTCAGTCCCTCCGCGGTCGCACGCTCCCGCAGGGCGTCCAGCTCTTCGTCGGTGAATCGCACGTTGAGTCCTGCCATGACTAGACGGTACCGCGCGGTACCACGCGGTGTCACGCAGGCTTCGGCAGCACCCTGGTCGACACCCACGCCCCCGCCAGCGCGACCGCGGCCATCGGCAGGAAGATCGCCACGAAGGCCCCCGGATGGCTCGCCCCGGCCGCCGCCACCGCGTGCCCGTCGCCGACCGCCGCCCCGCCCAGCGCGGCGAAGGCCGCGCCGCCGCCGGCCAGCAGGACGACGTTGGCGAGGGCGTCGGAGATCTGGAGGGCGGCGGAGTTCGCGCCCGCCTCCTCCGGCGGGGACAGCTTGAGCAGCAGCACGCTGGTGGAGGTCACCGCGAGGCCCATGCCGAAGCAGCCGAGTGCCCAGGCCACCGCGACCACCCACACCGGCACGGACTCGACGAGCACGCTCGGCACGGCGGCGATCGACACCGCCACCAGCACCATGCCGCCGGCCATCATCCGCTCCCGGTACGGGTCCAGCCGCGGCCGCGCCTGCACCCACGACCCGAACGCCCAGGTCGCCCCCGCCCCGGCCAGACTGAGACCGGCGTACGTGGGGCTCAGGCCGCGCTGGGTGACGAGCATCAGCGGGATGAAGCTCTCGGCGGCGATGAACGCACCGCCGGCGAGGCCGCGCAGCAGCACCACGGCCGGCAGCCCGCGGGCGGCCCGGTAGGTGCCGCGCGGCATCAGGCTGCGGCCGCCGGTCACGGCGGGCACCAGCAGCACGAACCCGGCGAGTACGGGCGCCAGCGACAGCCAGCGCAGGTCCTGCGCCCCGTACTGGATCAGCGCGGCCCCGAACGCGATCCCGAACGCGAGCCGGATCCGGCGGCGGTCGAACGGCACCGGCGGCGCGGTGGGGTCGGCGGGCCCGGACGCGGTGCGCCGGATCGCGGGCAGCGCGAGGACCAGCGGCGGGACGACGAGCACGGGGATCCCGACGAACACCCACCGCCAGCCGATGTGCTCGGTCACGGTGCCGGCGACCAGCGGGCCGACCACGGACGGCACCACCCAGCTCGCGGCGAAGGCCGCCATGATGGCGGGGCGCAGGCGTTCGTCGTAGGCGCGGCTGACGACGACGTACAGGGCGACGATGACGAGGCCGCCGCCGAAGCCCTGGACGGCGCGGCCGAGCACGAACAGCCACATCGCGACGGCGGTCCCGGACAGCAGCAGCCCGGCCGCGAAGCTCGCGATCCCGACCGCGAGGGGGCGCAGCGGACCCTGCCGGTCGGACCACTGGCCGGCGAGCACCATCCCGAAGAGGCTGGTCGTGAAGTACGCGGAGAACGCGAACGCGTACAGGCCGACCCCGTCCAGTTCCCGGGCGGCGACCGGCATGGCCGTGCCGATGGCGGTGGCCTCGAAGGCGATGAGGAAGACGACGGTGACGATGCCGGTGCTGAGGGCGCGGTGGGCGGGGCCGAGGATGCCGGGTCGTGGGGGCGCGGGGGGTATCCGGGCGGTGTCCGCGCCGGGGCTGCTCTTCAGGGCCATCGCCCCAGAGTAAGGGCCGTGCCTGCCGTTCGCCCCTGTCGCGGGGCGTATCCGCGCCGGTCCGATGGCCGTAGGTCGGGCGGCGTACGTCCCGGGCCGTGTGAACGCGGCATGGCAGTCCTGTTGCAGCCCCCGCCGGCCCCTTCCCGCCCCCGCCCCGGCCCCCGTACGTTCCTTCTTGTCGCAACACCCCGACCGTGTGCCCGAGTGGCCCAGGGGCCGGCCTGCAAAGCCGGATACACCGGTTCGAATCCGGTCACGGTCTCCACGTACGGAACGCGCTACCGCCCGTCGCCGCCCTTGGGCACCGGGCCCGAGACCATACGCAGCACGGGCTTCTTCGGCAGCCCCGCGCCCCGCGCACAACCAAGTTCCGCCGCCACCGCGACGGCGGCGGCGTGCGCGAGCACGAGGTGGGCCTCGCGGACGGTCTTGGGGTCGGCGGTGGGGAAGGCGGTGTTTCTCACCTCCGTGAGCAGAACCACCGGCTCGCCGGTGGAGGAGGGCAGCCGGCGGCTGAGGCAGGCGAAATAGAGGAACGCCCGCGTCGGATTGGCAAGCGCATTGGTCCCGAGGGCGTACTGAAACGTTGTCGGCTCATCGCTCGGGCCAGCAACGTGCTCCTCATCAACCTGCGAAACGTCCACATCGAGATCGCTGATCTCGCGGCCGAGATAGACACTGCAGACCCGAAAGCCGCGGGGCCACGGCGTAGCCGATGAATGGTGTGTGACCAAGTCCCGGACCGCTCTGCGGACGCTTTGCTGCTCCGTGTCGCGCGAGGGTCGCCGGCCTCCGAGGGCAACATCGACTGCTTTAGCTGTGCCGCCCGAAAAGAGCCCGTGGCAGAGCGAGGACGCCTCGATGGCTTTCGACTCGGCCTCCCTCGGGGCGCCAACGCACCCCGTCAAGAGCAGAGTCACTCCGACGGCGCACAGGGTCCGGTCCATCACTGTCACCTAGTCACTCGTCCGTCTCCGGAGCATGCCCCTGCTGCTGTTGCAGCAAGTTGCCCACGTTGTAACCCGTCATCCAGTCCATTTCGAGATCCTGGGCGAAATCGCTGGTCGCCTTAATCCCATGCACGTCGCGAAAGGCTGCCACCGGGGCGCCGGCCGTCTCCCGACCCGCCCGGAAAATCTCGCTCCGCTGAGCGTGGACCCGGTCGTCCACATCCTCCTGGTGTTCCTGCTGTTCCGCGTGGGACCAGTTGCCGACCACCTGGCTGGCCAGTTCCTCCATCGCGCCACCGCCGGTGTCCACGGCAACGGGGACGATCACCGCCGCCGCACCGGCGACCGGCGCCGTGATCGGCAGGAAGGCCATTCCCGCCCCGACCGCCGCCGTCGCCCCGAATTCGACCCAGGCGGCGCGCTTCTCCATTTCGCGGTTGTACTCCTCGTCCGCCTTGATCGTCGCCTCCGTGACCTGGTCGGCCCGCGCCTGGTCGAGCAGGCCCTGCACCTGGGAGCCGGTACGGACCGCCTCCCGCACACCGCCCTCCCTGATGTGCCCGTGTGCGTCCACCTGCGCCTCCATCACGGAAGCCGTGTACACCCGCTCCGCCGCGGACACGGTGGCGTACGCCTCCGGATGCTGGCCGAGCGCACTGAGGAACTTCCGCGCCCGGTCCTCGCCGAGCCTCGCGTGCCCCCGTTCGTCCGCCGGTGCGAACGGGCTGCCGGCCTCCCGGTCGTTGAGGCCCCAGTTGATGTCGTCGATGTAGCCGGCGCCCATCCGGCCCAGGCTGTCCGCCAGGACCTCCTGGCGCTTGAGCAGAGCGGGATCCTCCCCGTACTTCTGCACCACCGCCTCCATCACGGACGCGCCCGCCTCGCTGCGCACGAGCCGGGGGTGCGGGTCGTCCCACGCATGCCCCAGCACCGCTGCCTCCAGGGCGTGGCCCAGGGCGTCCGGCATGTGGGAGTGGGACTTCGTCCACGTGGACGGGTTGGGGCTTTCCGTGTCCGGGAAGGACCGGTACTTCTCGTTCGTGAAGTAGTCCAGGTACGACGTGACCGGTTCGCCGTCCGCCGTGCGGCCCAGGTCCGGGGGGCCGGAGCGGGGCGTGCCGTCGGGGGCGTACGACGTCGGCGGGCGGTCCGGGTCGAAGAAGCGGGCGGCCGCCTCGGGGCTGTGGCCGAGCGCCTCCAGGAAGCTGTTGACGGGGTCGTAGCCGGACCCGTTCAGCCCGGACGGGTTCAGCAGGTGGCTCGCCCAGCCGTTCACCTGCCGCGACTGCGCGAAGAAGTCCGGCTGCGCCGCCTGCACCTGCACCGCGTGCTCCACCACCGGCAGCAGGAACCGCGGGTCGTACTCCCCGTACCGCATGATCCCGCCGAGCAGCTGGTACCCGAACGGCGGGTTGGCGTCCCAGCGCGCCAACGGGATCCGCTCCGTGCCCAGCCGCCGCAGCTCCCGCGCGAACGACTCCGGCAGGTGCACCGCACGGTCGGGATCGGTCGCCACGGCCAGCACCGTCCCGAGGTTGCGCTGCAACTCCCGTACGTCGGCCAGCCGCTGCGCGTCCTGCTCCCCGTACCGGTCGTACGTGTCCGTCGCGAGCCGCCCGAAGAACTCCAGCGCCCCGCGCGCCCCGAGCGCCGTGTAGAAGGCGGTGGCGAAGGCGGGCGCCGACCGGTTGTCCCGCAGGAGTTCGTTGAGCTGCACCAGCTCGGCGTGCGTCAGCGCCCGCCCGCGCGCGGCGAGCGCGGCCGCCCGCGCCGCCTCCTCCGCGTCGAGGCTGTCGAACCGCGGCCGCACGAACTGCCGCCCGTCCGCGCTGACATCGGCCCGCAGCGCCCGCGCCACCGACTGGTCGGCGTCGTCGCAGGTCTCGACGATCGCGGCGATCCGCCGTTCCAGTTCGGCGATGGCCGCGGCCTCCCGGCGGAGCAGGTCGGCGTAGCCGGGGTCGTTGCGCGCCTCGCCGCGTACGGCGGACAGCGGGCTGCGGGCGCGCACCCGGCCGGTGCCGGTGTCCACGACCAGGCGGGCGGCGGGTGCGTCGGTCTCCACGATGCGGCGGAGCTGGTCCTGGGCGGTCCGGAACGCGGTGTGGCCCTGTTCGAGGACGCGCCGGATGGCGTGCGCGGCGGCGGCGGCGTCGCCGAACTCCTTGGCCGTCTTCGCCACGAACGGCCGCGTGACCTCGGCGTTGGCGCCGCGCCAGTCGGCGGCGTCGGCCCGGGCGAGGAGGGAACGCCGGCTGTCGGCGGCCAGCCCGTCCAGCCGGGCGGCCATGTCCCGCCAGTCGGCGACGGCCTGGTGCAGGGCGGCGAGCCGCAGCGCGTAGACGTGCGCGAAGCTGAGCATCGGGGCGGTCAGGTGAGGTACGCGTCGATCTTCGAGGCGGAGAGCCGGGCGATGATGTCCGCCTCCTCCTTCGCGTGCGAGGCGACGGTGTGGTCGAGGTGGTTGGAGATGTTCGCGCAGGCGTCGAGGAGGGTGCGGAGCTGGCTGTTCCACCGGTCGTGAACGGTCAGCAGCGCGGGCCCGCTGCGGAAGGACGCGTTCGAAAGCGCGATGGCCGCGTCGAAGCAGGCCGGCCGGGCATGGTCCCCGTCCCGCGTCAGCCGCTGGTACAGCGCGTGGGCGGCGCTCCCCACGGCACCGAGCTGCCCCGCGTCGACGGCCAGATCCGCACCCCCGCCCGACCCCCGCCGCACCCGGGCCCACTCCTCGTCGAACGCCACCGCCGACCCTCCCCGCACCACCACACCGCCACGCCACCGGGCCCGCGCCCCGCGCCTACGCCCGGCACGCTACCGACGGCGGCCCCACGCGTGCGCCGTGACGGCCGGCCCCCGGTACGCCCGCCCCGCCCGGGCAGGCCCGGCAGACCCCCGCCGCACCTGACGATGCACCCGCACGAGTGACCCGCACCCGCCCCACGACGGGGTCACTCCCCCGGGCCCCGTCACTCGATCACCGGCGGCACCACCCGGCGGGACGTCTGTCCGGGCTCCGGCGGCTCCGGCGGGTGGGCGGCGCGCCGGGCAGGACCCGGCAGGGCACGCACACCGGCACCGGCGACCGGCGCCACGCCCGGAACAAAGGCGGCCCCGACCGCTCCCGGCGGGAGGCCGGACTGGGCGGGCCCGAAGGTGTCCCCGGTGGGCGCGGTGCTGACCGGTTCGGCGCCGATGACCAGGCCGGTCGGCAGGGCGGGGGCGGTTGGCGGGGCGAGGGCGACCGCGCGGCCTCCGACGATGCCGGGGGTGCGGGGCGGCGCTGCGCGGTACCGCGGGCCGTCCGCGCCGTCGGGGGACGAACGGGCGGCGGGCCCCGGGGCGTACGGATGCGGTGGGGCGGGGAAGCCGTACGGGACGGGCTCGGGTACGGACGCTCTCCCGCCCGGGCGGCCGTCGGCAGGGGCGGAAGGGTCCGGCGGGGCCGTCGGCGGGGCGGTCCCCAGGCCGTCGAGGTGCAGACCCTCGAGGTGCAGGCCGGCGTCCTGGTCCGTGACGGGTGTGACGGGTGTGACGGGTGTGCCGGGCGGGCCGGGCGGGCCGGGCCGCGACGGCAAGGGTCGGTGCTCCGGCCCCGCGGCCGGGACGGCGGCGACCGGCCCCGGCTGCCCCACCGAGCCGGCGGAAAGCGGACCCGCCGACCCCCCGGCCTCCCCCACCGAGCCGACGCCGTACGCCCCCACCCTCGGCGAGGCGGTCCCGCGCCCCCCGCACCCCCCGCCGCCCGCAGGCCCAGGCCCAGGCCCAGGTCCAGGTACGGACACAGGCGCAGACACAAGCCCCACCGGCGCCCGCGCCCCGTCCATCTGCTCCGCCGCCACCGCGTACGACTGCGCCAGCTTGGTCATCTGCCGTACGGCCTCGGCGTGTTCGGCCTCCGGTGCCGGGCCGGCGGTTGCCCCCAGGCCGGCCCGCACCTCCCCCAGCGTCTGGGCCGCGTGCCGGAGCCATTCCCCGCCCGTGCGGCCGTAGTCGGACAGTGCGAGGGCGGCGGCGGACATGCGGCGGACGCGGTCCTCGTACGCTTCGGCCGCCTCGCCCTCCCAGCCGTCGACGCGGTGGCGGCGCAGGGCCTCGCCGATCTCGCGGAGTGCGTCTGCGGCCGCCACCAGCTGCGCCGCGCAGCCCGCGACCGCCCCGGGGTCCGCCGCACCCACCATCCGGGCCGGCTCCCCGCGGCCGATTCCCTCGAAGTCCGTCGTCACGGCCCGCTCGCCCTCCACTCCGACGCCTGCCCGCTCGCCCACAGGGTGCCGGATCCGGTGGGGCGCGCCCGTACGGTCAGGACCCCGGGGTCGGGCCCCGTTCCGTCTCGTCCCGCGCCCGGCGCAGGTCCCGCGCCGCTTCCGCGTCCGTACCGGAGTAGTCCGCGCCCGCCGCGGCCACCGCGTCCGCCAGGGCGCCCAGCTGGAGTGCCAGGGCCCGGGACAGGCCGGTCAGTTCGGCGTGGAGCCGGGCGTGCGCGCGGGCGAGCCGGGCCGCTTCGGGGAAGCCGGTGCCGAGGGCGGCGGGCGGGAGGGCGGCGGCCGCCAGCCGGGCGGGGGCGGCCGGGGAGGTCTCCAGCCGGGCGAGCAGGTCGTCCGCCCGCCTCCGGCACGCGACGAGCGCACCGGCGTCCACCAGCAGGGGCGGACCGGTGGGCGGTCCGCCGGGAGCGGGGCCGGGCGCGCCGGGGCCGTGCGGAGCCGCCGGCACCCCGTCGCGCTCCTTCACGCCGGGCCCCTCAGCCTCCGGTGACCACAGCCGCGGACGGCCGGATCGGCAGGCGGTTGACCGGGCGGCCGGTGGCGGCGCGGACCGCGGAGGCGACGGCGGCCGGGGTGGTGACGACCGGGACCGCACTGGCGGCCTTCGCGCCGAAGGGGGCGACGACGTCGCGTTCCTCGACCAGCTTCACGATCCGGATGTCCGGCGCGTCCAGCGCGGTCGGCAGCGCGTACCCGGTGAGGTCGGGGTGGCGGATCAGCCCGCCCGCCGTCCGCAGGTTCTCGGTGAGGGCGGCGCCCACGCCCTGCGTGACGCCGGCCTCGATGCGGGCGGCCAGCTGCCGCGGGTTGAGGATCCGGCCGACGTCCTGCGCCACCGCGAGTTCCACGACCCGTACGGAGCCCAGCTCGATGTCGACGTCCACGACCGCGCGGACCGCGCAGAACGCGAGGCCCACGAACGCGTCGCCCTGCCCGGCCGCGTCCAGCGGCTCGGTCGGGTGCGGCCGGCACTGCGCGGTCGCCCACAGCTCCTTGCCGGCCATGGCCTCGGCCACGGTCGTCGTGAACGCGCCGTCGTACGAGGTGATCGCGCCGTCGGCGACCTGGAGCAGCTCGGTGGACATGCCCAGTTTGTGGGCCATCGGCTGGAGCAGCTGGGTGCGGACCATCTTGGCGGCGCGTTCGACGGCCCCGCCGGAGACCCACGTGTGGCGGCCGTGCGCGGCCGGGCCGGCGGGCGGCTGGTCGGTGTCGACGGGCGCCACGGCGACCTCGTCGACGCCGAGGACCTCCTGCACGATCTGGCGGGCGAGGGTGCTGAAGCCCTGGCCGGTCTCGACGGCCGCGCAGATGACGGTGGCGATGCCGTCGTGCACCTTGACGGTGGCGGTGGAGACCTCGTCGGTGCCCTCCGCGCCGAGCATGTGGACCATGCCGACGCCGTAGCCGACGCCGCGCCGGATCGCGCCCGGCTCGCCCGCGCCCTCGGGGCCGCCGGGCAGCAGCCACTCGTCCTCGGGGCTGTCCTTCGGCAGCGCGGGCAGCTCGAAGTCGCGGACCGCGCGCAGGAGTTCGGCGACCGGCGCCGGGCAGGTGACGGTCTGGCCGGTGGGCAGCAGGTCGCCGGTGGCGAGGACGTTGCGGAGCCGCAACTCGGCTCCGTCCAGGCCGAGTTTGGCGGCGAGCTTGTCCATCTGGCCTTCGTACGCGGCGCAGACCTGCATCGCGCCCTCGCCGCGGACGTGCCCGGACGGCGGGTTGTTCGTACGGACCGCCCAGCCTTCGACGAAGGCGTGCGGGACGACGTACGGGCCGCAGGCGAACGCGACGGCGGCGGCGAGGGATTCGGCGGAGGAGTCGGCGTACGCGCCGGCGTCCATGAGGATCTGCGCCTCGACCTTGACCAGCCGGCCCTCGGCGTCCGCGTGGTGGCGGTAGCGCAGCAGGGTCGGATGCCGGTGGGCGTGGCCGAGGAAGGACTCCTCGCGGGTCGCGGCGAGTTTGACGGGGCAGCCGGTGCGCAGGGCGAGCAGGCCGAGCGGCAGCTGGAAGCCGGGGTCCTCGCGGTCGCCGGTGGCGCCGGGGACGCCGGTGACGACGACCTTGACGCGTTCGGGTTCGAGGCCGAAGCAGGCGGCGGCGAGGTCGCGGTCGCCGTGCGGGTCGGTGGAGGCGGTGTACAGCTCCACGCCGCCGTCGGGGCGGGGCACGGCGAGTCCGGCCTCGGCGCCGATGGGCGCGGGGTCCTGGCGGCCGATCCGGTAGAGGCCCTCGACGACGACCTCGCCGGTGGCCTCGGGGTCGCCGAAGGCGAGCGGGATGTGCCGGATCAGGTTGCCGTCGGGGTGCAGGGGCGGTGCGCCGAAGGCCTGCTCGGGGTCGGTGACCGCGTCGAGGAGCTCGTACTCGACGGTGATCGCGGCGGCGGCGAGCCGGGCGGTGTCGGGGTGGTCGGCGGCGACGGCGGCGATGGGCTCGCCGTGGTGGCGGACCACGTCGTGGGCGAACACCGGCCGGTCGGCGATCCGGCGGCCGTGGGTGGGGGCGCCGGGGACGTCGGCGTGGGTGACGACGGCCCGCACGCCGGGCATGGCCACGGCGCCGGAGGTGTCCACGGACAGGATGCGGGCGTGCGCGTGCGGGGAGCGGAGCACGGCGGCCCACAGCAGGCCCTCGGCCCACAGGTCGGCCGCGTACGGGAACGTGCCCTCGGTCTTGGCGCGGGTGTCGGTGGGCATGACGGACGCGCCGATGCCGCGGGGCTCGCCGGCTTCCGCGTCGGGCTGCGGGCCGGCCGCCGCCGCTGCGAGGGCCGTCGCGGTCGCGATCGCGTCGGGCGTCGCGGTGGCCGCGTCGTTGCTCACGCCATGCCTCCCATGCCTCCGTGGTGGTGCTCGGGGTGGTGCTGGACCCCGCCGGCGCCGGGGGGTGCCTGGTGCGGGACCCGGAGGCCGGGGGCGGGGTCGGCGCCGTCGGCCGGGTCTCCGGCAGCGGCCTCGCGTTCGGCGACGACCTCGCGGACGGCCTCCAGGACCCCGCGGTAGCCGGAGCAGCGGCACAGGTTGCCGCAGAGCGCCTGGCGGGTCTCCAGCTCGCTGGGGGCGTGGTTGCCCTCCAGCAGGTCGTGGATGGTCATCGCCATGCCGGGGACGCAGAAGCCGCACTGCACGGCGCCGGAGCGGCACAGCGCCTGCTGGACGTCGGACAGTTCGCCGTCGGTGGCCAGGCCCTCGACGGTGCGGACCTCGCTGCCGGCGGCGGTGGCGGCCGGTACCAGGCAGGAGGCGACGAGCCGGCCGTCGACCTGCACGGCGCAGGCGCCGCACTCGCCCTGCGAGCAGCCGTCCTTGGCGCCGGCCAGGCCGAGCCGTTCGCGCAGCACGTAGAGCAGCGACTCGCCGATCCAGGCCCCGGTGACGGGCCGGTCGGCGCCGTTCACACGCAGCACGTAGGAGGCGTACGGGTGCTCCTCGTGCGGGTCGGCGACGGCGTCCTCGGCCGACCCCGCCGCGGCCGTGCCGTACGCGGTGCCGTGCCCGTCGGTGCCGTCCCCGGCGGTGTGGCCGGGCTCCTCGGCCGGGCTCCCCTGCGGGTCGGCGAGCGCCGCACCTGCGCCGTCGGTCCCGTGACCGTCGGCGGCACCGGCGGCCGCGGAGCCGAAGCCGGCGTCGTGGCCGGCACCGGTCCCGTGGTCCTCGTGCCCGGCCGCCTCGCCGGCGGCCCCGTGCGGGTCCGCGGGCCGCGCGCCGGCGAAGTCGCCGGCGTGGTCCGCGTGGGCGGGTTCGGCACCGGCGGCTTCGAAGCCTGCGTCATGGGCTGCACCGGCGCCTTCGGTGGCGTGCCCTTCGGCGGCACCCGTGGCGGCGAAGCCGCCGTCCGCACCGGTCCCGTCCGGGTCCGCGGGCCGCGCGCCGGCGAAGTCGCCGGCGTGGTCCGCGTGGGCGGGTTCGGCACCGACGGCACCGAAGCCGTCGTAGGCCGCGCCGCCCCCGTGCGGGTCCGCCTCGTCACCCTCGCCGGAACCACCCGCGTAGACGGCCGCGTCGGCGCCCGCGGGCGCGTCGTCGGCCGGGTGGCCCTCGTGGGCGGCCGGTCCGGCGGGGGCGGGGGCCTCCGGGGCGCCCGCCCCGTGGCCGTCGTGCGGGGCGGGGCCGTTCCCGAAGGCGTCGAAGGAGCCGCTCTCGCCGCCGGCCGCCGGGATCGCGGCGAGCTCCGCCGCGATCTGGAAGCCCTGCCCGAGGGTGCTGCCGGGCCCGTAGGACGCGGGTGCCGGCGCCGGCGCCGCGTACGGATCGGCCGCCGGGTAGTCCGGGTACGGCTCCGGGTGGCCGGCCGCCGGGTCCTCGGCGGGGGCGGGGGCGGGGGCGGTGCCCAGCGCCTCCGCGGCCAGGTCGGTGAAACTGCCCGTCAGGTACGCGTCGGCGGCGGGCGCCGGCTCCTCGGCCGGGAGGCGGACGGTGCCCGTGTAGTCGGCCGGCGGTGCCACGTAGCCGCGTACGCCGTCGAACCCGGCGGGGGCGGGGTGGTGCTGCCCGCCCTCCGCGTCGGCCGCCAGGTCCGCCGCGGCGGCCTCCTCGCGGGCCGTCTCCGCGGCGAGCGCCTCGGCCCAGGGGGCGGGCGCGCCGCCGGGCAGGGTGGCGGGGGCCTGGTGGGCCCACTCGGGCCGCAGCGCGGTGCGCGCGTACTCGCCGGATTCCTCCGGAAGGTCTCCCTCCGCAACGGGCACCGACCATTCACCCGTGAGGGCGTGGTCCGGCGCCGGTACGACGGCTTCGGCGAAGTGCCACTCGGCGGTGGCCCCCGGGTCGTGCTCGCCGGGCTCCTCCGGCGCGGGCGCGGCGGCGACCGGCCAGCTGACGGGGTCCCCGGCGGGCAGCGTCCAGGTGCCGGTGGCGCCCGGGTCGGTGCTCGCGGCCGAGGTGACCGGCACGATCACCGGCGGTACGTAGCCGTGGCCGGGCGCGGCCAGCGGCTCGCCGGTCCCGGTGCCGGTGAGCATGTCCGGCGGGAGACTGACGAACGCGGTCGCGTCGGAGTCGTACTCGCCGCCCTGCGGCACCGGTTCCCAGCCCCAGCCGGCGGCGCCCTGTGCGGGGTCGTGCGTGTTCTCGTTGCCACTCATGAGGTCAGGGCCCTTCCCAGAGCTCGCCGGGCCAGCACGGCCACGGTCCGCCGCAGCTGCAGTACCGCCGGCGGCACCGGATCCCCCTGATCCGGTACGCAGGCCATCGCCACGTAGTCGCCGAAGGCCTCCAGCGCCTCGGGGGCGAGGGTGCGCTCGCCGTCCCAGTCGATGAGGGAGGCGACCCACTGCTCGGCCTCCAGGGGCCGCAGCGGCATCGGGGCGACGGCCCCGACCGCGCAGCGCACGCCGCGGCGGGCCGGGTCGAGGACGAGGCCCACGGAGGCCACGGCGCGGCCGGGTCCGGTGCGGCCGGTGGCCTTCAGGAACACCTGCGGGGCGTGCAGCAGCGGCACCCGGACGAACCCGATGAGTTCGCCGGGGCTGAGCATCTCGCGGCCTGCCAGCAGGTGGGAGACGGGGATCTCGCGGGTGCCGCCGGGGCCCACGATGAGGAGCACGGCCTCCAGGGCGGCGAGCACCGGGAGGGCGTCGCCGGCGGGCGCGGCGGTGGCGATGTTGCCGCCGAGGGTGCCGGCGTTGCGGATCTGCGGGGGTCCGGCGGCGCGGGCGGCGGCGGCCAGGGCGGGGATGAGGGCCGCGAAGTCGGGCCGGCCCATCCGGGCGTGCGTGAGGCCGGCGCCGAGCAGGGCGTGGCCGTCCTGGTACTGCCAGCCGCGGATCTCGCTGATGCGGCCCAGGCCGACGAGACCGGCGGGCCGGAGGAGTCCGGAGTTGACCGCGGTCATGAGGTCGGTGCCGCCGGCGACCGGCACGGCGGCGGGCATGGCGGCGAGCGCCGCCACGGCCTCGTCGAGCGAGGCCGGCAGCATCACGGACTGCGTCGCCTGCGGTGCGTGCGTGGTCAACCCAGCTGCCCCTTCCCGATGTCCCGGCGCTCACGCCTGTCCGCCGTACGGTACGTGCTCACCGCCGGGACGTGGCAACTCTGGCACATCTTCCGCGCCGTGCGACGCGAGGGGGCACCGGAGGCGGTTCGCCCCCGACGTCACCGATAGTCCGGTTCCTCCTGATTCTCGACAGAGTTCCGCTTACCGCTCTTCGGCGGCTTTCACGGGAGTTGGGGCGGCTGATACGGATTGTTCGCTTCCGCCGCAGCAGCCGCCACGCGCCCCTCGCGCACCCGCACCGCCCGCACGCCCGGACCCCCGGGCCCGCCGCCGAACTCCCGCCCCGCTCACGCCTCCGGCGGCGCGCCTTCCCGGGGCCGTCCGAGCACTCCGGGGCGGCGCTGCCAGGGCAGCGGGCCGCCGGGCGGCCGGTAGCCGACACCGAGCGCGTCGAGCCGGGCGTAATGGGCCGTCATACGGGCCTCGAAGCCCGGCCAGTCGCGGTCCGCGGGGGCCGGCAGCGCGGACCACACCACCTCCGCGAAGGCCGCCAGCCGCGGGAACACCTGGTAGTCCACGCGTCCCTGGTCGGCCATCACCTCGGTCCACACGTTCGCCTGCGCACCCAGCACGTGCGCCGCCGCGTCCGCGGACAGCCCGGGCGGCACCGGCTCGAACCGGTAGACGTCCTCCAGGGTCCGCACGTACGCGATGGGCATCGGCTCGTCCGGGCTTCCGCTTTGCCGGTAGTCCAGGTAGACGTGCTGCTCGGGGCACATCACGACGTCGTGCCCCGCCTCGGCGGCGGCGATGCCGCCCGCGTAGCCGCGCCAGGACGACACCGCGGCACCCGGCGCGAGTCCGCCTTCCAGGATCTCGTCCCATCCGATCAGGCGGCGGCCGCGGGCGGCCAGCCAGCCGTCGAAGTGCCGGATGAACCAGGACTGGAGGCCGTCCTCGCCGGCCACGCCCAGCTCCCGGATCCGCGCCTGCGCGGCCGGCGAGGCCCGCCACTCGTCCTTGGGGCACTCGTCGCCGCCGATGTGCACGAACGGCGAGACCTCGGCCGGAAACAGCTCCAGCAGCTCCTCGAAGACGCCCTCGTAGAACCGCAGTACGTCCTCGGTGGGCGCCAGCACGTGCGGGCTGATCCCCCAGTCGTCCCAGACCTCCAGCGCCGCCGTGTCGACGACGTCCGCGTTCCCCAGGTGCGGGTAGGCGGCGATGGCGGCCAGCGAGTGGCCGGGCACGTCGATCTCGGGGACCACCCGGACGTGCCGTTCGGCGGCGTACGCGACGATCTCGCGGATGTCGTCCTGGGTGTAGAACCCGCCGTGCGGGGTCTCGTTCCACAGCGGGGAGGCGCGGTGCCCCCAGCGGCTGCGCGGCCGCCAGGCGCCGACCTCCGTGAGCCGCGGGTACCGCCGGATCTCCACCCGCCAGCCCTGATCGTCGGTCAGGTGCAGGTGCAGCACGTTGAGCTTGTGGGCGGCGAGCAGGTCGATGTACCGCAGGACGCCGTCCTTGGGCATGAAGTGCCGTGCCACGTCGAGCAGCATCCCGCGCCACCCGAACCGCGGCCGGTCCTCGATCCGCACGGCGGGCAGCCGCCAGGTGCGGCCGGGCAGCGGGGCGCGCCGGTACGCGTCCGGGCCGAGCAGCTGACGGAGGGTCTGGGCACCCCAGAAGGCGCCGGCCGGGCCGCCGGCGAGGACCTCGGCGCCCTCCGGGCCGGCGGTGAGCCGGTACCCCTCGGGCCCGAGCTCCTTCCCGGTGGCAGCGTCGACGGCGATCCGCAGGCCGGCGGTGCCCGGGTCGCCCGCGGGCGGCAGCAGCGGCAGCCCGGTGGCGGCGCCCAGCTCGCGGCGCAGCCACGCGGCGGCACCCTCGCCGCCCGGCCCGGCGGCGAGGGTACTGGCGGGGGTGAGCTCGTACGGGTCCGCGCCGGCGGTCGTCCCGGTGCTCAGCGGGGCCGGGATCAGGTCCGGGGCGGCGACGGCAGGGGCGGCATCTCCGTTGCGTTCTGTGCAACGGCTGTTTCGCAGAGCGCTCATGGCGGGACCCTACGGGACGACGAAGGCCCCCGGGCCGTGTTTCCACGTCCCGGGGGCCTCCCCGCGTTCAGCCGGACCGGCGGGCCGCCGGACTACTTGTCCTTGCCGCCCTTGTCCTTGTCGCCGCCCGCGCCCATGGACTCGTAGATCTCCTTGCACATGGGGCAGACGGGGTACTTCTTCGGGTCGCGTCCGGGGACCCACACCTTGCCGCAGAGCGCGACGACGGGGGTCCCGTCGAGGGCGCTCGCCATGATCTTGTCCTTCTGGACGTAATGGGCGAAGCGCTCGTGGTCGCCATCGCCGTGGGACACCTGCGGCGTCGGCTCAACGAGGGTCCCGGTGCCAGTCCCGCGCTCGGGCTCAAGAGTGCTCATGCCTGCCAGGGTACTGGGCCGGGCGGCGCTCAGTTGAGCGACGGGTCGTCCGGATAGGTGGCGACCATGGCCAGCTCGCTGCGCTGGCGGCGCAGGACGGAGCGCCAGAGCCGTTCGGGGTCGGGCGAGGAGACGTCACCGGGCTCGGATTCGACCACGTACCAGGCGCCGTCGTTCAGTTCGTCCTCCAGCTGCCCGGGACCCCAGCCCGAGTATCCGGCGAAGATCCGCAGCGAGCCGAGGGCGCTGGCCAGCAGCTCCGGCGGGGCCTCCAGGTCGACCAGCCCGATCGCGCCGAATATCCGGCGCCAGCCGAGCGGGCCCTCCTCGCCGGGGATGACGGCGACGCCGAGGGCGGAATCGAGGGAGACCGGGCCGCCCTGGAAGACCACGCCGGGCTCGCCGGCCAGCGGCGCCCACGGGAGCAGGATGTCCCCGACGCCCACCGGGGTGGGCCGGTTGAGGACCACGCCGAGCGAACCCGCCTCGTCGTGGTCGAGCAGGAGCACCACCGCGCGGTCGAAATTCGGGTCCGCGAGCGCGGGGGTGGCCACGAGCAGTCGCCCTGTGAGCGAGGACACCTCGGTCATGCCGACATGATCCCGCATATTCGCCCTCCGGGGGGAGCGGACGGCGGTCCGTGATCGTGTGCAGCTCAGGGCGCACGGCAGCAGCGAGGAGCGCGCGCACCCGCCGGCGGCGGCAAGAGGCGGAGGGCAACGGTCCGCTACACCGCGGGCACGGAGGGTGCTGTGGCAAATCCATGACGTTCCCGTAGCCCCGTGAGCCTTACAAGGAAGGGGCCTCTGGCCCTTACCCTTTTCTCTGGCCACCTGCCCCGCCCCCTGTTCCACGGGGGGACCCCCGACTCCGGAACGCGAGATTCATGACCGGCACAGTCAGTGACGATGTACTGCTTGTCCACGGCGGTACCCCGCTTGAGGGCGAGATCCGGGTCCGCGGCGCGAAGAACCTCGTGCCGAAGGCCATGGTCGCCGCGCTGCTCGGCAGCGGTCCCAGCCGTCTGCGCAACGTTCCCGACATCCGTGACGTGCGCGTCGTCCGCGGTCTGCTGCAGCTCCACGGGGTGACGGTCCGCCCCGGTGACGAGCCGGGTGAGCTGGTGCTCGACCCGACGCACGTCGAGAGCGCCAACGTCGCGGACATCGACGCGCACGCGGGTTCCTCGCGGATCCCGATCCTCTTCTGCGGCCCGCTGCTGCACCGGCTGGGCCACGCGTTCATCCCGGGCCTCGGCGGCTGCGACATCGGCGGCCGGCCGATCGACTTCCACTTCGACGTGCTCCGCCAGTTCGGCGCGACCATCGAGAAGCGCGAGGACGGCCAGTACCTGGAGGCCCCGCAGCGCCTTCGCGGTTGCAAGATCCGCCTGCCGTACCCGTCGGTCGGTTCGACCGAGCAGGTGCTGCTGACGGCCGTGCTCGCCGAGGGCGTCACCGAGCTGTCGAACGCGGCGGTCGAGCCGGAGATCGAGGACCTCATCTGCGTGCTGCAGAAGATGGGCGCCATCATCTCCATGGACACCGACCGGACCATCCGGATCACCGGCGTGGACCGGCTCGGCGGCTACAACCACAAGGCGCTCCCGGACCGCCTGGAGGCCGCCTCGTGGGCTTCCGCGGCCCTGGCGACCCGCGGCAACATCTACGTGCGCGGCGCCCAGCAGCGCTCGATGATGACCTTCCTGAACACGTACCGGAAGGTCGGCGGCGCCTTCGAGATCGACGACGACGGCATCCGCTTCTGGCACCCGGGCGGCCCGCTCAACGCCATCGCCCTGGAGACGGACGTCCACCCCGGTTTCCAGACCGACTGGCAGCAGCCGCTGGTGGTGGCCCTGACCCAGGCCTCCGGCCTCTCCATCGTCCACGAGACGGTCTACGAGTCCCGGCTGGGCTTCACCTCCGCGCTGAACCAGATGGGCGCGCACATCCAGCTGTACCGCGAGTGCCTGGGCGGCTCGGCCTGCCGCTTCGGCCAGCGGAACTTCCTGCACTCGGCGGTCGTCTCCGGCCCGACCAAGCTGCAGGGCGCCGACCTGGTCATCCCCGACCTGCGCGGCGGCTTCTCGTACCTGATCGCGGCGCTGGCGGCCGAGGGCACCTCGCGGGTCCACGGCATCGACCTGATCAACCGCGGCTACGAGAACTTCATGGAGAAGCTCGTGGAGCTGGGCGCGAAGGTCGAGCTGCCGGGCGGCGACGTCGTCTGACGGCCCGCCAGAGGGCACTGAGCCGAAAGGGCGGCCACCCGGGACCGGGTGGCCGCCCTTCGGCGTACTACGTACTACTTACACGCCAGAGGCCTGCAAGCCGTACCGAGGGCTCACTTGCCCTTGGCGGCTTCCTTGAGCTTGGAGCCCGCGGAGACCTTCACGCTGTAGCCGGCCGGGATCTGGATGGGGTCGCCGGTCTGCGGGTTACGCGCGGTGCGAGCGGCACGGTGGGTGCGCTCGAAGGTCAGGAAGCCGGGGATGGTGACCTTCTCGTCGCCCTTGGCGACGACCTCGCCGATGGTCTCGGCGAGGGCGGCCAGAACGGCGTCGGCGTCCTTGCGGGTCACCTCGGCGCGCTCGGACAGAGCGGCCACCAGCTCACTGCGGTTCATGTTGTACTCCCGTGTTCAACTTGCCTATGAGGCGTGAGATCGAAGCCGATGCTGCCAGGGTCCTAGGACAGTCCCCGGACCCGGGTCTGAACGTCAGACCCTCGCGCCCGGTTACGCATCCTGCCCCCACCAGCGGCGGGAACGCCAATCCGGCACCCGCCAGGGTCACACGAAAAGCGCCACCGTCACGCCTCGGTGACGCTCCGTCCGCGTCCGTGGGAACACGGGGATGCGGACCGCGGACCTCGCGGGCATCCCCGCAACCCTAGAGGCGGTCCGTGCGGCCCGCATCCCGCGACGCGCCGTGCGTCAGGCCGACGTGGGGCCCGTCACAGCGGCGCCGGCGGCCTTGGCGGCGGCCCGCACGGCACCGGCGACGGCGCCCGCGACCTTGTCGTTGAAGACCGACGGGATGATGTAGTTCGGGTTCAGCTCGTCGCCGGAGACCACGTCCGCGAGGGCGGTGGCGGCGGCCAGCATCATGCCGGTGTTCACGGTCCGGGACTGGGCGTCCAGGAGGCCGCGGAAGACGCCCGGGAAGACAAGGACGTTGTTGATCTGGTTCGGGAAGTCGGAGCGGCCGGTGGCCACGACGGCGGCCGTCTCGCGGGCGATCGCCGGGTCCACCTCGGGGTCCGGGTTCGCGAGCGCGAAGACGATGGCGCCTTCGGCCATGGCCGCGACGTCCTCGCCGTTCAGCACGTTGGGGGCGGAGACGCCGATGAACACGTCGGCGCCGGCGACGGCCTCCTTGAGGGTGCCGGTGTAGCCCTCGGGGTTGGTGTTGTCGGCGATCCAGCGCAGCGGGGATTCCGCGTCAGCGTCGACGAGGTCGGGGCGGCCGGCGTGCACGACGCCGTGGATGTCGGCGACGACGGCGTGCTTGACGCCCGCCGCGAGCAGCAGCTTGAGGATGGCCGTGCCGGCCGCTCCGGCGCCGGACATGACCACCTTCACGTCGCCGATGCCCTTGCCCACCACGCGCAGGGCGTTGGTGAGGGCGGCGAGGACGACGATGGCGGTGCCGTGCTGGTCGTCGTGGAAGACGGGGATGTCGAGGGCCTCGCGGAGCCTGGCTTCGATCTCGAAGCAGCGCGGCGCGGAGATGTCCTCCAGGTTGATGCCGGCGAAGCCGGGCGCGATGGCCTTGACGATGGCGACGATCTCGTCGGAGTCCTGGGTGTCCAGGCAGATCGGCCAGGCGTCGATGCCCGCGAACCGCTTGAAGAGGGCCGCCTTGCCCTCCATGACGGGCAGCGCGGCCTTGGGGCCGATGTTGCCGAGGCCGAGCACGGCGGAGCCGTCCGTCACGACTGCGACGGAGTTGCGCTTGATGGTGAGGCGGCGGGCGTCCTCGGGGTTCTCGGCGATCGCCATGCACACGCGGGCCACGCCCGGGGTGTAGATCATCGAGAGGTCGTCGCGGTTGCGGATGGGGTGCTTGGCCGCCATCTCGATCTTGCCGCCGAGGTGCATCAGGAACGTACGGTCGGAGACCTTGCCGAGGGTGACGCCCTCGATGCCCCGCAGTCGCTGCACGATCTCGTCGGCGTGCGCGGTGGACGTCGCGGCGATGGTGACGTCGATCCGGAGCTTCTCGTGACCGGAGGCGGTCACGTCGAGGCCGGTGACCGAACCGCCGGAGGACTCCACGGCGGTGGTGAGCTGGGAGACCGCGGTTCCGCTCGCGGGCACTTCCAGGCGGACCGTCATCGAGTACGAGACGCTGGGCGCCGTTGCCATGGCCGTGTTCCTCATTTCGCTTGCTTCTGCGCACGCCCCCCTGACGCCGCGGCACGCGCGGCAGGACGTGTTGTCCGATCGTCCCACCTACCGACGAGTAGCCGGTAACCAGCTACAAATTTCGGAAAGGTTCTTCCACCATACGAGATTTGATGGCCGAAGAGAAGGAAAGCGCCCGGCGGAAGCCGCGATCGGCCCCCGCACCGCCCCAACGCAAAGAAGAGGTCCGCGTCCCGAAGGACGCGGACCTCTTCCGAAGTCATGACACCGACCCGCCATGCTCGCCTCGCGGCAAGTGGTCGCTCTAAGCGACGAAGGTTGGGCCCGGGGGCTTGGATCGAGCCGGTGCCGTACCCAGGCTAACAAAGGATCGGCCGTCAGTCCCGCAGCAGTTCCGGGACCCCGTCCGCGTCCGGCCGGTCGCGGTCCGCCGAGACCACCGTGAGCTGCTGGGTCGCGCGGGTCAGCGCCACGTACAGCACCCGCAGGCCGGCCGGGGACTCGTCGGCGATCTCCGCCGGGGACACGACCACCGTGGCGTCGTACTCCAGGCCCTTGGCCTCCAGGCTGCCGAGGGCCACCGCGCGGCCGCCCAGGTCCGCCAGCCAGCCGGCAGCCTCCGTACGGCGGTCCATGGCCACCACGACGCCCACCGTGCCGTCGACCTGCTCCAGCAGCCGGGCCGTCTCGGCCCGCACCGCCGCGCCCAGGTCGTTGCCGGCGGCCGTGAACCGCGGGCGCAGGCCGGTGGAGCGGACCGCGGTCGGGGACTCGGCGCCGGGCATCGCCAGCGCCAGCACCCTGGCGGCCAGCTCGGCGATCTCGGCCGGGTTGCGGTAGTTCACGGTCAGCGTGAAGCGGCGTCGCGGGCGGGTGCCCAGGGCCTCGTCACGGGCCTCGGCGGCCTCCTCGGGCGTGGTCCAGGAGGACTGCGCCGGGTCGCCGACCACGGTCCAGGTGGCGTGCCGGCCGCGGCGGCCGACCATCCGCCACTGCATCGGCGTCAGGTCCTGCGCCTCGTCGACGATGACGTGCGCGTACTCGGTGCGCTCGGCCGCCAGCCGCTCAGCCCGCTCGCGCTGGGTCTCCTCGCGCTGCGGCATCAGCTCCTCCAGCCCGGTGAGCTGGTCCAGCGGGTCCAGCTCGCGCTTGCGCCTGGGCCGGGCCGGGGCGCCGAGCAGGGTCTGGAGCTCGTCCAGGAGGGCCACGTCGTGCACGGACAGCGGGCCGGTGCCGTCCGGGCCGGTGCGGCGCAGCGAGCGGGCCAGCCGACGGGTCTCGCCGGGGTTGAGGATCCGGCGGGACCAGCGGCCGAGCCGCCGCTCGTCGGCCATGGCGGCCAGCACCCGGCGCGGGGTCAGCTCGGGCCACCAGGCGTCGAGGAACTCGATGAACGGGTCCTCCGTCGACACGTCCTCGTCGAAGCTCGACCGCAGCTCGGCGGCCAGCTCCGGGTCGGAGTGCCGGCCGGCGCCGCCGGACTTCGCCCACAGGGCGTCCAGCAGCAGGCGGCGGGCGCGCGGGCGCAGCAGGTTGACGGGGGCGGTGCCGCCGAGGACGGACTGGCGGATCCGCTCCAGCTCGTCGGCCTCCAGCTCCTGGCGCCGGTTGAAGGCGACGACCCGCAGCCGCTCGGGGGCGGGCCCGGCGGGTCCGCCGAGCTCCAGGGCGCCGCGTACGGCCTTGCGGAGCACCTTGAGCATCCGGGAGGAGCCCTTGACGCGGGCCACGGCGGGCTCGTCATACGTGGTGGCCTCGGCGCCGTCGACCAGCGAGCCGAGCGCCCGGATGGCGACCTGGCCCTCCTCGCCGAGGGAGGGCAGCACGCCCTCGGTGTACGCGACGAGCAGCGGGGTCGGCGAGACGATCAGGATGCCGCCGGAGTAGCGGCGGCGGTCCTGGTAGAGCAGGTACGCGGCGCGGTGCAGGGCGACGGCGGTCTTGCCGGTGCCGGGGCCGCCGGAGACCTCCGCGACGGAGGCGGCGGGGGCCCGGATGACGAGGTCCTGCTCGGCCTGGATGGAGGAGACGATGTCGCGCATCGTGTGCGTGCGGGCCCGGCCGAGGGCGGCCATCAGCGCGCCGTCTCCGATGGCGGGCAGTTCCTCGCCGTCGAGGAAGGCGGTGACCTCGGGGCGCATCAGGTCGTCCTCGACGCCGAGGACCTGGCGGCCCTTGGAGCGGATGACGCGGCGGCGCACGACCCGGCCGGGGTCCTTGGGGGTGGACCGGTAGAACGGGGCGGCGGCCGGCGCCCGCCAGTCGATGACCAGCGGCGAGTAGTCGGCGTCGAGGACGCCGATGCGGCCGATGTGGAGGGTTTCGGCGATGTCGGCGGTCAGGTCGGCGCGGACGGCGTCGTCGGCCGGCTCGACGGACGTGTAGGCGCCGTCGGGGCCGCGCTTGCCGTCCTTGCCGAGGACCAGGTCGATGCGGCCGAAGAGGAAGTCCTCGAACTCGTTGTTGAGGCGGTTGAGGTGGATGCCGGCGCGGAACACCTGGGCGTCCCGCTCGGCGAGCGCGCCGGGCGTGCCGACCTGGCCCCGCTTGGCGGCGTCGTTCATGAGGAACTCGGCCTCGTGGATCTTCTCCTCCAGACGCCGGTACACCTGGTCCAGATGCGTCTGCTCGACCGCGATCTCGCGATCGCGGACGGAATCTGCCGTGGTACCGACCGTGAGATCGACGGCATCCTGCGCGGCCACCGGGGCCCCCTTCTGACGTGCGTGGGCGACCGTCAACCGTACGCGACGCCGGACCGTGTCTGCACGCGCGTTCCCCGAGCGCCGTGCGGTCGGCTACGGCGTACGGGCGGCGACGGTGCGGCGGCGGTGGCGGGCGACGCGCTCGCGGTTGCCGCACAGCTCGCTGGAGCACCAGCGCCGGCGGCGGCCCCGGGAGGTGTCGAGGTAGACGCGGGTACAGCCGTGGCCCTCGCAGGAGCGCAGCAGGGACCGGTCGCCGGGGTCGGTGAGGAGTTCCACGGCGTCGCGGGCCACGGCGGCGAGCAGGGCTGCGCGGTCGGCTCCTGCGGTGAGCGCACGGACCAGCGCGCCGTCGGCACCCCGTACGGCACACAGGCCCGGGGGTGCGCCGGCGGCCAGCGCGTTGACGCGGGCCAGCGGGGCGTCGGCGGGGGCCGCACCGGGGGATTCGGCGCGGAACAGGTCGGCGAGGTCGGCGCGGAGGTCCCGGAAGGGCGGCAGCCAGTCGCCGTCCACCGTGTGCAGGGACGTTCCGGCAGGCACGAGTCCGGCGCCGAGCAGCCAGCACCGCAGGTCGCCGGGCCCGCACAGCCCCTCCTCGGCGCCACCGGTGGCCATGAGGTCGAGACACGCCCGCCCGGAGTCGAACCACAGCCCGTGTGCCCTCATGCCCGCCACCGCCTCGGCGTCCCGGAGAGTGCCTACCGCCCCTCCAGAGTGCCCCCGCTCCGCCACTTCCGGAACCCCGCCGACCGTGCCGGTTGGAACGGGTGCCGGGGCGCTGCGGGCCCGGGCGTACGACGGCCGCCCTACGCCTGCGCGTACGCGGCGTCGGTCGGGGTGTCCAGGGAGAGGCGGTAGCCGCGTTTGACGACGGTCTGGATGAGGTTGGGGGTGCCGAGGGCGGTGCGGAGGCGGGCCATGGCGGTTTCGACGGCGTGTTCGTCGGTGCCGGTGCCGGGGAGGGCGCGCAGGAGTTCGGCGCGGGGCACCACCCAGCCGGGCCGGCGGGCGAGGGCGCGCAGCAGGGCCATGCCGGCGGGCGGTACGGGGCGCAGGGCGTCGCCGACGAGGACGGCGTGGCCGCGGATCTCCAGCCGCCGGCCGGCGACCGACAGGACCCGGGTGCGGGCGGGGAGTTCGGTGCAGAGCAGGGAGACGAGCGGGCCGAGGCGGAAGCGTTCGGGCTGGACGGTGGCGATGCCGCGGGCCTGGAGCGGCAGTGCGGTGACGGGTCCGACGCAGGCGGCGAGGACTGCTCCGTGCAGGGCGTCGAGGACGGCGGGCAGCAGCCCGCGTTCGTCGGCGCGGCCGAGCAGGGAGGCGGCGGCGGGCGCGGAGGTGAAGGTGACGGCGTCGAGCGTGCGGGCTGCGACGGCGTCGATCAGCCTGTCGAGAGGGGCCGGGTCCAGCGGCGGCAGCCAGCGGTAGACGGGAACGACGACGACCTCGGCGCCGCCGGCCTGCAGTGCTTCGACGAAGCCGGGCAGCGGCTCGCCGTGCAGCTGGAGGGCGATCCGGCGGCCGGCGACGCCTTCGGCGAGCAGCCGGTCGAGGACTTCGGCGAGGGATTCGGAATCGGGCGACCAGGATTCGACGAGCCCGGCGGCGCGGATGGCGCCCTTCACCTTCGGTCCGCGGGCGAGGAGTTCGGCGCCGCGGAGCCGTTCGAGGAGGTCTTCGCCGATGCCCCAGCCGTCGGCGGCCTCGACCCAGCCGCGGAAGCCGATGGCGGTGGTGGCGACGACGGCGTCGGGGGCGCTGTGGATCAGTTCCTTGGTGGCGGCGAGGAGTTCGCTGTCGTCGGCGAGCGGCACGATCCGCAGGGCGGGGGCGTGCTGGACGGCGGCGCCGCGGCGGCGCAGCAGGGTGCCGAGTTCGTCGGCGCGCCGGGCGGCGGTGACGCCGACGGTGAAGCCGGACAGCGGGCCCGTGCCGGGAACTGCGTTCTCATCCATCGTGACCTGCCTCGACGTGCATGACGGCGCATGGGGGTGACGCATGGGGAGGTGCGCCGGTACCGAGCCTGCCAACGCGGCGTGACAGGCTCGGTTCCGCCGTATTTCACGGCCGTAACAGGCCGTCCGTTCTTTCCCTGCCGTCACACCTCGGCGTAGGCGGGCTGCGCCGCCGTCTCGGGCCGTGCGGTGTCGGCAGCCGGGGCGGTCGCGGGCCGGCGAAGGTATACCGCCCAGGTCACCGCGCAGCACAGGGCGTAGAAGCCGAGGAAGGTGACGAAGGCGGCTGTGCCGGAGCCGGAGCTGAGGAAGGCCTCGCGGAAGACGAGGTTGATGCCGAGTCCGCCGAGTGCGCCGACCGCACCGATCAGGCCCATGGCGGCGCCGGAGAGCCGGCGCCCGTAGGCCGCGGCGGCCTCGGCGTCCATGCCGCGGGCCACGGCCTTGGCCTGGAAGATGCCGGGGATCATCTTGTACGTCGAGCCGTTGCCGAGCCCGCTGAGGACGAACAGGGCGATGAAGCCGACGAGGAACACCGGCAGCGAGGTCCGTACCGAGGCGGCGATCACCACGCCGGTGGCGGCGGCCATGGCCACGAACGCGCCGAGGGTGATCCGCGCGCCGCCGAACCGGTCGGCGAGCCGGCCGCCGACCGGCCGGATCAGCGAGCCGAGCAGCGGTCCGATGAAGGTGAGCGAGGCGGCCTGCAGCGGGGTGCGGCCGAACTGGGTCTGGAGCACCAGGCCGAAGGCGAAGCTGTAGCCGATGAACGAGCCGAAGCAGCCGACGTACAGCAGGGACATGATCCAGGTGTGGCCGTCGCGCAGGGCCTCGCGGACGGCGCCGGTGTCGTTGCGGACGGGCGCGAGGTTGTCCATGCGCAGGGCGGCGAGCGCGGCGGCGACGATGACGAGCGGCAGGTAGGCGGCGAGGAGCAGCCGCGGGTGGCCGGCGCCGGCGGTGCCGATCACGAGGAGGCCGGCGAGCTGGACGACGGGCACGCCGATGTTGCCGCCGCCGGCGTTGAGGCCGAGGGCCCAGCCCTTCTGGCGGAGCGGGAAGAAGGCGTTGATGTTGGTCATGGAGGAGGCGAAGTTGCCGCCGCCGACCCCGGTGAGCGCGGCCACCAGCAGGAACGTGGTGTACGAGGTGCCGGGTTCCATCACGACCAGGGCGGCGACGGTCGGGGCGAGCAGCAGGAGCGCGCTGACGACCGTCCAGTTCCGGCCGCCGAAGCGGGCGACGGCGAAGGTGTACGGGATCCGGACGACGGCGCCGACCAGGGTGGCGGTGGCGATGAGGAAGAACTTGCCGGCCGGGTCGATCCCGTACTCGGGGCCCATGAAGAGGACCATCACGGACCACAGGGACCAGATGGAGAAGCCGATGTGCTCCGAGAAGACGGAGTAGACCAGGTTGCGCCGGGCGGTGCGCTCGCCGCCCTCCTTCCAGAACGTCTCGTCCTCGGGGTCCCACCGCTCGATCCAGCGGCCCCCCGTGCGCGGTGCGGTCATCACGCCTCCACAGCTCTCGTATCCGACGGGACAGACCGTAGGAACGGCGCGTTTCAGCCCCCGTCCCCCCACGATGACCGCTACGGAACGTTGCTCTCACCCGAGTGCACCGCCGGCTGTGAGCGCAGCGTGAGGCGCGGGGTCCGGGGCGGAGCCCCGATCCCGGACGGTCAGCCGCCCCCCGCCATCAGCGCCGCGTCCACCTCCGGCAGCCACGACCCGGCCGGCCGTTCCAGCCACCCCCGCTCTGCCGCCAGCCCGGCCGCGGCCGACCGCAGCGCGTCCAGCCCCGGGTGCCCGAACCCCCGGCGCCACACCATCGACAGCGGGGACAGCGGCACCGGCGCGACCAGCGGCCGCTTCACCGACGCCGGCAGGTCGGCGAACGACACCGTCGCCAGCACCGGCGTCCGCGTCTTGGCCATGACCCGCCCGAACTCCTCCTTGCCCACGGCCACCGGCGCCGGTGCCGCCACCTTGATGCCCCGCCCGGCGAACAGCCGCCGCGCCAGATCGGTCCATTCGGCGGTCCGCGGGTTCCCGGCCCCCGCGTACACCGTCTCCCCGGCCAGCTCGGCCAGCGGTACGGCCTCCAGGCCGGCCAGCCGGTGCCCGAGCGGCAGCAGCACGGCCAGCGGTTCGTACCGCACGGGCCGGTGCACGAGCCGGGCCCGGAGCCCCGCCGGCAGCCCGCCGAACCGCCCGAACGTCACGTCGAGCCGCCCCGCCGCCACCTCGGCCGCACTGTGCGTCAGCCCGCTCTCGAACCGGGCCATCAGCTCGCAGCCCGGCGCCAGCTCCCGGGCCCGGTCGAGCACGGTCCGCGCCGTCCCTGGCCCGTCCGTGTTGACGTCGACGAGCAGCGGCCGCCCCGCCGGCCCGCTGAACGCCGCGGCCAGCTCCTCGTGCGCGGCGAGCACCCGGTGCGCGTACGGCAGCAGCCGCTCCCCCTCGGGCGTGAGGGCGACCTGCCGGGTGGACCGTACGAACAGCTCCGCCCCCAGGGCCTTCTCCAGCCGCCGGACGTCCCGGCTGAGGGCCTGCTGCGCCACGTACAGCCGGGCCGCGGCCCGGGTGAAGTGGAGCTCCTCGGCGACGGCGGCGAAGCCGCGCAGCAGCCGGGGGTCGAGGTACTCGTTCACCCGCGAAGATTAACAACGCGGCTGCGTGAATGGCGTCCGAGCAGGTGTTGGACCGCCCGCGCCCCGCCGGGCGAGGCTTCCCCCATGCCGATCCTGACCGTCTCGGGGGACACCCTCGTCATCGCCGCCCCCACCGCCCGCCGCCGGCCGCCCCGCGCCCCCGGCCCGTACCGCCGTCTGTTCGAGGTCCCGGGCGCCCGGGCGTTCACGGCGGCCAATGCGGTGGCCCGGCTGCCGATGGGCATGTTCGGCATCAGCGCGGTCATGATGATCGCCGGCCAGCGCGGCTCGTACGCGCTGGCAGGCGCGGTGACGGCGACGGGCCTGGCGGCGACCGCGGTGGCCGCGCCGTGGACGGCCCGCCTGGTCGACCGCCACGGGCAGGCCCGCGTCGCGGTCCCGGCGACCCTGCTCGCGGTGCTCGGCTCGCTCTCGCTCGTACTGTGCGTACGGACCGGCGCCCCGGACTGGACCCTGTTCGCCTCGTACGCGGCGACGGCGACGACCCCGAACATCGGCGGCCTGTCCCGGGCCCGCTGGGCCCACCTCTTCCGCACGGACCCGGCGGCCCGGCACACCGCGAACGCCTTCGAACAGGCCGGCGACGAGCTGTGCTACATGCTCGGCCCGGTCGTCGCGGCCTTCCTCTGCTCGGCCTTCTTCCCGGAGGCCGGCACCCTCACCGGCGCCGCCCTGCTCCTGACCGGCATGCTCCTGTTCTGCTCCTGCCGCGCCACCGAACCCCCGCCCGCCGGCCGCTCGGCCACGGCGGGCCCGGCCCCGCTGCGGACACCGGGGATGCGCGGGCTCCTCGTGATGTTCGTGGCGATGGGCGCGGTGTTCGGCTCGATGGAGGTGGTCTCGATCGCCCACCTCGACGCGCACGGCCTGGGCGCCGCCGCCGGCCCGGTGCTGGCCCTGCAGGCCCTCGGCTCCTGCCTGGCGGGCCTGGCGTACGGGGCCCTGCCCGCTGCGTCCGACCCGCGGCGCCGCCTGACGCTGTGCGTGGCCGCCCTGTCGGCGCTGATGTGCCTCCCGTACGCGGCCGCGGGCTCCCTCGGCCTGCTCGCCCTGTCGCTGCTGGCCGCGGGCATGGCCACCGCCCCCGCGATGGTCAACGGCATGTCCCTGCTCCAGCAGATGACCCCGCCGTCCCGCCTCAACGAGGGCATGACCCTGGCCGTCACCGCCCTCCTCGCCGGCATAGCCGCCGGCGCCGCCGGCGCCGGCACCACGGTCGACGCCGTCGGCAGCGCCCCCGCCTATCTGGTCCCGGCGACGGCGGCCCTCGCAGCCCTCGGCCTCACCCTCGCCCAGCGCCACCGCCGCGCAGGCGCGAGGCTCACCCGTCCGTGATTGCTCGTACCGGAATACGGTACGTAGCCGGTACCGTAATCTGGTACCACTACGACGGGAGCGCAGTCATGCCCATCAGCGCCAGCGAGGCCCGGAAGACCTTGTTCCCCCTCATCGAACGCGTGAACAACGACCACGTCCCGGTAAGGATCAGCTCCAAGAACGGCGACGCGGTCCTCATGTCCGCAGACGACTACGACGCCTGGCAGGAGACCGTCTACCTGTTGCGCTCTCCCGCCAATGCCCGCCGCCTCATGGAGGCCGTCGCCCGTGATCGCGCGGCAGCAGGTGACCTCCCCAAGGCCATGGAGGAGCTGCGGGAACTGGCCGGTGAGGAGTGAGCAGCGTCCACTTCGACCCGGACGCATGGGAGGACTTCCTCTTCTGGCTGGCCGCCGACCGCAGGATGGCCCGACGGATCGTCCGGCTGATCGGCGAGATCCAGAGGTCGCCCTTCGCGGGGATCGGGAAGCCCGAGCCGCTGAAGGGCGATCTGTCCGGCTACTGGTCCCGCCGGATCGACGACGAGCACCGTCTCGTGTACCGCGCCGACGAGAAGCAGGTGAAGATCCTCAAGGCCCGCTACCACTACACGGACTGACAGCCGCCGGGCATGACGAAGGCCCCGCCCCCGGAGACCGGGTGCGGGGCCTTCGCCCACATGGGATGAGTGGAGATGGCGGGAATCGAACCCGCGTCCAACGGTGCAGAAAAAGGACTTCTCCGAGCGCAGTCCGCTATGAGTTTCTCAGCCCCGGAGATCACGCGGACAAGTCTCCGACGGGCTCAGTCACTGTTTGATTTCCCCCCACCCCCCGTGACCGGAGGTGGAGGTTTAGATCCCTTGATGACGCCAGGATCCGGGTCGGGACCATCCCCGGGCTGACGCTCCTCACAGAGGCTTCTGTTCGTTACCTAAAATTAGGCAGCGAGGGCGAAGCGGGAGTTATCGCTCTTGGTGTTGGCGATTATTGGTTGCGACATATGGTTAACGAGATCATTGCCGCTTCCTCGGCTCGCTTCTCCTGTTTCGACAGCCGCTGTCGAAACCGATCATCCCCATGTTCTGTTAACAATCTGCGCCGCCCCCGGAGGGGTGGTGCTGCCCACATGGTACGCGAAACGCACCACGGGATGCCAAGCCCTTTTCGACCCGGCCGCGGACCGGGCCGCGCTACGCCACCCGCTGCCGCCGCCGGGCCGCGGAGATCGCACGGTTCGTCTCGCGCGTGTCCTGCTTCTCGCGCAGGGTCTGCCGCTTGTCGTACTCCTTCTTGCCCTTGGCGAGGGCGATCTCGACCTTGGCGCGGCCGTCCTTGAAGTACATGGCGAGGGGCACGATCGTGTGACCCGACTCCTGCGCCTTGGACTCCAGCTTGTCGATCTCGACCCGGTGCATCAGCAGCTTCCGCTTGCGGCGGGCGCTGTGGTTGGTCCAGGTGCCCTGGCTGTACTCGGGCACGTGCACCTGGTGCAGCCACGCCTCCCCGCCGTCGATCTGCACGAAGCCGTCCACGAGGGAGGCCCGGCCCTGCCGCAGCGACTTCACCTCGGTGCCGGTCAGCACCATCCCGCACTCGTACGTGTCGAGGATCGTGTAGTCGTGCCGCGCCTTCTTGTTCTGCGCGATGAGCTTGCGCCCTTTTTCCTTTGCCATAGTGCGGTCATTTTCGCACTACGACCCCGCCCCGAGGCCACTCAATACCGAACGGGCCCGCTCCTCCGCCCGGTCCGCCACCGCGAGGTCCGGTGCGATGCCCCGGCCGTCCGGGCTGCGGCCCGCCGGGGTCCGGTAGAGGCCCACGGTCAGCTCGGCCACCGAGCCGTCCGGCAGTTCCGTCGGCATCTGCACCGAGCCCTTGCCGAAGGTCCGGGTGCCGACCGTCACCGCCCGGCCGCGGTCCTGGAGGGCGCCGGTGACCAGCTCCGCCGCGCTCATCGTGCCGCCGTCGACCAGCGCCACCAGCGGCCGCACGGTGTCCCCGCCGCGCTGCGCGTACAGGGCCCGCTCGGCCCCGCGGACGTCGTACGTCGCGACCAGCCCGCCGTCGAGGAACGCCGACGCGGCCGTCACCGCCTCGCCGATCAGGCCGCCCGGGTTGCCGCGCAGGTCGAGCATGACCCCGCCGCCGGCCGGCGCGGACCGCACCGCCGCGCGCACCTGCGCGCCCGAGCCGCGGGTGAACGCGGTGACCTTGATGAGCGTGATCCCGCCGGGCAGCCGCCGCACGGTGACGGGCGCGGTGCTCAGCCGCTCCCGCAGCAGCGTCTCCGTACGGGCCCGGCCGGCCCGCTCCAGTTCCAGCACCACCCGGCTGCCGGGGCCGGCGCCCCGGTCGGCGCCGCGCAGCAGGGCGATCACCTCGGCCGGCGGCAGTCCGCCGACCGCGCGGCCGTCCACGGTCCGCAGCCGGTCCCCGGCCCGGATCCCGGCCCGGTCGGCGGGCCCGCCGGACCGCACCTGGGCCACCGCGATCGCCGCGCCGGAGGCCTGCGCCACCCGCAGTCCGACCCCGGTGTAGCTGCCGTCGAGGGACTGCGCGAACTCCTCGTACTCGGTGCGGCCGTACACCACGCCCCAGCGGTCCCCGCTGCGGCCGACCACCTCTTCGGCGGCGTCCCGGCCCGACTTCCCGTCGGCCGCGGCCTGCGCGGCGGCCCGCGCCACGGCGGCCCGGTCGGCGGTACGGGCGGCCTGCGCCGGATCCGGGGCGTCGGCCCCGCCGGCGGCGCCGGGTAACCCGGCCGCCTCCCCGCCGGGCGCCGCGGCGGCACCCGCCACGTACTCCCGTGCGAACGGGTCCTCCTCCTGCCAGCACCCGCCGGCCGCACCGGCTCCGAGCACCCCGAGGAAGACCAACGTCAGAACGGCCCCGCGACGCAGGTCACGGGGCCGGAGACAGGAGACGGGACCACCCGGCATGGCGCCGAGTCTAGGACAACGCCCCGCGCGGCACGGAAGGTTGCCCGTACCGCTCGCGGGGCGCTCGTCACACCTTCAGGTACTTGCGCAACGCCACGAAGGCGGCAAGCGCGGGCATCAGCAGGCCGATGGCGAGGACCAGCGGCAGCTTGGTCACCACCGAGTCCCAGCCGATGAAGTTGATCAGTTCCAGCTTGTCCTTCAGGGCGACGCCGTGGTCGATCACGAAGTACTGGCCGGTGACCAGCATCCCGCAGGCGACGACGGCACCGATGAGCCCGGCGAACGCGGCCTCCATGATGAACGGCATCTGGATGTAGAAGCTGGAGGCGCCGACCAACCGCATGATCCCGGTCTCACGCCGACGGCTGAAGGCCGAGACCCGCACGGTGTTGACGATCAGCAGCAGGGCCACCACCAGCATGATCAGCATGACGCCGAGGGCCGCCTTGTTGAGCACGTCGAGCAGCCCGAAGAGGTTGTCGAGCACGCTGCGCTGGTCCTGGACGGACTGCACGCCGTCCCGGCCGGCGAACGCGGTGGTGATCACCTTGTACTTCTCCGGGTCCTTCAGCTTGACCCGGAACGACTCCTGCATCTGGTCGGGCGTGATGGACGCGGCCAGCGGGGTGTCGCCGAACTGCTCCTTGTAGTGCTTGTACGCCTCGTCGGCCGACTCGTACGTGACCTTCTCGACCAGGTCCATCTTGTCGAGCTCGGCCTCGATGGCCTTCTTCTGCTCCGCGGTGACCGCGCCCTTGGCGCAGCTGGCCCCGCCGCTCGTCTCCGCCTCGTTCTTGTTGCAGAGGTAGATGGAGACGTTGACCTTGTCGTACCAGTAGCCCTTCATCTGGCTGACCTGGTCGCGCATGAGCAGGGAGCCGCCGAACAGGGCCAGCGACAGGGCGACGGAGATGACCACGGCGAAGGTCATCGTGAGATTGCGGCGGAGACCGACGCCGATCTCCGACAGGACGAACTGGGCGCGCATGGCGTCTCTTCAGGCCTTTCAGTGCTGGTAGCCGTAGACGCCGCGCGACTGGTCGCGCACGAGACGGCCCTGTTCGAGTTCGATGACGCGCTTGCGCATCTGGTCGACGATCTGCTGGTCGTGCGTCGCCATGATCACGGTGGTGCCGGTCCGGTTGATCCGGTCCAGCAGCTTCATGATGCCGACGGAGGTCTGCGGGTCGAGGTTGCCGGTGGGCTCGTCCGCGATGAGGAGTGCCGGCCGGTTGACGAAGGCCCGCGCGATGGCCACGCGCTGCTGCTCACCGCCGGAGAGCTCGCCGGGCATGCGCTCCTCCTTGCCGCCGAGGCCGACCAGGTCGAGGACCTGCGGGACGGCCTTGCGGATCTCGCCGCGCGGTTTGCCGATCACCTCCTGGGCGAAGGCGACGTTCTGCGCGACGGTCTTGTTGGGGAGCAGGCGGAAGTCCTGGAAGACCGTCCCCAGCTGGCGCCGCATCTGCGGCACCTTCCAGTTGGACAGCCGGGCGAGGTCCTTGCCCAGCACGTGCACCTGGCCGTGACTGGCGCGCTCCTCGCGCAGGAGCAGCCGCAGGAAGGTGGACTTGCCGGAGCCGGAGGAGCCGACCAGGAAGACGAACTCGCCCTTGGTGATCTCCAGGGAGACGTCCCTGAGGGCGGGGCGGCTCTGCTTCGGATAGGACTTGGAGACGTTGTCGAATCGGATCACGGGTGCACCACGGTCGCCGGGAGTAGGTGTGCGTGACCATACGCGACAGCGCGCGAGGAGGGCAGTCGGCGTCCACACTTGACTGATATGTCCGCGTTCCCGGACGGATCGTCCGGCGGGCCGCGCCGAATGTTCCCGAAGCTGGCACAGTGGTAAGGGGAACGGTCTGGTTCCCTCCGGCGTTGTAACCAGGGGACGAGAGGAGGAGGACGCATGACATATGACCGGCTCGTGTGCGCGAACTGCGCGGCACCCGTGGCCCAGGGCCGCTGTCCGGTGTGCCGGGCGAACCGGGAGCGCCTCCAGCAGGAGAGCCCCTTCGCAGGCCTGAACCCGATGGCGCTCGTTGCGCTCCTGGTGGTCCTCGTGGCCGCACTGGCTCTGGTGGCGCAGCACACCGCGTAGCCCTCGGCACTCAACCGATCGTATGAAGCGTGACACGGCACGACGAAGGGCCCCGGACGCGGTACGCGTCCGGGGCCCTTCGTCGTGTCTGCGGTGCGGGGAGGGTGCGGCGAGCGTCAGCTCGCGGTCTCCTGCTGCTTGCGCCAGCGGATACCGGCCTCCAGGAACCCGTCGATCTCGCCGTCGAGGACGGACTGCGGGTTGCCGACCTCGAACTCGGTCCGCAGGTCCTTGACCATCTGGTACGGGTGCAGCACGTAGGACCGCATCTGGTTGCCCCAGGAGCTGCCGCCGTCCTTGAGGGCGTCCATCCTCGCCTGCTCCTCCTGGCGGCGCCGCTCCAGCAGCTTGGCCTGGAGGACGTTCATGGCGCTCGCCTTGTTCTGGATCTGGGAGCGCTCGTTCTGGCAGGAGACGACGATGCCGGTCGGGATGTGCGTGATGCGCACGGCCGAGTCGGTGGTGTTGACGCCCTGGCCGCCGGGGCCGGAGGCGCGGTACACGTCGATGCGCAGCTCGGACTCGTCGATGTCGACGTGGTCGCTGGTCTCGACGACCGGGAGCACCTCGACGCCCGCGAAGGAGGTCTGGCGGCGGCCCTGGTTGTCGAAGGGCGAGATGCGCACGAGGCGGTGGGTGCCCTGCTCGACGGAGAGGGTGCCGTAGGCGTAGGGGGCCTTGACCACGAAGGTGGTCGACTTGATGCCGGCCTCTTCCGCGTACGAGGTCTCGTAGACCTCGGTGGGGTAGCCGTGGCGCTCGGCCCAGCGGAGGTACATGCGCTGGAGGCGCTCGGCGAAGTCGGAGGCGTCGACGCCGCCGGCCTCGGCGCGGATGTTGACCAGCGCCTCGCGCTCGGCGTACTCGCCGGACAGGAGGGTGCGGACCTCCATCTCGTCGAGCGCCTTGCGGACGGCGACGAGCTCTGCCTCGGCCTCGGCGCGGGTGTCCGCGTCGTCCATCTCCTCGGCGAGGTCGAAGAGGACCCCGAGGTCGTCGATGCGGCCGCGGAGGGTCTCGGTCTTGCGGACCTCGGCCTGGAGGTGGGAAAGCTTGCTCGTGATCTTCTGGGCAGCCTCGGGGTCGTCCCACAGGGACGGGGCCGCGGCCTGCTCCTCGAGCACGGCAATGTCTGCCCTCAGCTTGTCGAGGTCCAGGACGGCCTCGATCGACCCCATGGTCGAGGAGAGGGACTTCAGCTCTTCGGAAACATCGACGACTGCCACGCCCCCAGCGTAGCCGGTCGCCCGGGGATACCGACCGTCCAGGGCCGATCCTCGGCTTATGGCACGCGACGGCGGGGCGTACCCTCGGGCTATGACTCTTCTGCTCGTGATGCGGCGACATGTGGACTACATGCGCGTCACCACCATGAGCTGTCGTCCGTCGGACTAGAACCAAGCGCCTCATCCCGCCTGCTTCCCTCGGTCCTGTCCGCGGCACCCGCAGCTCCGGCCCCACCTCCGCCGGCTGTCGTCCCACCGCCCGCTGCCCCCACCACCTCTGGGGAACAGGACCCCGTGACATCCGAAACGGAGCCGTCATGCCGTCCGCGCACCACGACACCCCTCTTCCCGTCCTCGACCTGTCCCGGGCCGACGATCCGGCCCAGCGCGAGGCGTTCCGCACGGAACTGCACGCCGCCGCCCGCGACACGGGCTTCCTGCACCTGACCGGTCATGGCATAAGCACCGCCGAGTCCGCCCGGATCCTGGACCTGACCAGGCAGTTCTTCTCCCTTCCGGAGGCCGACCGGCTCGCGGTGAGCAATCTGAACTCCCCGCACTTCCGCGGCTACACCCGGATCGGCCACGAGCTGACCGGCGGCGCTTCGGACTGGCGGGACCAGCTGGACGTGGGCGCCGAGCGCCCGGCTCCCGAGGTGGGCCCGGACGACCCGGCGTACCTGTGGCTGGAGGGCCCCAACCAGTGGCCGGCGGCGCTGCCCGAGCTGCGGCCGGTGGTGCTGGAGTGGCAGGAGCGACTGGCGGCGGTGGCCCACCGACTGCTGCGTGAGCTGCTGGCCTCGATCGGCGCCCCGCAGGACTTCTTCGACGCCGCGTTCGACCACCCCCACCTGCACACGAAGCTGATCCGCTACCCCGGATCGGCGCCGTCTGGGGCCGACCAGGGCGTGGGCGCGCACAAGGACTACGGGTTCCTGACCCTGCTGCTGCAGGACGAGGTGGGCGGGCTCCAGGTGGTGAAGGACGGCGGTTTCCTGGACGTGCCGCCGATGCCGGGCGCGTTCGTGGTGAACCTGGGCGAGCTGCTGGAGATCGCGACCGAGGGGTACCTGGTAGCGACGGACCACCGAGTGGTCAGCCCGCCCGGCGCGACGGAACGTTTCTCCGTGCCGTTCTTCTACAACCCGCGCCTGGACGCCGTGATCGACACGGTGCCCGGCGCCTACCTCGCACACGCCCCGGGCGTCGCGCACGACGCCTCGAACCCGCTGCACGCGGAGTACGGGCGCAACGAGCTGAAGGGCTGGGTACGGGCGCACCCGGCGGTGGCGCGGCGGCACCACCCGGAGCTGGTGACGGGCCTGGAGCGGCCGGCCGCGGCGTCGTAACGGCCGGGGCGCGGACGTCACGGAGGGCGGCAACCCCGCGTGGGGGTGCCGCCCTCCGTCACGTCCGACCGCCGCCGTCGCATCCGACCGCGGCCGGGGCCCGCGCCCTACGGCGTGAGCGGGCCCGACTGGCCGGACTGCTTGCGGTCCTGCGGCGGCGGTTCCTCGGAGGAGGTCGCCAGCCAGGTGCCGACGCCGATCACGCCGGCCAGGGCGGCCGCGGCGGTGCCGAGCACGAGGCGCCGCTTGCGGACGGCGTCGGCGCGGTGGCGGGCCGAGCCCGGGCGGGGGGCGCCGGTGGGGCGCGGCACCCGGGCGGTGCCGAGCGCGCCGCCGGCGAGCTCGTCGGGGCCCGGTACCCGCATCGAGGTGTGGGTGTCCCGGCCGGAGTCGACCAGCGGGCCGCCGGGCACCAGGGGGACGGCGCCGCGCCGCCGGGCGGGCGGGGCCGCGTCCTGGGCCTCGCCGGACTCCTCGGCGGGTTCGGCGTACTCGCCGTGCTCGGCGTCGTCGGGCTCGTCCACGTCCAGCGGGGGCATCCCGGCCAGCAGCGGCAGCAGCTCCCGCAGGCGTACGGAGAGCTCGGAGGCGCGCAGCCGGGAGGCCGGGGCCTTGGCCAGGCACTGCACGATCAGCTGCCACAGCTCGTCGGGGATGCCGGGAAGCGGGACCACGGTCTCGGTGACGTGGCGGCGCAGCACCGCGCCCGGGTGGCCGCCGCCGAAGGGCGTGAACCCGGCCAGCAGCTCGTACAGCACGGTGGCGAGGGCGTAGATGTCGACGGCGGCGCGGGGCGGCAGGCCCTCGACGATCTCGGGGGCGAGGTAGTCGGGGGTGCCGATGATGCGGGTGCGGGTGCCGGGGGCGGGCGTGCCGGTGCGGCGCGGGTGGTCGATGAGCTTGGCCACGCCGAAGTCGGTGAGGAGGGCCGGGTGGGCGCCGCCGGGGCCGAGCGGGCCCTGCATGTCGAGGAGGACGTTCTCGGGTTTGACGTCGCGGTGCACCACGCCGGCGGCGTGCGCGAAGGCGAGGGCGTCGGCCACGTCGGCGACGATCGCGACGGCCGCCTCGGGGGCCAGCCGGCGCTCGCGGTCGAGGCGGGTGCGCAGGTCGGTGCCGCGGACCAGGTCCATGACGAGCGCGAGGTCGTTCCCGTCCACGACGAGGTCGCGGACCCCGACGACGTGGGGATGGTCGAGTCCGAGGAGCGCGCTGCGTTCCTGGACGAACCTCCCCACCAGCTCCTGGTCGGACGCGAGGTCCTCGCGGAGCAGCTTGACGGCGACGGGTCCGTCGGGTCCGTCACCGAGCCATACCGTGCCGGCGCTGCCGCGTCCCAGGATCTGGTGAGCGGTGTACCGGCTGCCGATTTTCCGTGCCACGACTGCTCCCTCAACCGCTGGCGTACGCGTCCAAGCTACGCGGGAAAGAGGGGGTTGCACTCCCCGCATCGCGGCGACCTTCACATCTGCGGGAGAAATCACCCCTCAGAAGTCGACAAATCTACGAACTCGCTGCCAGGCGGGGCCGGAAGGGGCCACGGCGGGACCTCGCGCGGGCGCGGCGAAGGGCCGGCGGATTCCGCCGGCCCTTCGCCTTTCGACATGCACGCGTCCCTGCGCGCTACGCCTTGATCGAACTGAACCAGTCCGAGATGTCCGAGGTCCACGCCCCTATCTGGTCCCACCAGCCCTTGGTGGTGTTCAGCCAGTCCTGGAGCGGGGTCAGCTCCCAGACCAGCCAGCCGCCGATGAAGAACAGCAGCACCAGGAACAGGCAGCCCTTGAGGCAGCCCAGGCCCGGGATCCGCATCGGGTTGGCGCTGCGCTGCCGCGGCGCGCGGGGCTCGCGCGGCGCGGGCGCGGGCGCCGCGGGCTGCCGGGGCTGGGGCTGCTGCGGCGCGGGCGGGGCCGCGTACGGCTGAGGCTGCTGCGGCTGCTGGTAGACCGGGGGCGGCGGCTGCGGCTGCTGGTACTGGGGCTGCTGGTACTGCTGCTGCGGCGGCGGGTACGGGTAGCCGCTCTGCTGCGGGGCCGGGCCCTGGCGGTACGGCTGCTGCGCGGGCGGGGCCTGGCGCTGCGGCGGCCGCTGCGGCTGGTGGGCCGGCGGCGGGGGCTGCTGCTGCCCGTACTGCTGCTGCGGGTGCGGGGCCTGCTGCGGCGGCTGGGGCGGCTGGGGCCGGCGCTGCGGGCGGCGGCGGAGCGGGTCCTCGCTGGGGTCCAGGTACTGGATCTGGGTCTGCTCGTTGCGGTCGCGCGCGGCCTGGAGTTGGGACTGCCACGGGTGCGGGGCGTCCGGCTGCTGCACGGGCGGCATCACGGACGTCGGGTCGGCGGCGCCCGGGTCCGTACCCGGGGTGCGCGGCAGCACCGAGGTGGCGTCGGCGGCGCCCACCGGCGGCAGCACGCTGGTCATGGCGTTCGGGTCGTACGCACCGGCCGGACCGGCGGCCGGACCGGAGGAGCCGGCGGGCAGCACCTGGGTCGGGTCGGCGGCCCCGGGGGTCTCCGGGACGGGCGCGGGCGACGGGTCGGGGGTGAGCAGCGCGCCGACCCCGAGGGCGGCCTCGACCTCGGCCGAGGAGGAGTGCACGCCGATGCCGGCGGCGACCACCCGGAGGCCGCGGGCGAGGGATTCGGCGCCGGGGCGCTCGTTCGGCTCCTTGCGCAGGCAGCGCTCGATGACCGTCCACAGCGGCTCGGGCATCGTCGACGGGCGCTGCGGCTCCTCGCTGAGGTGCCGGTGCAGCACCTCCAGCGCGGTGCCCCCGGCGAACGGCGGACGGCCGGTGACCAGCTCGTACAGCAGGATGCCGGCGCCGTAGATGTCAACGGCGGAGGTCTGCGGGCGGCCTTCGGCGGACTCGGGTGCCACGTACGCCGGGGTGCCGACGAACTCGTGGGTGCGGGTCAGGCCCGGAGAGTCGGCGAGGCGCGCGATGCCGAAGTCGGTGAGCATCGGCCGCATCTGGCCGCCGCTCTCGTCGAGCAGCACGTTGGCCGGCTTCAGGTCGCGGTGGACGACGCCGTCGGCGTGGCTGGCGGCGAGCGCGTCCGCGATCTGGGCGGTCAGCAGGCTCGCGGCGACCGGGGTGAAGGGGCCGTTCTGGCGGATGTACTTGTGCAGGTCGGGACCGTCGATCAGGTCCATGACCAGGGCGAGGAGGTCGCCTTCGACCACCAGGTCGCGGGTGCGCACGATGTTGGGGTGCGTCAGGCGCAGCAGCACCGAGCGCTCCCGCAGGAAGCGCATCACGATGTCGGCGTCGTTCGCGAGTTCTTCCTTGAGCACCTTGATGGCGAGGGTCTCGCCGGGCTGTCCGGGCACGGCCGCTTCCGCGCCGGCCGTCTCCCGCTGGCGGGCACGCCAGACGGTGCCCGTGGCGCCGCGGCCAAGCGGCTCCTCAAGCAGGTACTTGCTGCCTACCGGCCGCACGTCATGCGCTCCCTGGTGTCAATTTTCGTGTCCGACCACTCTAGGGGTTGGTGCCCCGGAAGACGCGGGTCGAGGGCGGAAGGTTGCCGTACGTCCGTACGAAGGGTGGTGGCGGAGGCGGTGCGCGCGGGCGGCCGGAGTCCGGTTTTGCACCCCCGGACGGCCGAACCTGTGCACACCAGTGCCCACCGGACGATCATTCAAGATCACTTTCGGGTGGCTGCCGGGCGTGTTGTCCGCGACAGGTGCGAGGATGCCCCCAGTACGGAACCGGGGGTCGGGAGCCCGCGGTCCGGAGAGACCTGACCGGGCGACGCGTCCGTGCCGGGTGGGGGGCGGAGCGGGCAGCACCCTGCCGCCGCACCCCTGCCGGGCGCGGCGTGCAGAAGGGACCGCTGACGGCGATGCAGATCCGGCTGACCGTCCTCGGGCCGCGCAGCGGCCACCAGAGCGCGGGCGCGCGCTGCGACGTGCTCGTCACGGCGCCGGCCGGTACGCCCCTGGCCTCCGTGGCCTCGGGGCTGGCGGCCACGGTCGCCGGCCCGGACACGGGCGGCACGGTCGTGCTCTACGCGGGCCCGGAGCGGCTCGATCCGCAGCGCCACACGCTCGGGGAGCCGCCGCTCACGGACGGCGCGGTGCTGTCCGTGCACCTGCCGGCGGCGGAGGAGTCCCCGGCGGTCGGCTCGGCCGCCCAGCTGCACGTGGTCGCGGGCCCGGACGCGGGCGGGGTCCACCTGCTGCACGGCGGGGCGATCCGCATCGGCCGGTCCGCCGAGGCGGACGTGCCCCTCGACGACCCGGACGTCTCGCGCCTCCACTGCGCGGTCACCGTCGCCGAGGACGGCCGGGTCTCGGTGGCCGACCTCTCCTCGACGAACGGCACCACCCTGGACGGCCGCCCGGTGGGCCCCGCTCCCGTCCCGCTCCCCCCGTACGCCCTCCTCTCGATCGGCGAATCCACCCTCCGCCTGGTCCCCCCGGCCACCACCCCGCCCCTCGCCCTCACCCCCGACCAGGAGGGCCGCCTCCGCGTCACCCGCCCGGGCGGGGCGCCGGCCCCCGCGCCGGCACCGGTCGGCCCGCACCCGGGCAGCGTGCCGGGGCAGGGCCGGGCGGCCGGGTACCCCGCGGGATCCCCCGCGTACCCGGGCACCCCGGCGGCGCAGGGCGGGTACCCCGGCGGCGTGCCGGCCCAGGGCAACCCCGCGGGCCGCGCGCCGGGCGCCACCGGGTCCACCGGGGGTGGCACCCCGACGGCCGCCGGTCCTGCTGCGGCACCGGGCGGCGACGGCGGCGCCGCGGCAGCATCCGGCCGTACCGGGGATGCCGTACCGGCTCCGGGCACGCGGGCG